>NZ_JBIVGD010000013.1:0-162911 GCF_044748465.1 Paenarthrobacter sp. NPDC089988
CATGCTCACACGCGTGACAACACGCCGCCCAAGCTATCTCAAGTGGGGCCACACATAACCGTCACCCTGGGGCCAAAAACGCTTGACATCTTCAGACATGGGCGTCGAAAACGACGACCGGTATGTTCGATACGCTGTCGCGCGGCTCGCGTCGTTTTCAAATGTCTGGTGGTCGTTGGCCAACGAACACGACGTCATGGTCATGAAAACAGAAGACGACTGGGAACGCCTGGGAACCCTGGTCAAGGAATCGGACCCCGCCGACCATCTCCGCTCCATCCACCACTGCCTGGAGTTCTACGACCACAAGCGCCCATGGATCACCCATGCCAGCATCCAAAACACCGAGGTTGAGCGCACGGAAGAATGGCGGAAGAGATGGGGAAAACCCGTCGTCATAGACGAATGCGGCTACGAGGGAAATCTGCAGTACCCCTGGGGAGACCTCACTGCTCAGGAGCTAACACGCCGGCACTGGGCTGCGGCCGTCCGCGGAGGCTATGCCGGTCACGGAGAGACCTACGGCCACCCCGACAACGAAATTTGGTGGTCAACAGGAGGCGACATCCACGGAGAGAGCGCCGCACGAATCGCGTTCCTGAGGGAAATCATGGAGGCAGCGCCAGGGGCGGGGTGGGAGCCGGCGGCTGGTTCCTGGGCGTATCCGACCGCTGGAGTGGGTGACGAGTTGTTCATTTCGTACCTCGGGCACACACAACCAAACCATCACCTCTTTGTGCTGAATCCCCACCGCTCCTACACGGTTGACGTCATCAACACCTGGGACATGACCACCCAAACGGTTGCTCGCGGCGCCGGGGGGCGTGTGGACGTTCCGCTGCCCGGACGTCCATATGTAGCCGTGAGGTTCACTGCTGAGTCCCCGTAGCATACGGCCGTTCTTCGTGGATCTGGTCCCCCAACGCCGAATCCAGCTCAAAGTGAGACTACGATCGCGCGGCTTCAACTCAGCGTGGGATTGACGGTTGCCGGCAAGGCTGGGGCTTGGCTCGGGAGTGGCCGCTGTAGAGTCCCGCGTCAGCTGGGCTCTGCTGTGTTCTCCGGAAGCGGGGCTATCGCTGCACTAGATGCTGGGTTATTTCGGTGGCTGAGTCCGTCAGTGTGATGGTGCCTTTGGCGACTCCGACGACGAGCTCGAAGCCCTTATCGGTGGTGAAGTTGTGTCTGTAGCCGTTGATCCAGAGCAGCAACACCATTAGCGTCCACGCGGTGCGCCTGTTCCCATCGACGAGTGAGCGAAACCTCGCGACGGACTCCAACAGAGCGGCTGCCTTGAGGGGGAGTTCCGGATAGGCTTCTGTGCCCATGACAGTTGTCGCGGGTCTTGCCAGCGCGGAGGCGAGGAGGCCTACGTCGCGGATATGGAAGCCGTACCGGTCAACAACTTGGAGGGCGTCCTCGATGTTAAGGTATGCGGTCACGCGTCTTCAAGGCGTGTCAGCAGCTCAGCATCGTGGCTCATGACGAAATCGAGGCCCTCACTGATTTCACGGCGACGGGCATGGCGTTGGAGGACCAGCTCAGCACCCTGCAACAAAAGCGCTGACTTGGACGTGTGTTCCTCGGCGGCCAGTTTCTCCAAACGGCGATCGAGGTCCTCGGGAACACGAAGATTCATAGCCATGACCCCATGGTACCGAAGCGGTACCCCAAGGCGTCGGAGGAACTTCATGTGGCAAGGGTTCTGATGATCCATGGAAGCGCGAAAGGAGGTGAAACGATGAAGGTTTCTTGCCCGCGTCTGGGTTGCGAAGTCCCAGTGCGCCCAACTCCCCGTTCAGGGTTCGCCGCGATGCTTGGTGCGTCATTCGGGGCCACCGAGCGGCCGTGGTCGACGGGCAAAAAGGAAGTGTGGACAATGTCCACACTTTCCGCCTCGGACTGGCTGGTACTGCCGCCGGACTGGCCCGGTTTCCGCGGGTTCCCAGTGTTTACAAGGCCGGGAATCGCGTTCGAGTCCCACCTCGGGCACGGCATAACCCCTCGTCAGAGGGGTTATTGCTTTTAAGTGTGTACAAAGCTTGACCTGTGCCTCTGCTTCACGGTCCCGGATGGTGCCTGCCCCCCCCGGGTGCGGCCTGTTCAGTTGGGGTGGGAGAGCGGGATCAGTGCCCTGGCGTGTGGGCGCTCCGCGTGCTTTGAACTGGGGTCATTCGGGTTCCTTCTTTCTGTTCTGTCCGGTAAGTCCGGAGTGGGCCTACACATCTTCATGGGCCAAGGGATCAGGTGCGACATGACTTTGGGAGATTTTTGTTTCATTGGGTTGCGCCATGAGATTTCCGCCCTGACGCGGCACCGAAGAGCCGTTTTGTCGGGTCGCACAGTGTGCGAACCTATGTCTGTTTTTGTTTTTGACCACGGTCTGATCTCTTTCTTGCCGTGACGCCAAGTCGGGGTGTGGTACAAGCTCACGCCACCGCTGGGGCTTAGCATTGACTCACAGCTGTTCTGATGGTGGGGGCTCGGGCGGACGGATGCGGGATGCTTCCTCAGGATTCAGCGCGCGAGGCAGCAGATCGGTGGACGTGGACCGGTTACAGGAAGGGAACTCTCTCTCGATTGTCCGTTCTGCTGGCACGATGAACCGTCTCGGCATACCTGCGCTGACCGGCTCCATTGACCCTTGATTGTCGTGGGGACTTGCTTCCCACTGTGAGCCGAGGGGCGTTCGCGCGACGAGGCGGGGTCCCCTTCCTATCTAGTGAGGATTGTTTACTGTGACAATTGAAATAATTAATCCCTCAGAAGCTTTCGCGGAAGCCGGCGAAGATTCCTGCGACGGGCCGGACTGCTTCTTTTGTACGGGGCCGGAAACGGACTAGCCGACCCCACAAACCCACACGAGAGTCGGCAAGTAGGTGATCGCTGCGCGGATCACAGGCGGCCCGGCGCGTTCGCACTGATACAACCTGTCGCCGTCTCGGTAACCCGGATCCCTGTACGACCAGGCCTAGAGCATTCGCAAGGGCTACTACCCTTCAAGCCTCTTCTCGAGCCGCTTCCGTGCGCTGGCCAAGGACAGCTTGGTGAGTCGGGTTGCTGCCTTCGCGTCGCGTGACCGGGCGGCTTCGAGAATGTCGGGTTGCGGGGTCCAGAGGCTCTGGTCGTTGTGGTCGATGGCTTCGCTGGCACCGATGACTTTATAGGGACGGCATTGCAGCCAAAGGTTCTCGATGACGTCCATTAACACGGGGTTGCCCCCGGCTTTATACAGCGTCCTCAAGAGGTCTTCGTCATCGTCCAAAGCATCCCAGACCCTTCGTTCGGCCACCGCTTTCTTCATGCGGGTGCAGGCGGCCTCCATGCGTTCGACGTCGGCATCGGTTACGTTGGCGGCTCCCCGACGGGCGGCTTCCGTTTCCAGCGTCGCGCGGACTTCGTAGATGTGGATGAGTTCCCCAACGGTGAATTCCTTGACCACGGCCCCGCGGTGGGCGGCTACGCGGGTCGCGAGTCCGCTCTCTTCTAGTCGACGAATGGCTTCCCGGACCGGCATGACGCTGGTTCCGACCATGTCGGCGACGTCACGCACACGGAGTGGAGAACCGCCGGCCAGTTCGCCGGTGAGGATCGCTGACCGCAAGGCTTCGTAGACCTGGTCCGCCACTAGCGTCGGAGTGACGGAAAGCACGCCAGCGTTGATTCGGGGTACGCCAGGGGCGGAGGGCGCAGCCTCGTCCAGTTTCTTGTCAGCCATACTGCTGATCTTATGACTGGCCGGAGCCAGCGGCGACACTACACGCTGGTCCTGAGCAATTTTTGGAATCTGAGATTTAACCTTGTGTAATGTGTGATCACAGATCTAAAATGCCCGTTCTGCTGGCATGCAGACACGGGCCAGAGCGGCCGGCTGGACCTGCGCTACTGACCGGGCGGATGCCTGCGGGCCACGTGCCGTAATCTTCACATGAAACGGGGCATCGCCATCACCGGAAACCCAGGATGCGCGGGGGCTTTCACGCGCCTGCGCTAAGAGCCATGCGTCCACTGAAGTACGACGACGGGACTCACCAAAGGACCAAATGGTGAGTCCCGCCGTCGTTCTTCTCTTGGATCATCCCGGCACTGCGGTGAGGCTCAGCTCAGAGGCGGCCGCACAAGTCAAGCTTGTAAAGCGTTCCCGGCTGGGTCCGTCGTCTGCGCGCTCCTGCGGCACCATGGTGGTGATCACGCCAGCCAAGACCCCGGCGTCGTTGAAGACCGGCGCGCTGACTCCCCATACTCCCGGAGCCAACGCCCCGGAGCTCGTGGCGTAACCATGTTCCCTGATGCTGGCGAGGTCGGCTTCGATGCTCGTGTGCTCGTCCCGGTTCAGGAAGCGTCCGGCAAGAGCTTCAGCGGCCTCATCTTCCGGGAGGAAAGCCAGGATGGTTCGTGCGCTTGCACCGTTCAAAAGTGGTCTGGATCGTCCTGCAGCGTAGCTGCAGCTGAGTATGTGTTCGCTTTCCACCGACTCCACGCAAAGGGCTTCGTCACCGCTTTGTACCAGAAAGGCGGCCAGTTCGCCCGTGTCCCGTGAGAGTTGCTCCAGCCTGTTACGGATGGCGCCTTGTGCCAGTGATTCCTGGCGGTAGTTGTCCGCGAGTCGGACGACTTCCGGCCCGGCTGAGTAGCGGCCAACAGCCGTGCTCTCCACGACGAAACCGGCCTGAAGGAGGGTTTGCAGATGCCGGTACACGGTGGATGTCGGGATCCGGAGGAGGCTGCCAATTTGCGCGCTGCTCAGGCTCCGGTGCCGGGCGAAGAGCAGCAATATGGACATCGCAGTGCCGCGTTCGTCGCGTTTCCTGGACTGCGCGGACGCACCGGGTGCCGGTTGCTTGTAGTTGAGGATTCGCTTCTTCATGGGAGTACTTCCGTCACGGTGTGGAAGGCCAAAGAGAGGGCAACAGCCGCCGCCCGGGAGAATCGGGCGACGGCTGCGGTTGCCGTGCGGGTCGTTGCGAGGGAGTCCGACGGCGGTTGGATGGCTGGGTGCGCAGGCGCGCACCCAGCCGGCTAATGGCTCCTGCTTACTGGGCCATGTACGGCTGGCGCCATTCAGAGGACGGGGAGAAGTTCTCGTGAATGAACCGGCCACTGAGCCAGCGCTGCAAGGCAAGGCGTGAGCCGGTCTTGTCGTTGGTACCGGAAGCGCGGCCACCGCCGAAGGACACCTGGCCCATGAGGGCGCCGGTGGGCTTGTCGTTGATGTACGTCATACCCGAGGAGTTGCGGAGCCTGTCCAAGGCGTGCGAAACGGCGCGGCGGTCGTTGGCAAAGATGGACTGGGTAAGGGCGTAGTTGCTGGTCTGGTCCACCAGATCAAGTACAGACTCCCATTCCTGGTCCTCATAGACGTAGACAGTGAGGATCGGGCCGAAGAATTCCTCGCTCATGGTGAAGGCGTGGGGGTCGGTGGTCTCGAAGATGGTGGGTTCAACGAACCAGCCTTCTTCGCCGTGAACGTTGCCGCCGGCCAGCAGCGTGTGGCTCGGGAGGGCCTTCGCTTTGTCGATGGCCTCTCCGAGCTTACGGAAGGAGACTTCATCGATGACGGCGCCGGTGAAGGTCTCGTGTTCGGCAGGGTCGCCAAGGCGCAGGGACTTGGTGGTTTCGACCAGTTCGTCCTTGATCTGCGCCCAAATGCTGTTCGGGATATAGGCGCGCGAGGATGCGGAGCACTTCTGTCCGGAGTATTCAAAGGAGCTGCGGATCAGGGCTGCGCGGAGGGCGCCGGGATCGGCGGAGGGGTGGGCAACGACTGCATTCTTGCCGCCGGTCTCGCCGACAAGGCGGGGGAAGGAGCGGTACTTTTCGATGTTGTCTCCGGCCTTCTTCCAGAGGCTGCGGAACACATCGGTTGAGCCGGTGAAGTTCAGGCCGGCGAAGTCGGGGTGGGCCATGGCGTAGTCGGAAATAAGCCGGCCGGAGCCGTGGACCAGGTTGATGACGCCCGGAGGAAGGCCGGCTTCTTCGAACATGCGCATCAGGACATCGTTGCTCAGGGCCGACTTCTCGGACGGCTTCCACACCACGGTGTTGCCCATGAGGGCAGGGGTGGTGGGCAGGTTGCTGCCGATCGCGGTGAAGTTGAACGGGGTAATGGCGAGGACGAAGCCTTCAAGACCCCGCTGGTCGAGGGTGTTGCCTTCACCCTGCAGCGATGCCGGCTGATCGGCGAAGATCTGCTGGGCGAGGTGGGCGTTGTAGCGGAAGAAGTCGGCCACTTCGCTCGCGGCGTCGATTTCTGCCTGGTGGAAGGTCTTGGACTGACCGAGAATGGTGGTCGCTACCAGTTCATCCCGGTACTTTCCCGCGGCAAGCTCGCCGGCGCGGAGGAAGATGGCTGCGCGCTCCCACCACGGAGTTCGGGACCAGCCCTGCTGGGCTGCAAGGGCGGAGTCGATGGCTGCCTGGATGACGGTTTCATCGGCGGTGGGGATGCGGCCCAGTACCTGTGAGTGGCGGTGGGGTGCGGTGATGTCGCGAAGTTCGCCGGTCATGGACCGTTCGCCGTTGATCACGTGGGGGATATCGCGGACGCTGGAGGTTACCTCCGCGATGACCTTCTTGACGGAGGCGGCTTCCGGTGAGCCCGGACGGAATTCACGGGAAGGTTCGTTATAGGGCGTGGGAACCTTGAAGTTGCCAGAAACGGCGATGGACTGAGATGACATTTTCTGGGTGTCTCCTTTGAGTGTTTCCCGGACCGTGCAGTCGCGGGTTGGTTAGTGGGTTTCCAGCCGCAGCTCCAGCCTGCGCAGGGCGCTGGCGAGGGAGTCTGCGGTGATGGTGGTTGCTGCGGCGGTGTCTCCGTCGAGCAACGCCTGGACCAGCGCCGGTTGCGGTGTCCAGAGGGTGTTGTCGTTCTTTGCTACGGCCTCCGTTGCGCCAATCACCTTGTAGGGCCGGCACTGAAGCCACAATTGTTCGATCGTGCTGACGAGGACAGGATTTCCGGAGGCCTGGTAGAGGGTCCTGAGGACTTCTTCATCGAAATCCAAGGCATCCACGATGCGCCCTTCGGCAACTGCCTGCAGCATGTGACCGCAGGCCACTTCCATGGCCTGTACGTCCCGCTCAGTGACGTTGGGCGCACCTTGTGTGGCCGCTTGGACCTCAAGGATGGTTCGGACATCGTAAATGTGGATCAGTTCTGTTGCTGTAAAGGTCTTGACGACGGCGCCCTTGTGGGGGATGCGTGTTGCAAGGCCCGCCTCTTCGAGACGCCGGATCGCTTCGCGGACAGGCATGACACTTGTGCCAACCATGCCCGCCAAGTCGCGAACCCTCAGGGGCGAACCTGCTTCGAGGGAGCCGGTCAGGATGGCGTTTTCCAGAACCTCATAAACCTGGTCCGCCACCAGTGTGGGGGTGACGGGACTGGTTGTTTGGACGCTCATGGTTACTCCTCCGACTGCCACATCAAGATCGCTGGTGATATTTGATCACAGACCAGCTTACGCGAAAGTGCCGTTTATCCTCCGATGAGGGAGCGGAGGAACAGGAGCAGGTTAGCGGGCTTCTCGGCCATGCGACGCATGAGGTAGGGGTACCACTGCGTGCCGTAGGGGAGGTAGACGCGGACCCTGTACCCCTCGCGGACCAGTTCGTCCTGCAGCTTGCGGCGAACGCCGTACAGCATCTGGAATTCGAAGTCCCGCTTTCCCAGGCCGAGTTCGGCCGCGCGTTCCTTGATGACGTCGATGCATTTGTCATCATGGGTACCGAACGCCGGGTCCGGAAGGTGTTCCAGCGCCCACCGGGCCAGATACTTGTACTGTTCGGTGACTTCTTCCGCGCTGTTCAGTGCTGCGGCCGACGTTTCATCGAAGGCACCCTTGACCAACCGGATCCGTGGCTTGATGTCCGTGAACGACAGCAGGTCTTCGGGGGTCTGCCGCATGTTGGCCTGGATCGCTACGCGGGTAGTGGGGTGGTCCGGGAGGATGCTTTTGAAAATCGCGAGGGTGTCGCGGCCCACCGAACTGTGCTCCATGTCCACTTCCACCGTTGCTTCGTTGGTGGCTGCCGCATTCAGGAGCGCCTTCAAATTATTGGCACACTCCTGGGGATCGATCATGATTCCCAGCTGGGACAGCTTGACCGAGACGGTGGAGCCAGGAGCCTGGTTCCGGATGTTCTCGATGGCGCCCTGGTATTCCTTGGTTGCTTGCTTGGACTGTTCCAGGTCATGGACCGATTCGCCCAGGAGGTCGAGGCTGACGTCAATGCCGGACTTGTTGAGTGACTTGGTGGCAGTCCATGCCTCCTCCACGCCGCGTCCTGCGACGTAGCGGTCAACGATGGGGCGGGTGAAGCGGTTGCGCGTGGCAATGGCTTCAAGTTTCTTGTTTTCTGCGACCTGCAGAAGAAGTTTGTTCGGCATGAATCACTTCCTGGTTCGCCGCGAAGCCGCGGATGGGGACCGACCGTTCCTGGATGCGGCGGCGTGTTTCGTTTCTACTGGCCCAACCTCTTTTGAGTGTTGTGCAAACCACATTAGCTTGTGATCACAAATCACACAAGAGCTATCTTCCCGAATGTTCTCTGCGGTAGAGACCGACTAGTCCACACCCGCCGCGTGGCGCAGGCCAGGGCTGTTGGCCCGACCATACTGTCCGCTGGTTGCCCTTGAATTGTTCCGAACCGTGGCGATCGCCAGAAGGCAATTGCGTGCGAAAAGCTCTTCGGCGCCACTATCCAGAATCAACGTCGCCAGGGGATCCAGCCTGCGCCGGCTGCTCAGTGAGGCGGAGCCATCCAGTACTGTGACGGCTACGACTCCTGATCGGGGGTCGAGCAGGACCGGACCGTCGAGTCGTTTTGTGGTGACTGCGCCTACGGCGGCGGTGCGGTTTGTCATGAGGTTCAAGCCCAGGTGTGGGCCCTGATCCACCATGCGGATGTGTACGTCCGCATCCCCTGGGAATTCTGCGGTCCTTCCAAAGCCGAGTTGATGAGCCTGTCCGTTGATGCTGAGCTCGACGTGTCCGCTGCTGGCAAGCGTGAAGATCCGGTCAATCCCAGGCAAGGAGGAAAACGTTGAGTCGCCGTTGAGGTCGGCCAAGCTCAGGCGCCATATGAACCCATCGCCCAGTGCCGCGTTGCGTCTACTTCCAATTTGGCGAGTGTATCCGGCCCCGTTGATCCACGGGATGCGCGGAACGTTGTCGGGCCGGACAATCCGGGCTTTAGAATGCGTGCTTTGGGTCATGCGTTCCCTCATTTCCTGCCCAATGTTTGGGCCTGGCTTAACCCAATTCAATGAAGCATTGACTGAGATGTGATCACAGATTACATTCTGAGTATGACTCCAGCCACATGGTCTCAGACCGCGGACGGCCAGATGGCGCACCGCGGCCAGACAGGTGGTGACCCGGCGGCCTCAGGTCGACGGCTACCTGACAATGACGTCCCCGACGGGCACATGTGGCACAAACCCTGAAAGGACCCACCCTTGAACACCACTATTCCAAGCGAGGAACTCGCTGCCCTCTGCGAGCGAGCACTCCTGGCTCAGGGCGCAGGGGACCGGGCGGCCCGCGTCCTCGCCCGGGCCACAGTCGAGGCTGAACAAGTAGGCAACCGGGCGGTCGGTGTGGGGCACCTTTTCGACTACATCGATGGATATGGAACCGGACGGATCGCCGCCACAGCCGAGCCCGACATCCGACGGCTGGCCTCAGCCGTCATCGATGCGGACGCGCGCGGCGGACTGGCACAGGTAGCCTTCGAGGAAGCAGCTCCGGCGTTTGACGTCGCAGCCCGGGAAGCGGGCCTCGCAGCAATGTGGATCCGCGGGTCCTACACCTGTGGCGAGCTGGGCTACTACGCACGGCACCTGGCGCAGCGAGGCTTCATAGCCGTTGCCACCGCCAACAGCCCTTCCCTTATGTCCCTCGGCGGCGCCCCGAAGCCCATCCTGGGCACGAACCCCTTGGCTTACGGAATTCCGCGTGCCGGGAAGTTGCCTGTTGTTATCGACCAGGCTTCATCGTCCACTGCCTTTGTCAATATTCGACGCGCTGCCGAGGCAGGCGACCTCATTCCCTCGGGTTGGGCGTTGGACTCCCAAGGAGAACCTACGACTGTGGCCGACGAAGCCCTGCGCGGAACCCTCCTTCCCTTTGGCGGACATCGCGGCGGCAACATCGCTTTGCTGGTGGAGGTATTGGCCACCCTTTCGGGTGCCAAGTTCTCCATGGACGCCGCTCCGTTCGATCACGGCGACACTTCTCCCGGCATTGGTGTCTTCCTGCTGGCCATCGACCCTGCGAGCTTCGTGGGCTCGGTTGAGCGGCTCAATAAGCAACTGGAGAATCTGCAGACCGAGCACCAGGTCCGGCTTCCGGCCCTTGAAAACACGGAACTCCCCGAGCAGGTTGGCATCGACCCTGCACTCCTCGACAGGCTTCGCCAAGTGGCGGAACAAGCGTCGTAGCTGTACTGCCCAAGGGGTTGGTTGGTTGCCGGCCCTCGCCCGATAACCCACGCTTACACATACATTTCCCAACGAACAAAGCGAAATTGACATGTCCTTCAAACGAATGATCCACGCTGTAGAGACCCACTCCGGCGAACCCATGCGCGTGATCACCGGCGGTGTGCCGCACATTCCAGGCAACACGGTGTACGAGCAAATGAAGTGGCTCGAAGAGAACGACGACCAGATCCGCAAGCTCATGCTCCGGGAGCCACGCGGATACCCGCCGCTGTGCTGCAACCTCGTCGTCCCTCCCAAGCACCCCGACGCGGTGGCAGGTTTCATCATCATGGAGCAGGTTGAGTACCCGGTCATGAGCGGCGGCAACACCATCGCCGTCGCCACCGTCCTCCTGGAAACGGGCATGATTCCCATGGAGGAGCCCGTCACGAAGTTCAATTTGGAGGCTCCCGCAGGCCTCATTGCCATCGAAGCCGAATGCAGCAATGGCAAGGTCAAGCAGGTGAAATTCAAGAATGTGCCCGCTTATGCGGTGCACCTTGACGCGGTTATCGACGTGCCCGAACTTGGCAAGGTAACCGTTGACGTGGCATGGGGAGGCATGTTCTATGTCATCGCCGATGTCCGCCAGTTCGACGGCCTGGACCTGGTTCCGGAACGCGGACGGGACATTACCCGCATCTCCTCCTTGATCCTCCGCGCAGCCCAGGACCAACTTCCGGTGGCCCACCCGGACTATCCAGGGATCGGCATCACCATCTCGCAGCTTTCCGGACTCACCCACAATCCCAACGCAGACCGCAAGAACGCCGTGACGGTTGCCAGCGGACCCGTTGAGTTCGACAATCCGGCCACCTGGACCGGTGGAGTGGACCGCTGCCCATGTGGCACGGGGACGTGTGCCAAGATGGCCACGCTTCACGCGAAAGGCGAGCTCGAACTCAACGAGCAATTCCGTCACGAAGGAATTCTCGGGAATGTCTATACCGGCGAGCTGGTCGAGGAAGTCACCATCAACGACCGTCAGGGCGTAGTGCCCACCATCAGCGGGCAAGCGTGGATCACAGGCTTCAGCACCTGGGTTCTCGATCATGACGATCCCTTCCCGTACGGCTTCACTGTTGGCGATATCTGGGCGCCCCAAGAGCAAGAGGAAAATGCCAGCACGCAGCCGACTGACGCCAAGGGCATTGCTGAGCTTCACGCAGCCAAGGCTTCGGCCCTGTCCTAGGCGCAGAACCTTGCTCGAACACAACAGAGGCGCCTAACCGAATCAGACTTGCGGGACCCGAGGAGAAGTTCTCCTCGGGTCCCGCTCTTTATGGCGGAATGGTGACCTCGAATTTACCTGAGTGTTACATCAAGCCTTTGACGATATGTGATCACAGATTACATTGGGATGTGATGATAGCCACACACCCAGGCATCGCCGGGTAACTTGAAAGTGTGGCCGGGGCGGGGCAGCCCTTACTGAACACAATCCCTCAACGACGAAGGAGAAACAATGTCTTGCACTCTCAGCGCTAGGAGCGATGTGTGTCTGTAATCAACAAAACGGTCCTGCCGGACAGCCCGGCGACGGCCGCCTACAAGAAGCGTTTCCTCACCCGGCTCACGGCAGTCCTCGTGGGAGGCATGTTCCTCGACGGATACATCCTGGGAATTATCGGAACGGTTATCGGGTCCATTACCACTGAGCTGCACTTCACGCCGTTGTGGGAAGGCCTGATCGTCGCCTCCTCCCTTGTGGGCATCCTGGTGGGCTCGCCCATCGGCGGCTGGCTGGGCGACAAATTCGGGCGCAAACCCTTGTTCATGATCGACATGGGCATTTTCGTGGTCGGCTCGGCCCTTCAATTCTTTGTCCACGAACCGTGGCAGCTGTTCCTGGTCCGGCTCTTGATGGGCATCGCCGTGGGCGTTGAGTACTCAGTGGGCTGGCCCCTCATGTCCGAATTCGCCCCTGCACGGCTCCGTGGCCGGCTCATGGGACTGACGCTGGTAGCCTTCTATGTCGGCTTCATGGTCGCGTTCATCGTTGGGTACGCACTGACCACCGCCACCACCGTGGACTGGCGCATCATCCTCGGGTCGAGCACGATCCCCGCCGTGATCCTCTTCATTGCCCGGATTGGCCTTCCGGAATCCCCGCGTTGGCTCTGGAACAAGGGCCGACGGGACGAGGCCCGCGCGATCGCGCACAGGTACATGGAGACAGGCGGCGGCGCAGACGACTTCGAACACGAGCAGGCGCGCCCCCAGGGCAGCTTCAAGATGCTTTTCTCCCGCCGTTATTGGCGTGCCACACTGTTCTGTTCGATGTTCTGGCTATGCGCCGTCACGCCCTACTTCGCCATTGCCACCTTTGCTGAAGGCGTGCTCAAGGGCTACGGGCTCAGCCACGGTCTCGCTGGTGGAGTGGGGCTTTCAGCTGTGGCGACTGCGGGAGTGATCCTGACCGTCATCTTGATCGATCGTGCCGGACGCCGGTTCCTCACGGTCCCTCCACAGTGGCTTTGCTTCGCGCTGCTCTTGGTCATTGGACTGTGGGCAGGTGCCCCCGCATGGGTGGTCCTGGTGTGCTTCCTGCTCTTTTCGTTCTTCAACGCCGGTTACAACACCCTGACGGGTATCTACCCCGGTGAAGTCTTCCCGACGGAAATCCGGGGGATTGGCACCGGTTTTGCGACCGCTGTCAGCCGCATCGGCGCGGGTGCCGGCACCTTCCTGCTCCCTTGGTCGGTGGCGAACTACGGACCCCAAACCACAATGCTGGTGGCTGCAGGACTCACGCTGCTCGGTGCCATCCTCTCGCAGTGGCTGGCACCTGAAACCAAAGGCAAGAACCTGAGCGAAACCGCAGCTGGCTTCTCCCACTAACAAGGCCCAAAGACCCGAAGAAACGAACAGGGCGGCTGGATCCATGAGGATCCAGCCGCCCTGTCCGTTTTTCTAGAGCTGGCCTGGTTGGGCATCCGGTTGTATCCGCAGGACGCGGTACCCGTGGTGTTTGTCGTAACCATGGATTTCCTTGGTGTCCAGGGCCGCCATGAAGTCGAGCACGTTGGTGTCGAGGAGTTGGCCTGGAACCAGGACAGGGAAACCTGGCGGGTACGGAGTGACAAAGGCTGCGGAGATCACTTCTTCGCCCGCGGCCAGCCGCTTACGGACCCCTGAGTCGGTGAGGTATTCGCAGGAGTCGGGCTTATAGGTTTCAAAGTACGCCGTGCGGATGCAACCATCCGGCAGCGACTTGTCGGTACGGAACCTGGAGGCGAAGCTGCTGAAGTCCGGCAGCGGTGGCGCTCCCTTGGTGAGTCTGGTGACCATCCGGGTATGCGCAGTCCGTGCCCGAGGACTCCGGGACTCCGCAGCTGCTTCGAATGACTCGGCCAGTTTGACGAGGACTTCGATCAGATATGCGACCGAGCTGCGGGACGTGCCGATGTTGGTCATGAACAGCACGCTGTTGCGTGAGGTCTTATTGACCTGGATGCCATGGCCGTCCATAAGGTATTCGTGCCTGAAGGTGTCTCCGTCGACGCCCGTGGCGCCGATGTACATGGTGAGCCGGCTGGGGTCGACTACGAACTCATCGTCCTTCCATGCTTGGGCCATTCGGGCGAGACCGTCCACCAGTGGCATGGGCGATGTGCCCGTGCGGAACTCTTCGGGGATGAGATCCAAGGTGCTAAGTATGCGGAAGTACTTTCTGAGCAGCGGGTGCTGTTCGATCGCCGTCGCCACGCTGGCAGCGAGGTCGGCCTGTTTCTGTACCAGCTCGCAGCCTTCAAGTTCTGCCTGCCGGCGCCCAATATCCAGGGAGGCCAAGATCTGGTAGTTGGGTGAGGTGGAGGTGTGCGTCATGTAGGCCTCACGGAACGCCTCCTCCGTCAGGCGTGCGAAGTCCTGGTCATGGACGTGGATCATGGATCCCTGGCGCAGGGACGTGAGGGTTTTGTGTGTCGATTGGGTTGCGTAGACCCGGATGCGGGCCCTGTCAGGGTCCGGGACAAGGCGGGTGCTCAACCAGAGGTCGTCGTTGTGGGGTTTTTCCGTCACGGGATCGAACAACTTGGCGGCTTGCGCGGCATATTTTTCGCGGGCCGCCGGAGCCTGGAAGCGTTGTTCGAGGGCCTGGCTGGCCGCCATGGCTGTGCGGCGGCGGTAGATGGGATGGAATCCGGCGAACGCGAACCAGGCTTCATCCCAGAGGAAGACAAGGTCTGGTTTGATGGCCAGGCACTCCTCCATGACGCGTTCGACGTCATACACGATCCCATCGAACGTGCAGTTCGTGAGGGCGATCATCTTCACTTCGTCCAGCCGGCCGGCGGCCCGGTAGTCCAGAAGCATCTTTTTGATGGAGGACGTGGGGACGCCCCCGTACAGCGAGAACTCATCCATCGGGTAGGCCTCGAGGTAGGCGACCTTTGCGCCGGCCAGGACCATGGCGTAGTGGTGGGATTTGTGGCAGTTCCGGTCAACGAGGACCACATCCCCTGGGGCCAGGATGGCTTGGTGGACAATCTTGTTCGCCGTGGAGGTGCCGTTGGTGACGAAGAAGGTTTGCCGGGCGCCAACGGCACGGGCGGCCAGGCGTTGCGCGTCCCGGATGGATCCGTGAGGGTCCAGCAACGAATCGAGGCCTCCGGAGGTGGCCGATGTTTCGGCGAGCAGGAGGTTCAAACCGTAGAACTCTTCCATGTCCTTGATCCATTTGGAGTTGGAGACTGAACCGCCCCTGGAGACGGGCAGTGCATGGAACACTCCACCGGGACGGCGGCTGTGGTTCTGGATGGCGGTAAAGAAGGGGGTTTCGTAGCGTTCGCCCACCCCTTTAAGGATGGAGAGGTGGAGTTCGAGGCTGTCTGCACGCAGGAAGATCCTGCTGAAGCGGCTGGTGAGGGATCCGCCGAGTTTTTCGATGGAAACCCCGGCCACCAGATAAAGGTCCAGGCTAGGCCGGAGTTCTGCGGCCTTCTCAGCCAACGCGAGGATCCTCTGGATGGGGCGGGCCGGGTCCAGATCGTTGGGGCCATTGGCGGCCACGAAGTCCTTGATGTCCTGCTCCAGCGGCCTTCGGGAGCGTGTCTTGAAGCCTGGCCGGATAATGCATGCTTGGATGTCGGTGTTCAGCAGCAAGGCTGCAACGGCATCTTCGTAGCTTGGAACGATGTTGATCTCGTAGACAAACGGGTCTTGGGGCCGGCGTTGGGCAAGCATCTGGTGAACGAACGCGGCGCCGTCCTCGGGTGTGCAGTCATCCACGAGCAGCACTTCGAAGCGGGGACGCCCGTCAGATACATCCTCACGGGCTGACGGGGATACGCGAGAGGACTCCACACGTGCCTGCCGGCGTCGCCGGCTTTTGAGTCTCTCGATCGCTTCGCCCAGGGCGACGTGGTCGCCGTCGTTGATCAACAACCGAGTTCCTCAATGGCGGCCAGCCCAGGGGTTGCCCAGTGGCCTTCCACCAGTTCCAACCTGTCCAGGACCTGAAGGATGTCCTCGCTGAGCCGGCGCCTCGTTTCGGCAGAATGTCCACCTCCCATTTTCTCCGCCGTGTAGGTCAGGTATTCCCAGAGATCCTCCCGGATGCGCCACACATTGTGTGTAGCGGTCTCACTGGTGCCTTCAACGGTGTACAGGTCTGGTGCGACCGGATTCACGTGTTTCCTTTTTCTCGAATGGAGCCTTGTCCTCTTTGACAAGGCATTACGCGGGCGGGGCCCGGAAAATCTTGGGTTTCTCTGGGGCCAGAGGAAAACACCCGCGCCGATCGGATCGGCGCGGGTGCTGGTATTCAGTTAGTTAATGAGGCCGGCGAGTGCGTCTGCCAGCGCCTGGGCTCCGGTTTCGGCGTCTTCGTCCACCACGTGTTCTTCGGGGGAGTGGGAGATGCCGCTGGGGTTCCGGACGAACACCATGGCTGTGGGGATGTAGGGGGAGAGGACGCCTGCGTCGTGTCCTGCGCCGGTGTCCAGGATGGGCGCGTCCGGGAGGGCCAGTTGGAGTTGTTGTTGCAGCCCGGCGTCGAAGTGGACGGTGGGGCTGAGGGATTCCTCGGAGAGGGTGACGGTGCAGCCCTCTTCGGCGGCGATGTACTGGGCTTGCTGTCGGATTGTTTCAACCACCGCGGCGGTGACGGCGTCGTCGGGGTGGCGGACGTCGAGCCAGAAGTCCACGCGGGAGGCGATGACGTTGGTACCGCCCGGCACGGGTTGCAGCCGGCCAACGGTTGCCCGGGCGTGTGGCTGTTCTCGCGCGGTGTCGCGGATCGCGACGACGGTGCGGGAGGCCGCGACCATGGGGTCGTGCCGGTCGGCCATGAGGGTGGTTCCGGCATGGTTGCCTTGGCCGGTGATGCTCAGTTTCCAGCGGCCGTGGCCGAGGATGGAGGAGGCGATGGCGATGGGCTGGTTGAGGTCGATCAGGCCACGGCCTTGTTCGACGTGCAGTTCCACGAACGCGCCGATCTGGTCCAGCAGGTCCTCGTCCTTGCCCACAAAGCGTGGGTCCAGGCCGTTGGCTTGGGCGATGTCGGCGAAGGTGTTGCCGTCCGGATCGCGCAGGTTCCGGGCTTTGTCCGGGTCGATTGCGCCGGTCATGAGCCGGGAGCCGAGGCACGCGACACCAAAGCGGGAGCCTTCTTCTTCGGGGAAAACCACGACGGCGAGTGGCCGGGTTGGGTTGGTCCCGCGGGCTTTGAGGATGTCGACTGCCACGAGGGCGGAGGCGACGCCGAGGGGTCCGTCGAAGGGGCCGCCGCCGGGGACGGAGTCGAGGTGGCTTCCGGTGACGAGGGCGTTGGTCCGGTTCCCGCTGGGGGTGTCCCACCAGGCCCAGATGGCGCCGTTGCGGTCGGTTTCAACGGCCAGGCCGCGGGCGGTGGCTTGGTCGATGAACCAGGACCGGAGGTCCAGTTCGGCGGTGGAGTACACGGGGCGGGTGTAGCCGCCGCGGATCGGGTCGGTGCCCAGGTGGGCGATGTCGGAGAGCAGTCCGGTGACTGTTGCCGCCGTCGTGCCTGTCCGGTTAGTGGGGCTTGGCTGGTTGGTGAGGTGGCCGGTGGTGTTGGTCATGCGTGGGCTCCTGCTGCTGTTGCCTGGACGGCGAGGCGGAACTGGTCGGGGACGATTCCGGTGCCAGTGGCGAGGTCCGCGCCCAGCTGGCCGATCAGCGGTGCGAACTTGGCGCCGTGGCCCGAGCACGGGGACAGGATAGTGACGCCCTCGGCGCGGTCGATGATGAAGTCTTCGGTGGGGGTGTTGGTGAACAGGCAGGTGGTCTCGGCGTAAGGTTCGGGGACGACGCCGGGCAGGTACTTTTCGACGTAGTCAATGACCCGACGGCGGTTCTCGGCGCTGATCTGTCCGTCCTGGTCCGCGGCCGAGGGCAGGATTTTGCCGCCGTTGTATTCGGCGACTTTCTGGCCACGGAAGCCGGCGTCCCGGCCGCCGGGAAGGCCGTACGCCTGCCAGCCTTCGCGTTTATGGATGAACGTGGGCCAGGTAGCCGGGTCGGTTCCGTCGACGTAGGGGAAGTGGTAGGCCTGTTCCTGCCGGACCTCGAAGGCCGGCATGTTCGCGAGGAACCCTGCGGGCAGGGACAGGGCGCCCAGGAGGTGGGGGAGCCAGCCGCCGGCGGCGACGATCACGTTTCCTGCCTTGAGCGTGCGGGCGTCCTCGGAGGTCAGGGTGTAGTCCCCGGCGGTTCCGGTGATGGAGGCCAGGGCCCAGTTGGTGTGCAGTGCCGCACCGTGGGCGATCGCTTGGTCCACCATGGACGTGACGGATTCGTGGGCGTCGATCACGCCAGCGCCGGGGTGCCACAACACGTCGGTGTCGAAGGCGATCTGTCCCCACCGGTCCTGGGCTTGCTTCGCGGTCAGGAGCTCGTGCTCGATGCCGCGCGCTTCCAGGACGGCCGCGAGACGCTCGGGTTGGCGGATGGACCCGTAGTCCACGGCGCCATGCGGGGTGATGAGCTGCTTGCCGGAGAGCCGGGCCAGTTCGTCCCAGCCGGCCTTGGCTTCCTGGACCAGGCCCGTGTAGAAAGCGTCCGGGTAGGCGTAACGGAAAATCCGGGCAGAACCGTGCGAACTGCCGGCGTCATTGGCCGGGGTGGACCGTTCGAGCAGGGCCACGTCATGGCCCCGGGAGGCCAGCTGCCAGGCCGTGGCCGCGCCGGACAGGCCGGCCCCAACAACGACGTATTCGAACGATTCCATGGAGTGCTCCTTCGGGTTTGCATGGTGCGGTTTCTCGCTGCATCCAGTTACTCACCACCGGCGTCCTTGGGTCCAATATCTTTTTACTTGCGATTGTTGCTGTAGATCGAAAGAATCGACGTCATGGAACTTCGACAGCTTCGCTACTTCCTGGTGGTAGCCGATGAACTGCATTTCGGCCGGGCCGCCGAACGCCTGCACATCACCCAACCACCACTCACTGTGGCCATCAAGCGGCTCGAGCACGAACTAGGCGTCCAACTCTTTGACCGGACCACCCGCCGCGTCACCCTCACCCCTGCAGGCGAGGCCTTCAGGGACAAAACTGCTTCTGCCCTCGCCGGGCTAGACGAAGCGGCCGGGGACCTTGCGGACGTAGCTGCCGGCAGAAGCGGCAAGTTGCGGTTGGGATTCGTCAGCTCGGCCAGCTACACCACCGTCCCGGAAGCCATCCGGGCGTTCCGGGCGTCCCGCCCGCGCGTCGAGCTTGTCTTGGCACCCTTGACCAGCGGCGAACAGGTCGAGCAATTGCTCGACGGCGAGCTGGATCTTGGATTGCTTCGGGATCCTGGACAGATCCCTGGGCTCGCGCTCGAGTTGCTGGGAACCGAGGACCTGGTGGTCGTGCTGCCGGAAACCCACGCATTGACCGCTTGCTCCGAAATTTCGGCGGAGCAACTCGAGGGGGAGCCCATGGTCCTCTTTCCCTATCGGCTGATGCCGGGTTTCGTCTCGCGGGTGCTCCGTCTCATCGAACACCTGCCCACACCGCCACTGGTCGCACAACAAGCCATCCATCAGGAAACAGTCCTTGGACTCGTAGCCGCAGGGCTGGGAATATCCGTCCTTCCCCAATCCATCCAGCGGTTCCACATGCCCGGGATCACCACACGCCCGATCGCCGGGAAGCCTCAAACCGAGCTCTATGTCGCGCGCGGCCCGCGGAGTTCACCCGCCGCTGAAGACTTCATCGCCTGCCTCCGGGATGGCCTCGCGGAGGCGTAGGACCCCGCAGAATCGACGTACCGAAAAATGATTCCGTAAAGTGTCGCTTGTGATCACATATCTCACATATACTGTGATTCAACCGACATGCGCTGACTGGCCATCCCGCGTTCGGCTACCAAATCTTGGTACCGCCACGCTCCCGTCAGGGAGCCCGACGTGGCGGAAACCAACCAGTGACTCTTTGAGACGTGGACGTCTCTTATCGCAAGGGAGATACCGTGGCGAACGCCCGAATTGACACAGATACCCGGATCCTCATCATCGGGGCAGGTGTTGTTGGTGCTGCATTGGCCGATGACCTGACCCGTCAAGGGATGAAGGCGGTCACCGTCGTCGATCAGGGTCCGTTGTACCGGACAGGTGGATCGTCTTCGCACGCCCCAGGCTTCGCATTCCAAACCACCGGCTCGGCGGTCATGACGGAACTCGCGCGCAGGACGTTGGACAAGCTGGACGGCGCCACCCTGGATGGCCAGTGGATCCTCAAGCGTGTCGGTGGACTCGAACTCGCTTGCGACGAGGAGCGTATGCAGTACTTGCACCGTCGTCACAACCTGGCCGAATCCTGGAAGGTGCCAGCCAGCATCGTTTCTCCCGAAGAGTGCGCGGAATTGTTCCCTGCTTTGGATACTTCAAGTGTCCTGGGCGGCCTGCACACGCCGACCGACGGCGTGGTCAAGGCTGTCCGCGCCGTGGAATGGCAAGCGCGCCGCGCCATTGAAAACGGTGCGCGGTTCTTTGGCCACACCCAGGTCACAGGTTTCAGGATCGACGACGGTCGGGTCTCGGGTGTCAATGTCCGCAGGACACCCGAGGTGCCTGGCAACCCCTGCAAGGGCGAACGGCTTCCTGAAGGCACGACGCATCTGGACGCCGACGTCGTCGTTGTGTGCGCCGGGTTGTGGGGGCCAGGTTCGGGCAAACTGCTGGGCCTGGAACTGCCGATGGTACCCATGGAGCACTGCTCTTCGTCCACCAGCGTCCTGCCCACCCTTGCCGGCATGAGCGATGAGCAGGAACTTGACCTGCCCATGATCCGTCACCAAGGCACTGGATCGTACTTCCGGCAGTACGGAGAACGTTTGTTGTGGGGTAGCTACGAGCACCGCGTCATACCTTTTGAACAGGAAGACATTGCGGGTCCGGAAGAATATTCCCGGACCGGCGTTGAGCCGGCGATCCACCCCTTGACATGGGAAGACCTCAAGGGCGGCTGGGCCGAACTCCAACGGCTCTTCCCGGAGGCAGCGAACTGCGAGCCGGTTGACGGCTACAACGGCATCTTCTCCTTCACCCCTGACGGCAACCCGCTGTTGGGAGAGGTCCCGGGCGTGCGCGGGCTCTGGCTTGGTGAATCCGTGTGGCTGACACAGTCCGCTGGGGTTGCCGGCGTACTCGCCGACTGGATCGTCACAGGAGACCCCGGGATCGACACGACGACTCTCGACTTCCGCCGCTTCGACCAAACGCACCTCACACGTTCAGCCAGCATCGCCCGAGCCAGCGAAAACTATGACGAGGTCTACGACGTAGCCCACCCGCGCTGGCAGACCAAACAGTTGCGAAAGTTCGCAACGACTCCCTTCTACCTGCGGCAGGAGGCGCTTGGAGCCAAGTTCGGCAGTACCCCCGGCGGCTGGGAACGCCCCCTGTGGTACGAGAGCACGAACCCCGCCGGTTCGCTGGTCGACAGGGACTCCTGGTCCTCCAACGGATGGTCCCCCCGGATCTCCGTCGAAGCGCGCAACGCACGAACCAGTGTGGGCCTCGGCGACGCCGGTGCAGTGTCCGCTTTCGAAGTCCGGGGTCCTGGTGCGAGGCGGCATCTGGAGGAACTCTTGTCCGACGAGCTTTCCCTGCACGTCAACACCTCCACTACAGCCTTCATCATCAACGCCTCCGGCGGCATCGTGGCGGACCTGACGATTATCCGCACTTCCAGCGAGTGCTATTTGGTCATCGGCAGCGTTCCCGAAGACATCTGGCACCTCCAGCGCGAAACGGCCTTCCTACAGGAGACCAGCATCCTGGACGTCTCTTCTGGAACCATCGCCTTGGTACTCGTGGGTCCCGACTCCGCATCAGTTCTCGAAGCAGTGACCCGAGGGGCACTGCCCGCAAATGCGTCATCAGAAGCGCCCATCCTCGACGTGGGCGGTATTCCGGTCCGGGTTGTAGCCGAAACAACCACCGGGCTAGGCGGTTGGACACTGCATACAGCCACGGAACACGGCCTGTTCCTGTGGGATCTGCTACTGGAAGCCGGAGCAGAATGGCGAATCTCGGCCGTGGGGACCGATGCCCTTTCGGCGCTACGCATCGCGAACGGGACACCATTCTTCGGCATAGAATACGGGCCCCAGGATAACCTTCACGAAGCCGGTCTTGCGCGCCCGTCCGATCGTGGAGGGCTCCGGAAGGGCCACCGCGTTCTGGTTCGGCTAACGCTGGAAAGCAAGCACCATGCAGCCATCCCGGGAGCGCCAGTGACGGACGGCCACACTGTGGTTGGATACGTTACCAGCGTCGCGGAAGACCCCGAAACGCTTCACTATCTGGCTTTCGCCTGGGTGGATGCGTACGCAGCGGAAACTGGCACGAACCTCGCAGTCTCCCACCTCAGCGAACGCTACCCAGCCGTCGTCGATCGATCTGCACTTCCCGAACTTCCTGACCGCACAGCACCTGTTGTGGTCTCTCCAGTAAAAGGTGTCCAAAAGGCGGGTTCAGTGGAGCTAGCCAGCGCTCTCTGACCATCCAGCATGGACACAAGCCTGACCGCCTGCCGCTATGCCGATTTCGAGTCGGACAGCCGCGGGCGGTCAAGCATTTAAGCCGCGGCATGGGTTGCGCACTTTGATTACCGTGAAAGGATCGCATCACTTTGAGCACCTCTGGATACTTGGCAGCTTCGATTCCACAGAGAACGGCAATGGCGGGTTCCCTTGTCGCGCTGCCTGTCCTGGCAATCGAACAGGCAGGCAATGTTTCAATGGGCGGTGTCCTCGTTGCTGTTTTCCTGGGACCCAGCGTCATCGCCGCTCCAGTAGCAGGGGCCGCTTTGGACATGGCACGCCGGCCAGCCGTCCCCGTCGCAATCTAGGGGCGTCGACCTTCGAACCCGTGGAGGCTACTGAACCGCTCGGGACCGGAGCCGAAGATCCGCGGATTTCCCTCTCCACGGCTGGCTTATGAGAGCGCCAAAGAGGACACTCAACTGGACGCGAGAAGGGCACTGGATGGAAATCCAGTGCCCTTCTCGCGTTAGCTCTACGCCTTAGAGTTCGTTGGGAGCTCCGGGCTGTCCAACGGCGGGGTCCAGTCCATACTTTTCGAGGATCTTCTTGATGGTCCCGTTTTCGCGGAGTTTGTTGATGTCCTCATCCAGTGCCTTGCCGAGTTCCTGGTTGTCCAGGCTCGAAGGCAGCATGACCTGGCCAACCGCAGCAAATTCGGGAACCTTGGGATTCGGGGTCACATCCACCACGGTGGCGCCTTCGATGGGGGCGTCCTTGAAACGGCCCTTGGCGGAGGCCGCAGAAGCCACGATGCCGTCGATGCGGCCTGCCTTTAGGTCGCCGTAGATGGACTCGTCGTCCTGGTAGACCTTGAACTTGTCGCCGAGCCACTGCTGCAGGCTGTTGTTGTAAAGGTTTCCGGCCACCGAGCCGATGATCTTTCCTTCCAGCTTGTCGCTGGTCAGACCTGTCTTGGAAATGATCGCTTGGGGATCATTCCAGAGCGGGGTGCTCAAGTAGACGATCTTCTTGCGTTCCTTGGTGCGAAGCCAGCTACCGGATCCGATGTCCACGCGCTTGGACTGTACGGACGGAATGACAGCGCCCGCGCCGCCGGAGGTGCTGACGGTGACCTTGAGGCATTCCATCTTGGCGATTTCGCCAATGAGGTCACCCTCGAGACCGGTGACGGTGTCGCCTTCGACCTTCGTTGCGGGGTAGTAGTCGTAACTGGCCACGGTGAGTTCGCCCTGCGTAACGGTCTTGAGGTCCTTGTGGGCCGGGGTGCAGTCACCCGAGCCGGCGGAGGCGTCGCCGCTGCCTCCGCAGGCTGCGAGGGAGAGGGCGACCAGGCCGGCGGCGGTGCCGGCCGAAAGTACGCGCACGAGGGAACGGGTTGTTCGCGACATGGTGACTCTTTCTTCTATCTCTTTGATGGGGTTGAACCCCGATTGATGGGAACGGAGGTGGTGCTTTTGGTGCGGCTTGGTTCTCGGTTTGGTGGAACCGATCCCTTGGAACCGACCTTTACGGAGCGGCCCTGGTGTGTGTCGGTGGTGTTAGTTGCGTTGGAGGTGGCGTCCGAGGCGGTTTTCGAGGAGTTTGACGGCTGCGAGGAAGATGAGGGTGAGGGTGCCGTAGATGATGGCGGTGAGGGTGTAGACGGAGAGGTATTCGAAGGTGATGGAGCCGATTTCGAAGGCTTTGGACATGAGTTCGGGGACGGCGATGACGAACGCGAGGGCGGAGCCTTGGAAGACGAGGACGGCCAGGCCTGCCAGGGGTGGGGTGGAGATGCGGAGGGCTTGGGGGAGGATGATGAGCCGGAAGCCGGTCCAGCCGCGGAGCCCGGTGGTGAGGGCTGCTTCTTTTTGGCCGAGGGGGACGGAGGCGATGCCTGCGCGGAAGTATTCGGAGGCGTAGGCGCCGGTGTTCCAGGTCAGGGCGATGATGGCGGTGGTCAGGGAGGTCAGGGTGATTCCGGCGTCGGGGAGGCTGAAGTAGAGCAGGTAGAGCAGTACCAGGGCGGGGAGGCCGCGGCCGACTTCGACGAAGAGGAAGCTGATCCATTGCAGGGGTTTGAGTTTGGCTTCGGCCATGACGGCCAGGAGCAGCCCGAAGGGGAAGCCGAAGAGGAGGGAGAGTCCGGTGAGTTGGAGGCTGACGGCCAGGCCTGGGGTGAGGTTGGGCATCCAGGAGAGCCATTGGTTGATCAGGTCCATCACGCTACTCCGATCTTTCTGCGCAGTTTCAGGTCCACGCGGCGGGCGATGAGCGCGACGATGAGGCTGATGATGATGTACAGGGCGCCGGCGACGACGAAGGAGAGCAGTCCTTCGTGGGTTTGCTTGGCTGATTGTTGGGCGTAGTAGGTGATTTCGCGGACGCCGATGGTGGAGGCCAGGGCCGAGTCTTTCAGTAGCCCGATGCCGTAGGTGGCGATCGCGGGCAGCGCGACGCGGAACGCTTGGGGGGTGATGACGTGCGCGACGGTGGTGACGCTGGACATGCCGAGGGCGTGGGCTGCTTCGCGTTGCCCGTCCGGGATGGACAGGAGCCCGGAGCGGTAGATTTCGGCCATGAACGCCGAAGCGATGATGGAGAACCCGATGATCGCGGCCTGGATGGTGGTCAGGCGGAGGGCGTATTGGGGGAGGCCGAAGTAGATCAGGAACAGCCAGGTGATCGGGGGGATGACCCGGACGATGTTGATGTACAGGGACGCGGCGGTGCGGATGATTCCGATGGGGGAGCGGGCCGCGCCGACCAGGACGAGTCCGATGATCCCGCCGAACAGGAGTGAGGCTCCGGTGACGTAGAGGGTTTGGCCGACGCCTTGGGCGATGGAGGCCAGAAGTTGGGTGATCATGGCTTACCGGTCCAGGACGGCTTTGAGGAACTGGCGGGTGCGTTCGTTCTCCGGGGCGGACATGACTTGTTCGCTGGGCCCGATTTCCAGGACCCCGCCGTTGCCCATGACCATGATCCGGTCCGAGACGTCCCGGGCGAAGTGCATTTCGTGGGTGACTACGAGCATGGTCATGCCTTCATCGGCCAAATCCCGCATGACGGCGAGGACTTCGAGGCCGATTTCCGGGTCCAGGGCCGAGGTCGGTTCATCGAACAACATGACCTTGGGGGACAGGGCCAGGGCGCGGGCGATCGCGATGCGCTGCTGCTGCCCACCCGAAAGCCTCGCCGGGTACGCCGACGCCTTGTCCGGCAAACCCACACGCTTGAGGAGTTTGTTGGCGACTTCCTCGGCCTGGTCCTTCGAGGAGCCCAGGACCTTGCGCTGGGGGAGGGTGATGTTCTCCATCACGGTCAGGTGCGGGAACAGATTGAAGCTTTGGAACACCATGCCCGTGACCCGCCGCAAGTGATCCAGGCTGGTCTTGTCCGGCAGCCGTGACCCGCCCGCGACGACCGTCGCGCCGCCGATCGAGATGGTTCCCTCCGAGGGTGTCTCCAGGTAGTTCAAGCACCGCAGGAACGTGGACTTGCCCGCCCCGGAAGGCCCGATGATCGAAACCACCTCACCCTCAGCCATGGACAGGTTCACGTCCTTCAAGACCTGGATGACCCCGTACTTCTTACCCAGCCCGGCCACCTCGACCTCGCCAGTGAGAGCCGTAGGGGGAGCTTTCGTGCCAAAACTTAAGCCCATTTCTGGTTCCTTCAAATAGGCGGGACGGTTCGTCCCTGACGTCGTTCGATTGAGTGTGCGGGCTCTGTCGGAGCTCCGAGGAATTGGAGAAGTGCGGCCGACTCGTAGTCCACCTCACATCCTCTGTGCTGTACGTCACTCTACTCAGAAGGGAATGCAATGTCTAGATATGTGATCACACATCACCAAAAAAGTTTTACGGTGCTTCGCCATGTGGCGGCGAGTCCGCTCGAAGTGTGTGCTGCCGGCATCCGAGCTGCCTCGATGACAATTCGAACATCGTCGGGCCCAGTCCGGTTATTGCCCGCTATGCCTTCCATGACGGCGACACCGGACCCCGCCCCGGGTTTGGCACGGCTCAGGTATTTAGTGCTACACGACAATCCGGACCATCCAGGTGCTTCTGCCCGTTGCCTGGTTCGAAGGAAGGGTGACATGGGGATCTGTCATCTTCCCTGGCTTCAGGGCCTTGGGTTCGTTCACCGAGGCACGGGGGCGTCCTTATGGCCTGGGCTTCGACTCAGCCTACGAATTTCGGGCCACGGCCTCCGCGATTCGTCGCGCCGCATCCTTAACGAGGTCGCCATGGTCCGTACCAGGGGTAGTGCTCACCCGGGCCAGTGGCATGGCGAGGCACACGGCTGCGATGATCTCGTCGTGCACGCGCACTGCAGCGCTGACCGAGCCCAGGCCAGGGGTGCGGGCACCTACGGACTCCACCCAGCCCTTTTCTTCCATCTCCGCTACGGCCTTTTCTTCGAGTGCAAGGAGGCGTCCGCTTGAGCCTTGGGGCAGTGGCAGCCTCGAGCCGGGCGGAAGGGTGGCGCGGAGTTCCTGTTCGCTGTCGGCGCTGAGCAGGCAGAGGCGTTCGTCTCCGCGGCGAACCCATAGTTGCGCGGTTTCACCGGTACCGTTTCGCAGTTCGCGCAGGACTGGGAGGGCGGCGTTTTCGAGGGATGACCGCACGAAACGGTCACCGAGCCGGAAGTTTCCGCTGTCGCTGCGGCGCAGGAACCCGTAGTCGACCATCTGCAGGGCGAGGCGGTGTGCTGTGGAGAGGGACAGCCCGGTCCGGCGTGACAGCTCGCTGGCTGACACGGCGGACCGGCCGACGGCATCGAGGATCGCGGCTGCCCGTTCGAGCGTGCGGTTACTTCCGTTGGTCTCAGGAGAAGGCATGGGATCAGCCTATTGTGAAGGACTAACCTTTGGCGGCAACGGACTCGAGCATGTACTCAGCTACGACTTTTTGGGAGATAGCAACGTCCAGAACAAATACTCCCTCCTCATGCGTTGCCAGCCATTGTTCAAGCTGGGCCAGGTCAGCAAGGGTTAGCGCCTTGGTTCCGCACGCGCCAAGGGCCCGTCCGACGGCGGCGAAGTCCACTTCGTCGATCAGCATCGCCTTTTCGTGGAGTCCTTTGACGGCGTATTGGTGCAGCTCGGCGCCGTAGGCGGAGTCGTTGAGTACAACAACAACACCCTTGCGCGTAGCCCGGATGAAGGTTTCGAAGTCGGCTAGGCCCATCAGCCCGCCGCCGTCGCCGGTGACGAGTACGGTTGTGCGCTCCGGGCGCGCCGTTGAGACTCCGGCGGCGGAACCGAAGCCGAGGCCGATGGACTGGAAGGCTGTGCCCACGAAGATCATGCCATGTGGGTCGGGTACGGAGAGGTACATGGGCGCCCAACCAATAAAGTGCCCGCCATCCATCACAACGGAGCGGTCTACTGGCAGAATGCGGTCCAATGCCGCCACCACAGCGCGTGGATTGAGACGTCCGTCCGGACCGAACTCGGTGGGATCTTCGCTGGGGTTGGTTGACCGGAAGTCAGGACTGGCAACGTCGGGAACAAGGGCACGCCAGCCGGGTGAAGGTGTTTCCGGCAGGCGTTCCAGGAGCCCGTCAATGAACGGGCGGATATCTGCCTGGATGTATTCGGCGCGGGAGTCTGTTTCGGCTGCTGGCTCGTTGTCGATCCTGATCACTTTCGTCTCCGCGCCAAACATTGTCCCGTAGCGGGTTTGGAAGATGTTTTGGCTGGCCCCAACTACAAGGACGACATCGGCTTGCCTGGCGATGTCGAGGCGGTGGACTCTGGTGAATCCGCCGGCAATACCCAGGTCCCATGGGCTGTTGAAGGCGTTGGCTGCCATGAGCGACGTCATGAAAAGCGCCCCGATCCTGTCTCCTACCTCACGCAACGACGGCACGGAGTCGGCCAGCAGGATGCCGCGACCTCCGAGAATCAGGGGACGTTCGGCGGTGGCGAGAAGCGAAGCGACGCGGCTAAGGTCCGCGGGGTGTGCCGGCCATGCCGGCTTCGGCGGCAGCGGGGCAAGTGGTTCAGGGGAGCCCGGTGGAGTGGCTGCGAGGTCATAGGGGATGGCAAGCACGACTGGCTGGACTGTTTGATATGCCAGGTCAAAAGCTCGGTGCGTAATGTCTTGGGCGTTCTCTGGGCGAGCGGTGAGGGTGAGCACGCCTGCTGCCTCTGCGGCTTTGCTTTGGTCGATGTCGAACGGGCGCTGTCCGTCCGACGGCGCGTCCCCGACCACAAGTACCAGGGGGATACGGGCAATCCGTGCCTCGGCCAGGGTGGTGTAGGCGTTGGTGAAACCTGCTCCGTAGGTGGTGGTTGCTGCAGCGATGTTTCCGGTGGCCCGATAGTAGGCGTCAGCCATGGCCACGGTGGCTGACTCGTGGCGGGCTGACGTGAACGGGAATCCGCGACGGGTAAGGCTGCTGATCAGGTGAACGTTGCCGTTACCCATCAGGCCGAAGAGGTGTCCGGCGCGCTCGGCGACCACATCGGCCACAGCGGCGGCTACGTTGCCTTCGTCGGGAAGCTTCTGTGCGTTGTCGGGAATGGCTGCGGTGCTGGTCATGGTCCTTTTCCTGCTGTTGTTTTTATATGTGTGGACGGAAGTGCCGGGTTCATCCATGCCGACTAGCGCGCCCGGCGGCACCTGGCACAAAGGCCGGGTGCCGCCGTCGTGCTTCAACTCCCTTGGGTGGGCCGTCAGGCGAGGAACGGGACGATCAGTGACGTCACGAACAGAACAAGTGCACCGCCGAGTCGGTTGGTCAAAGCAGCGAAGGGCATGAGGTGCATGCGGTTGGCCGCGCTGAGGACGGAGACGTCGCCGCTGCCGCCGGTGTCGGCCATGACCAGGCCAGGAGTGATGGAGGCTTCAACGAAGTTGAACTTCACCAGCCAGCCGAGCGCCCCGGATGTCAGCGTCGCGATAACAACGGTGCAGATGGTCAGCACGATGAACAAAGGGTTGCTCAGGGAAGAGATGACGTCCGTGATCTCGATGTACGTAAGGCTTACTCCCACCAGCAGGGCCGGTACCAAAACCGCGCCGATCAGGTCACCCCAGTCTGCCGTGGACTCTTCGACATCCTTTGGCAACAGGCCGAAGATCTTGATGGCGGCCGCGGCGATGATGGTCCACGCGTAAGGGTGAAGCCCGGGCAGGAGAGCGGCAATGAAGTTCCCGAAGACGAACAGGCTTCCGGCGATGAGCAGGCCCTTGCCAAGGGCGATGAAGGAGGAAACGTCACGCTTGGGAGGAAGGGTGAGCTCGTCCGAGCGTCCTTTGATGCGCATCAATTGGCCATGACCGTTGAAGCCGACAAACAGTTGCTTCTTGCGTTTGCCCAGGCCGTTGTAGATGCCGGCGATGAGGATGCACACCACGTTGGCTATGACAACCGCGGACATCAGGTCGCCCATAAATGCGGCCGAATCACCTCCGGTGGCGGTCGCATACATTTTGGACATGGGCAGCGCTCCGACGCCGAGTCCGCCGGCCATGATCGGTGCGGCGATGAAGAGGATGCCTTCAACGAATCCGAATCCTGTCAGCGCACCGATGAGCCCGACGAGGACGAACGTTGCGATGAGGCAGCCAACGACGGGGACTGCGAAGCGTGGGCCGGCCTTCAACAGCAAGGCGCGTGGCATGCCGAGGATGGAGCCGGCGATGATGCCCACGACGAAGAAATCCAGGAAGCCGTAGCCATCGACGAAATTCTGCACGACCTTCACCAGGTTTTCCGGCACTAAGCCGAAGAAGGCGAGCGTTGCCGGTGCGAAGGTGCAAAGGATGGTTGGGAGGCCGAAGTCCCGGACCACCGGGAACAGGTTGCCGATCCAGATGAACAGGCCACCGAGCAGAATGGTGGCGGCGAAGCCAGCGACCATGGTGTCGGGCAGATGTCCGGTAATGGAGGCAGCGAGGACCAATGCTGCCAGGACGAGGTAGAGCGGAGCCGGGAGGCTGGCTATACGGAAGCCGGTACGGCCAGGGTAGTGGGTTCCCGGGCGTGAACCGGCAGTCTTGGCTACCGGGTGTTCGGTGCCTCCTTTGGGTCCGGGGCTGTTCACGGCGGCAGCGTCGTCGTTGGTGAGTTCCTTGGTGCGTGGGTTGGTTGACATCATCGTCTCCAAATTCGCTTCGAGTATCAGTTTTGTTAGGGGATTTCCGATGGGTCCTCGGGGTATGGGCCCGGAGTTTTCAGCGGGTCGTGGCCAAGTGCGCGGCGGGGGAGTGCGCCAGGATATCGCGGGCCATACGGACCGCTTCGCGAAGGCGGTCCTCGACAATGCCGGTTTCGTGTCCGGCGTCGTGGAGGTACCTGACAAGTTCTTCAGTGGCAATGTTGCCGTGGGCACCCGGCGCAAACGGGCAGCCACCGTACCCACCAAGCGCTGCGTCGAAGCGTACGACGCCGGCACTCACCGCCGCCGCGGTGGTCGCCAGAGCTTGTCCATGGGCGTTGTGGAGGTGGAGGTAGTAGGTCAGCTCCGGTTCTGCGGACCGGACGTGGTCCAGGGCAGAAAGGACCTCCGTCGTAGGCGTGGTCCCCAAAGTATCGGCCAACCCGATGTCCGTGATGCCCATGCCTTTGAAGGCACGCACTAGCCGCAGCAAATGGGCCGGGTCGATGGCTCCCTCGAACGGGCACGTGAAGGCTGTCGAGATGCCTGCGAAGAATCGTTGTCCTTGGTACTTGGCAACTGTTGCACCGATACCGGCAAGCGCATCCTCCACTGCCTGGCCGGCGTTGGCATTGCTGTGGGCTTGGCTTGCTGATGCCACGACTTGAATATCCGTCGCACCTGCCTCCACGGCGCGATCAATACCTTTGCCGTTCAGGGCAAGGCTCGTATAAGTAACTCCATCGACCGCGGGCAGTGCTGAGAGAACGTCGGCGGCGTCGGCCATTTGTGGGACCCGCTTCGGGTTGACGAAAGAGGCCGCTTCGATGCGGGTGATCCCGGCGGCGACCATGGCCTGGGCAATTTCGAGTTTGTGTGCCGTTGACACAAGGACGGGTTCGTCCTGCAACCCATCGCGGAGGAAGACGTCGGTGAGGAGAACCTTCATCTAGCGAACCTCCTGCAGTCCGAGCGCCGCAATCTGTTGCTGGTCCATGTTCGCAAGCTGTTCCAGGACTTCGCTGGTGTGCTGGCCCAGTTCGGGGCCAACCCAATTCACGACGCCCTCGTGGCCGGGCATCTTGGGGACGACGCCGGGGAAACGGATGAGCTCTGGTTCGTTGTCGATGACTACCTCGTGGGTTTGGATCATGTCACGGGCAAGGTAGTGCTTGTCCGTGGCGATGCTGGGTGCGTCATAGACGGGACCTGCGGGAACTCCGGCTTCGTCGAGTCTCTCGAGAACTTCTGCCAGTGGCATGCTCCCGGTCCAGTTGGAGATGGCCCCGTTGAGCTCTTGCTCGCGGGCTCCTCGTCCTTCGGTGGTCAGCAGTGTTGTATCTTCCGCGAGGTCATCGCGCCCGATCGCCCGCATCAGTCGAATGAAGACCGAGTTGGAATTTCCGCCGATCACTACTTCCAGGTTGTCCTTGCACAGGTAGGAGCCGGTGGGGACAACCCCGGGGAGGGCGCCTCCGGTGCGTTTGCGTATCATCCCGTAGGCGTCATAGTCAGGGACAAGGGATTCGAGGAGGCTGAAGACGCCTTCATACAGCGCGACGTCCACAACTTTAGGTGCAGCGGTGTCAGCGCCGCGGGGCTTCTGGAGCATGAGCATCAGCGCGCCGATCACGCCATAGAGGCCGGCTACTGTGTCGCCCATGCTGGCAGCTGCCCGCCCGGCGGGGCGGTCTGGTTCTCCGGTGATGTATCGCAGGCCGCCGAAGGACTCTGCGGAACTGCCGAAACCTGCGCGGTTCTTATAGGGGCCGGTCTGGCCGTAGCCGGAGATCCTGACCAGGACGAGATCCGGGTTGAGGGCCTGCAATACATCTGGTCCCAGCCCCCACTTCTCAAGGGTTCCGGGCCGGAAATTCTCAATGACAACGTCGCACTGTGCCGCAATTTTCTTAGCGGCCTCGCGTCCGGCCTCCGAGCGTAAATCCAGCGCAACTGATTTCTTGTTCCGGGCGATCGTGCGGAACAACATGGAGGTGGTTCCGCGCGTCTTTCGCCAATCGCGCAACTCGTCGCCGCCGTCGGGCTTTTCGATTTTGATGACTTCGGCACCGAAGTCACCGAACAAGCGCCCAGCGAAGGGAGCAGCAATAAAGCTGCCCAGCTCAAGCACCCTGATGCCTTTGAGCGGGAGGGAGTTGCTCTCCAAGTGAAGTTCTTGCGTCATGATTTCCTGCCTGCATCTTCAAGTTCGACAATCCAGGCTTCCCATCTGGTGGGAGCTTGCTGTCAACGGGCGGATAGACGATAGCAAGTCGATGTGATCCGCGCAACAGCTAAGGCCGCTTTCTCTATAGACCCTGCCCCGCCTTGTGACGTCGGGATGGCCCTGTTATCGTTTTCCCACTCCACAGAGGATGCTTCCCATTAGATGGGAAATGACTTGGTCCGCAGCTCGAGTCTTTCGACACATTGACGTGCAGGCATCGCGCCAAGAACCGTAACCGCAAGACAGGAAAACCATGACTACATATGAAATCGCCGTGATTCCGGGAGATGGCATCGGAACGGAAGTCGTCGATGCCGCCTTGTCCGTACTGAGTGAATGCGAATCCCGGTATGGCCTGAGGCTCAACTACACCAACTACGACTTCTCAGCCGACCTTTACCGGCGCACCGGACGGAAGATCACCGCCGCCGACATGGACGAAATCGGCAAAGCCCACGCGGTGCTGTTCGGGGCCATGGGGCTTCCGGACGTGCGAGGACCCGAAGGCCTGGAGCTGGGAGCCCAGGTTGAAATGCGGGCCCACTACGGACTCTTCTCGAGCCTTCGTCCAGTGCGACTGTTTCCTGGCGTGGAGAGCCCTCTCAAGGCCAAGGACATCGACATGCTCGTCATCAGGGAAACCTCGGAAGGGATGTTCGCAGGGCTTGCCGACCACCACGAGCCCAGCGATGAAACCGCAAGTGACCGAATGACCATCACCCGGGCCACGTGCGAGAAACTGTTCGACGTTGCCTTTTCCCAAGCACGGGCACGCCGTAAGCGTGGCACGCCCGGGCATGTAACCCTGCTGCACAAATCAAACGCCCTGCGCAGCAACGTGCTCATGGAAAAAGTGTTTGACGAAGCAGCCGCCAGGAATACCGACATTGGAAGTGCCAAGTACTACATCGACGCTGGTGCCATGTATATGGTGATGGATCCCCAAAGGTACGACGTGGTGGTCTCGGAAAACATCTTCGGCGACATACTTTCGGAGATCGCTGCTGGACTTGTTGGTGGACTGGGGGTGGCACCGTCCGCCGACGTCAGCCTGACCCATGGCGTTTTCCAGCCCTCCCACGGAAGCGCCCCGGACATAGCAGGAAAGGGTATCGCGAACCCCACCGCGATGATCCTTTCAGCGGCAATGATGCTGGAGTGGCTCGGTGAGCGTCACGGTGACGACGTCTGCAGCCAGACAGCGCAGAACATACAAAACGCTGTTGAGGCCGCCCTGGAGGCAGGACCGTTGGCCCGCGATCTCGGCGGAACAGCCGGAACGCAGGAAGTGCTGGAATCGATCATCAAAGCCTTGCCTGCCTGACCGGCACGTTGCTCCCGACGCATCGTCAACCACTCACCCAAGAAGGAATGCCCGGATATGACCTACAAGGTTCTCTTCATCAACCCGCTCAAGGACTACATCGATCGTCTCTTGGACTCAACGCCCGAAGGTTTTGAGGTGAAAGTGATGCCGCTTTCAGCTGACCTCACCGATATTTGCCATGAAGCAGCGGAAGCCGATTTCCTGATTTCCGGCGTCGACGTTCCAGAGGAAGTCTTCCGCGCCGCCGGGAACGTACAGTTCATCCAGTACATGAGCTCGGGCTACGGACAACTACCGCTCAGCGTCCTGAACGAACTCAATGTTCCGGTAGCCCAGATGAAGACGCATTCCATCTCCGTCGCCGAACACGCGTTGACTCTAATGCTGACCGTGCTGCGACGCATCCCCGCCTCCACGCGTCTGCTCCGCGAAGGGAAGTGGCGCGAAGACCTGGACGAGACATCGTATTCAGAGCTCTACGGCAAGACAGTTGGCATCGTAGGACTCGGCAACATCGGCCGCTGGGTCGGCAAGATCGTCCACCACGGCTTTGGAGCCAACGTCGTCTTCTACGACAACGCGGAAATCCCACTCACCGTGTCCCAGCTGGTACCCGCACGCTCCGTGTCGCTTGACGAACTGATGAACGTGTCCGACGTCGTCTGTCTCAGCCTTCCGCTCAACGAGCAGTCCAACAAGCTGATCGGCAGGGACGAACTTGCCCTGATGAAGCGGAGCAGCATCCTGGTCAACGTAGGTCGCGGCGAAGTCGTGGATGAAAAAGCCCTTCTTGAGGCCCTTCGCAGCGGGCGCATCGCCGGCGCCGGACTCGACGTCTATGCTCGGGAGCCGCTGGACACCTCCAGTGAACTACTGGGCCTGGAACAGGTCGTGTGCACACCCCACATGGCCGGGGTGGGCTGGGAAAACGTCCAGCGCCGGATTGAAACCGTGTGGCAGAACTTTGAGGCAGTTTTGCGTGGAGATATCCCCAAGGGGGTCGTGACGACCGCGAAGCGCGCACGGGCGCTGTAGCCGTTGATCCACAGTGGCCGGACTGGCCCGTATTCCGCATGTTTCCCGGGGATCCCAACAATGACAAGGCCCGGAATCCCGTTCGAGTCCCACCTCGGGCACGGCATAACACCTCGTCAGAGAAGTTATTGCTAATTTGGAGGTGTGTCAGGCGGCCAGTTCACTGGGGCCGACAATGCGGACGACGCATTGCAGGGACCGCAGCATGGCGAGGTCGAGCAATTGGAGGCCCGTGCGTTCGTCAGCGACCCACACCATGTCCAAGCCGGGAAGGGCGGAAAGCATGCGTCCCCGGCATATGCAGTGACCGTCTTTCCAGACCTCGAGCGTGTCGGTAAGGGCCATCTCAAAACATGAAGGAATCTTTGCCATGGCGAACCTCCCGGTGCTTTGTCCTTCCATCGTTGCCGATGAATGTGTCCAGTGGGTTTCGCCTTGGTGACCGGTGTCTGTTGTTTGCGGCAAGGATGACGGAGTCCGTATTTCCCATCTAGAGACGACCCGTGGAGCAGCGACCCCAAGGTCTGATTGCACGAAGGAGTGGCCGAACGGAGACACGCTTATTGGAGCCGGTTTCAGGGATTCCATGCGGTCCGGGTGCGGATGAAGTGTGCGTCGTCTTCGCTGAGTATCACTTGGCCGTGGTGGTCCAGTGCGAGTTGTTGACCGCTTTCTTGTTGGATGGCTGTCACGACCGTTCTGGGCAATATTTGGCAACCGGGATTGTCCCTGAACCACTCCTGCGTTGATGGGGACAATGTGTGCCAGATTTCCTGAAGTGTCATCCTGGATCACTCCTGTTGCTGGTGAAGGGGGCCGCACCGTGAGGAGCCAGCCTCCGTGGACGGATCCACTGAAAGGTTAGTCTCTTGTGGCTCCCCGCGGAAGGACCCTTTTTCCCGGCCGCTCAGAGGCGGTGGTTGCCTGGGCGTGGAATAGGGGCCCAGTGCCCGGTGGGTGCTTGTCGGTGGGGCTCTGGATTCCACACTTCGCTCCGGAGCACACCGAGTCGCTGGGTCATCCAGTGTGTGATGTGGGTGTTTTCGGCCGTGTTCAAAGGAGGACGTCCCCGGGCTCTTCCGGGCGGGCGAAATCCCTGGCTGATCATTGAGCGCGATGGTGGGGTGGCGGCGGAGCACGGACGTCCCGATACCAGTGTCATCCGTTGTGGGCTTCAGAGTTTCAGGGCTGGGAATTTCTTCCATTCGCGGTGGAAGGCGGCTTCGGTTTGTAGTGCTGCGGTTTGTTCGAGGGCGTGCAGGCGGCCATAGCTGAAGCCGTTTTCGCCTTGGAGGAAGGATTCGGCGCCGAGCCGGCGGAGTAGTTTCCGGGTAACGATGCTGTCTTGGTGGTCGCCGAGGATCTTTTGCACTTCGTGCGCCGTGTCGGCTAGTTTGGCGGCCTTCTTCGGGGCGATGGGCAGTGCGGCTTCGGCAGCGTAGCGCAGTCGTTTGCCGTCCTTGCGTGCCTCATGCAGTGCCGGGTGGTCGGTGATCCCGGCCGGGTTGTCCCGTGCCTCTTTCACGGCCAGGCGCAGGCGTTTGACGTCTTTGCCAATGAGCTTGGGAATGACCGTGGCCGCTGGCTTGCCCGCCACCGGCGCGAGGGCGGGCTCGGCAATAAGTGAGTCCAGGGTGTCGAGGAGCCGGAAGTAGCGCTGCCCGTTGAGGGCCTTAAGGACTTTGGTATGGGCTTTTTCGTACTCGGCTCCGAGCTCGATGTCCACGCGCCGGGTGACCGGCCCCAGGATGAGGTCGGCGGGTTCATCCGCTGTCATGCTTTTCAGGCGGGCGTGCATGACCTCCGCGTCCCTGGCCCCGCCGAGGACCCCGGCCAGCCATTTCAGTTCGTCCCGCACGAACTGGACGCCGTCACGGTCCCTGAACAGCTTCCGGTACGTAGCCAACACCGAGCGCATGCGCCGGGTCGCGACACGCATCTTATGGACCGAGTCCTTTGCATCGGAACGGACCTGCGGGTCCTGGTCCTTCAACTCCCGGACTTGCTCACCGAGGTAGACGAGGAGAACGCGCCCGGCGGTGTCATTCTTCGTAGCCCGAACCGGCCCGTTTGGTGTGCGCGGTTTGCTTCCCAGAGCACGGGCGAGTTTGGAGAGGTACCTGGAGGGGCGGATACCGGTGGCCGCCAGCACCTTGTCCCCGGCGTCGAAGATGTCCTTGTCCCCGTCGATGAGTTCGACTTCCCATTCACGCCAGCGGCGCATTTCGTGCTGGCCGGTGAGCGTCGTGGCTTCGACCAGATCATCGCAGACCTCGGCCAGCACGCCCTTGTTCTTCCCACGGAGCCGGTGCAAGGTGCGGTGCGTAGTGATCCGGGCGACGTGGCCCAATTTCCGGTCCCTGGTGTGGACACGGATCAGGTCAAGTAGGCTCTCGGGAATCGTGTCAGGTTCCCTGCCCAATGGTTCACGGTGTTCGTGGCGTGCGCTCACCGCGACGGGAAGTTTCAGGTGCCACCCGGCGTCGTCACCGCCTGTCCGGCGCCGCAACGTGATTCCGTGGGCCAGCAGCCGCAGATCCCTGGTGTCGAAGTACTCCGCCACGAGCAGCTGCTCAAGCGGCGGGTCGACGCTCCGCACTCCTGCCAGGTCCTGGAGCCGCGGCAGGACCGCGGACTCTTTCACGTCGTACTTGCGTTCAAGCTCAACCACACGTGCTGTACCCATGGACCATTTTACGGCCGATGCCTGGGTTTCCGGCAGGGTAGCCCGCCGAGGGGGCGGTCTACTTCGCTGGCAAACGCGAAGACAGCCGCACCGAAGATTCCCACCACCCAAACTGCTCCTCGACAGCGAAACAACCCAGCTCTACATCGCCAGCCAAGGAAGACACCGCGGCGCCAGCGCCATCTTCGTCCCCTTGGAGCAGTACATCACCGAACGCGTAAGACTCTTCATCGAAGCCATCCACGCGACAGACTGAGGCGGACAGCTCAGGATTTGTCGGCTTTGAGTGCATCACGCACCCGGTTCCGGGCCGTGTTTTCCGCCAAGGTCGGGATGTAGGCCCGTATCCGTCCCTGATCGAGAGCATCATATTCTTCCTCCACAATGGCCTCGATGATGCCGGGAGAAGCCTGCGGATACTTTGCCAGCAGCCGGTGGACAATGCCCTCGACCACGGCGCTCTTTTCGTCATCAGCCATGCGCTCCAGTGTGAAGCCGGGCCACCCGGCGGTCAATGCTTCAAGCAACGCAAACACCGGCACAGCCCGATACCGGTCACAGGTCCTGGCGGAGGCCGACAGCCAAGAACAACGAAAACCAACCGGTCGGCCCGGGTTGTCGGCTATTCAAGTGGATCTGGTATGAAAGCCGGATGAACGCGTATAAGGCTGAACCGCCTCTTGGGGGGTCCCGCGCCCACATCATGTCGATTTTTCCGTCTCTGGTTCCCAGCGAGCAGCGGGTTGCCCAGTTCTGCTTGGACGCCCCCGAAGTAGTGGCCACGATGTCGGTGGCGGACCTGGTGGCACAAACGGGAACGTCGCCGGCGACGGTAGTACGGGCGTGCAAGCGCCTGGGGTTCGATGGATTCCAGCACCTGCGTCAGGTGCTTTTGCGCGATCTTGGGGCAGCTGCCCGGGACAGCGCCGGCCAGGAGGGGTGGGGTGCCACGGGTACGCCCGGAAGCGCCGAGCATTTGGTCACAGGGGTCTTTTCCCGCGCCGCGCATGACATTCGGGGAGCCTTGGCTTCGCTCGACTTCAAGAACTTCGCAGAAGCTGCAGACGCCATTCGGGCGGCCGGCCGGGTTCTGGTAGTCGCGAACGGTGCGTCTCTTGCGCCGGCAAAGTCGTTCGCGTTGAGGTTCCTGGCGACGGGAGTTGTCTGTGAGGCACCGGGGGACATTGTCTCCCAGCACATTACGGCAAAGTTGCTGGGCCCGGGGGATGTGTGTATCGCCATCAGCGACAGCGGACTGAACGGGTTCACCCTGGGTGGGGCACGGATCGCCTTGGAGCGCGGAGCTACCGTCATCGGTATCACCAGCTACTCAAGGTCGACGCTGGCGGAGATTGCCACCCACGCCTTGGTGGCCGGTGCTGAGTTCCACCACTGGCAGGACCAACTGCCCATTGGCAACATCGTGCAGGTGCTGGTCCTGTCCGCGCTCCACGCGGCGGTAACAGGGGACTCCCCGGAAGTGGAGCAAGCACGCACTGCAGTGTTCGAAGAAGTCCTGCACATCGTGGGCGAGGAACCCGCCCCGGAGTAAGGATTCATTGTTCCCAATCGGCACGCATGTTGTTTCCGGAAGAAGCCCCGGCCGTTAATCTGTAAGCCCCAACCTTCTTGGGTAAGACGTTTCCTCAGTAAATCAAATGAGGAAACATCGTTTCCCCGGAGGTGCTTGTGGGCCGATTAGTGCTCAACCAGCTCTCGCGATCCTTCAAGGACGTGACAGCGGTTAACAACGTTTCGCTCACCGTCGAAGACGGTGATTTCCTGGTTTTGCTCGGCCCGAGTGGTTGTGGCAAGACCACATTGCTCCGGATGATTGCCGGACTTCTGGACCCCACGTCGGGAACGCTGGAGTTGGACGGCCGTGACATCACCACGGCTCCGTCCAAGAAGCGGGACCTGGCGATGGTCTTTCAAAGCTACGCCCTGTACCCTCACCTGAGCGTGGCCAAGAACCTGGCCTTCCCGCTCACGGTTCGGCGTACGGATAAACAGTTTGTCCGGAACCGTGTCCAGACGGTTGCGGAAATGGTGGAGATCGGTCACCTCCTTGACCGCAAGCCCAAGGAACTCTCGGGCGGCCAACGTCAACGTGTGGCTGTGGCACGGGCACTGGTCCGCGAGCCCAAGGCCTTCCTGATGGACGAACCTCTGTCCAACCTTGACGCCAAGCTACGGACGGCGACGCGGCAGGAACTTGCAAGCCTGCACCGCCGTTTGGGTGCCACCTTCATCTACGTGACGCACGATCAAGTGGAAGCCATGACCATGGCCACCAAGATTGCACTCCTGAACGGCGGCCAGCTTGAACAGCTCGGCACGCCGGAGGAACTTTACGACAAGCCGGCATCCGTTTTCGCTGCGGGATTTCTTGGATCGCCGGCAACAAACCTGCTCGACGCCGAATTGGGAACCGGCGGCGGGTCAGTCACCGTTATGGGCCCATCGGTTGAGGCAGTGCTTTGGGTCGGTGAGACACCGAAGCGCGACATCGTGCTGGGCATCCGTCCGGAACACCTGGGGATCAATGCCGCGGGATCGTCGGCCGCGGCTCCGACCGCGGGTGCCGCGCTTCGCGGCGTCGTCGAACTTTCCGAAAACCTCGGTAGTGAGCAAGTGATCTACTGCCGCGTCGGCTCGCAGCGGGTAGCGGTCCGCGCTTCCCGCAGTGAGCGGTGGGCTGTCGGCAGTTCGGTCGTTCTCAGTGCCAAAGCCGAGCACCTGCATCTCTTTGACCGTGCCAGCGGCAGGCGCCTTGAGTGGCAGCCCGCTTCGGTGCCCGTTCCGGTCGCCTGACCCGAAATCCCATCTCTTACCTTCCTCCCCAACATTGAAGGATTACCGTGCGTAAACTCCGTTCGATTGCCCTGACCATTGTGGCCGGTACGGCTGCTCTTGCTTTGGCGTCCTGTTCCGGCGCCACCCAGGCAAGCTCCGTTACCGCGAAGATCCCCGAACTGTCTGCTGACCAGCAGGTCGATATCACATTTGAGAGCTATAACCTTGCCCAGGCCGGTGTTTGGACCGAGACTGTCAAGGGATTGATTGCAGACTTCGAAAAAGAACATCCCAATATCCACGTCAATGCCCAGGCACCGCAGGGCGGTGGTGCGGCCGGGTCGAACACGGTCAGCAGCGTCCAGACGCAGCTCCTTGCCGGCAAGGCCCCCGACGTCGCCCAGCTGACGTTCGATACTCTTGACTTCGCAGCCACCCAGCTCGGTGCGAACCCGATCAGCGACCTCGTAGGGCAGGAGGCCGTGGACGCCCACCTCAACGGTGAGCATCCGTTCCACGCGAAGGCCAAGACCCTGGCCGACTGGAACGGCAAGACCTACGGCATCCCGTACGTTTTCTCCACCCCTGTCCTGTTCTACAACGCAACCCAGCTTGAGGCCGCCGGGGTGCCGGCCGACGTCGACCTGTCCACGTGGGACAAGGTCCTGACCGTGGCCAAAGCGGTCACCGCCAAGACGGGCAAGCCCTCGCTGGATGTCAGCTGCTCCGTCAAGGGAGGCAACTGGTGCATGCAAGGGATCTTCAAATCCAACGGCGCCGAAGTCCTCTCCGATGACCGCAAGACCATCGGCTTTGGCTCGGATCCTGCCGCGGACACTGTGGCGAAGCTGGCCGGGATGAACAGTGCAGGCGTTCTCCGCAACAGCGATGCCACTAGCATGTACGAAGGCTTCGCCAAGGGCGAAACCGCCATCCAACTGACCACCTCCGCCCTGCAAGGCATGTTTATGTCCAGCGCCGCCAAAGGTGGCTGGCAGCTCAAAGCCGCAGGCATGCCGGGCTTTGGCGACAAGCCCTCTGTCCCCACCAACTCCGGTTCTGCGCTGTTTATCCTCAGCCAGGATCCAGCCAAGCAGCGCGCCTCCTGGGAACTGATCAAGTTCATGACCAGCGACCACGCCTACGAGGAAATCTCCAGCAAAATCGGCTACCTGCCATTGCGGACCTCCCTGACGGAAAAGGGCGGGGCGCTCTACGACTGGGCTCAGAAGAACCCGTTGCTCGCACCCAACCTTGCCCAGCTTGACCGGCTCCAGCCCTGGGTTTCCTACCCCGGAAACAGCTACGTGCAGGTTGACGACATCCTGGCCACAGCCATTGAGGACGTCGTCTACTACGGCAAGGACGCCAAGAGCACCATGGCCGAGGCACAGCGCCGCGCGCAAGACCTGCTGCCCCGCTAACCCCGTCACGGCCGGAAAGGACATGCATTGACAATCGCGACCGAAGAATCAGCCAACGGACCGCTGCAGATCGAAGGAACCTACAACTTCCGCAGCACCGGCGGCTACCTGGCCGGACCCAGGACAATCCGACCGGGCAAACTGTTCCGCTCCGACGGGTTGCACGGCCTGACCGACGCCGGACGTGCCCAGTTGCTTGGGCTGGGCATCCGCCATGTCATCGACCTGCGCGACGAAAGTGAACTCGTTGCATCACCCAGCAGGCTCGACGCACTCCCGATCGAGGTCCACCACAACCCCATCTTCGATGCCGGGAAAGTCCCCGGAGGTGCCGAATCCATCACCCTTCACGACATCTACATGGTGATGGTCAGCCTCCACGCCCAACGGCTGGCCGACGCCGTGCGGCTGATCGCCGCCACTGGCGCAGACCCTGTGCTGGTCCACTGCACGGCAGGCAAGGACCGAACGGGCGTCGTCATTGCCCTCGCGCTCCTCGTAGCCGGAGTCGACCGCCACCAAGTCATCCGCGACTACGAAGCCACCGAGGCCAACCTGGCGGGGGAGTGGAGCGAGCGGATGCTTGCCGCCGTCGCGAATCACGCAAGCCTCGGCAGCGCCGGCGACGGGCTGCGGGAAATCATTTCCGCAAGCCCTGCCAAGGTCCTGTCCGCGACCCTTGACTTCATCGACGAAAACTACGGCAGCGCCGAAGGCCTGCTCACCACCCATGGCTTCACCCAGGCGGAGCTGCAACGCCTGACGGAAGTCCTCACCATCCCAACAACCAAGGAGCACAAGCCATGACCACCAAACCCCAGCACACAGCCCCGGAACACTTCATCCTGCACATCAGCGATACCCACTTCGTAGCCGACAACGACCTCCTCCACGGCAGCGTCGACAGCGATGAAAACCTTCGCCAGCTCTTCCGCGACTTCGTCAAGGCACAGGTCAAGCCCGAAGCCATGGTCTTCACCGGCGACCTCGCCGACACCGGCCGCCCCGACGCATACGTGCGCCTCCGCAACATTGTCGAACCCGTCGCCGAGGAGCTCGGCGCGAAAATCATCTGGGTCATGGGAAACCACGACGAACGCACCGCTTTCCGCGCCGGCCTGCTCGACTCCGACGCCGGGCAGGAATCGGTAGACATGGTCCACGACATCAATGGACTGCGCATCATCGCCCTGGATTCGACCGTTCCCGGCCTGCACCACGGCGAAATTTCAGACGAGCAACTCGACTGGCTCGCCGATGTCCTGGCCACTCCGGCACCCCACGGCACCCTCATCGCCCTGCATCACCCACCGGTACCGAGCCCGCTTGACATCATGGCCATGGTGGAATTGCGCGAACAGAGCCGCTTGGAGAAGGTCATCGCAGGAACCGATGTCCGCGGCATCCTGGCCGGCCACCTGCACTACTCCACGTTCTCGACCTTCGGTGGCGTCCCCGTTTCCGTGGCCTCGGCGACCTGCTACACCCAGGACCTCAACGTCCCGGCCAACACCATGCGCGGCCAAAACGGTGCACAGGCGTTCAACCTGGTCCACATCTACCAGGACCGCCTGCTCAATTCCGTGGTCCCGATCGGGGAGTTCTCCACCGTCTACAGCGTCACCGCCGAGCAGATGGCCGCCTACCAGAACATGACCCTTGAAGAGGCCACCGCCGCGATGTCCGCTGACTACACGCCCGACGTCGAAACCTCCACCGGGGCGATCGAAGACGAAGCGGTCGGAATCGCCCGCTAAGCCGAGACAGAGGAAGTTGCACCATAATGTTCATCGAAACCTCCGGGCCGGCAGCGGACAACGTCGCTGCCGGCCCGGCCGGGACGCCCGTCCGCCGCTGGGCCCCGTATCTTTACGTTTTCCCGGCCGTCGTCCTCCTCCTGGTGTGGACCTACTGGCCGCTGGGGCAAACCATCAACCTGTCCTTCTACGACTGGAACCTGATTCCCACCCGGCCCAAACAGTTCGTCGGCGCCGAAAAGTACGCGAAAGTCCTGAGCTTGCCGGAACTTCACCAAGCCCTGGCCAACACGGGGCTGTATATCCTGGCATTCCTCGGAATCTCCGTCGCTCTTCCGGTTGTGTTCGCCCTGCTTTCACGCCGGGTCCAAGGAAGGGCACGCACCGTTTACCAGGCACTGATCTTCGTGCCGTTCCTCATCACCCCGGTGGCAACCAGCGCGATCTGGCGGTGGCTTTTCGCACCCGAAGGTGGAACCATTCCGGCCATCGCCGCCTCTTTGGGATCTCCGATGGGCAATGTCTTCCGGGATCCCGACGGCTCCATGGCTGCGGTCATTGTGATTGTTGGCTGGCAGATGCTCGGATTCGGTGTCCTGGTGGTCTCGGCCGGTCTGGCCGGTATCAGCCCGGATTACGCCGCCGCCGCTTCCATCGACGGAGCCAGTACACGACAAATCACCTGGCGGATCGTCATACCCCTGCTCTCACCCAGCCTGGTCTTCCTCGGCCTCATGACCATCCTGCTCTCAGCGCAATGGACCTACCCGATCATCGACCTCGTCACCCAAGGCGGCCCCGGAAATTCCTCCACCAACATCTACTACCTGCTCTACCAATTTGGGTTCCGGAATTTCGACGCCGGGCTCTCCTCCGCCGCTGGAACGCTCTTCTTCGTGGGTTTCGGGCTGATCGCCCTGGTCTTCGTGGAGCTCTCCGAACGACTCAGTTTCCACGACAACTAGGAAGGAACACCCATGGCCTTCATTACCGTTGCGCCACCGGCACAACCAGGTCCTTTGACCTTCACTCCAGCAGAACAGTGGCGTGGGCGCAGGGTTCCACGTTGGCTCGCCTGGGCTGTCGTCCCCAGCCACGGGCTGCTCATCATCCTCGCCGTGGCCTCGATCTTCCCCGTTTACTGGATGTTCGTCACAGCCTTCCGCCCGGCCGCCGATTCGCTGTCCACCAACCCCTTGCCCGGTCCGTTTAGCCTGGAAAACTTCCAATATGTCCTCAACACCATCCCCATCGCCGGGATGATGGCGAACACGTTCGGCATGTCCCTGGCGCTTGCTGCCGCCCAACTCCTGGTGGCCATCCTTGCCTCCTATGGCTTCGCACGCTGGGATTTCATGGGCAAGAAGGTCCTTTATCTGCTGTTCGTTGGCTCGTGGCTGGTCCCATTCCAGGTAACGATGATCCCCAACTATCTCCTGGTCTCCCAATTGGGCCTGCTCAACACAGTTACAGGCGTAGTCCTGCCCCAGCTCTGTTCCGCCTTCGCGGTCATGATGCTCAGGCAACACCTTGAGTCCTTCCCCAAGGACCTGCTCGACGCCAGTCAAATGGACGGACGCAGTTCATGGCGAACGCTCTGGGAAGTAGTCGTTCCCAACCTGCGACCCGCTCTGGCAGCCCTGGGCATCATGTTGTTCATCAGCGCCTGGAACGAATACCTCTGGCCATCCCTCATCATGCAAAAATCCGACGCCCTCATCCAGGTGGGAATCCGCGGCTTCCTCGGAGCCGAAGGCAACAACTGGGGCGCCGTCATGGCAGCGTCAGCCCTGGCCTGCCTCCCAATCTTCCTGATCTACATCTTCCTGCAACGCTACGTCGTGGACGCCTTCGTTCGATCCGGACTCAAGTAAATTCATCCATTCCGGGTGTCACGTTGTGACCGTCAATGTAACGAGAATGTCAAAAGCGTGACAGGCGAGTAGATAGTCTTTCGTGTGCCGGGTAACCTGACAGTGTCGTTTCGCAGTAATCGGGGGTACCTGGGTTCGATGTTTCCTGTTGTTTGCTGCGTACGGTGCACATCGATTGGTCTCAAGCAAAGGGAAATATCGAGATGAAAACTCCTTCTTCACGGGCTCGGGCGATCGCCGCTTTCGGCGCCGGACCCTTGGCTGTCCTCATCGCGGGCGGCATGGTCTGGCAGGGTTCGCAGGCAGCATTCACCGCAAGTACCCGCAACTCCGGCAGTGCCTGGAGCACGGGCAGCGTCACCCTCACCGACGATGACCTGGGCGCGGCGGCGTTCACGGTGGAAAACATGGTTCCTGGCCAGACGGGCCAGAAATGCATCGTGGTGACTTCCAACTCGAACGTCCCGGGCCAGGTGCGTTCGTATACGCAGAACCTGATTGCGGACCGTGGCCTGGAGGGTCGGGTATTTTTCGACCTGGAGCAGGGCACGGGGGGGTCGTTCAACGACTGTACGGGTTTCACGCCGACGGCAAACACTGTCCCTGAGTTGCCGATCTCCACTTTGGCCGCCAACGTCCGGGACTACGCGACGGGCGGGTCACCGTGGGACACGGCCGGAACTCCGGGGGAGACGCAAAGCTACCGTGGCACGTGGCGTTTCGACACGACCGGGTTGACGCAGGACCAAGTGAACGCCCTGCAGGGTGCCCGGGTCAGCATCGATCTCGTCTGGGAATTGCAGTCCGACGCCGCGCCTACTCCGTAGGCCTGGGAGACACTACGCGGCACAGTGACGGTGACGGGGAAACAAAGGAACAGCGCCAAGGAGGCCTTGTTCTCTGCTGAGGGCTGGGTGCCCTTTGTCGTGTCGCTGGCAGCCCGGCTCTATCTTGGGATTTCCCTGACCCTTGCGGTCATCGCCGTAGGGCCCGCGCTGCTCGGCTGGAGCGGGAGTGTGGTGCAGTCCGGTTCCATGGAGCCGCACATCAGCCCCGGCGACGTGGTGCTCTCCTCGGAGCTCCCGGCCAACGAGCCGGTGCCGCTGGGAGGCGTGGTCCAGTACCTGAGCCCCGCGGAGGCGGAACCGGACGGCGTTGAGAAGACCCGCCTGCATCGGATCGTCGCGGCCAATGAAGACGGCACCTACGTCACTGCCGGCGATGCGAACACCGAGGTTGATTCCACCCCGCTGGAACGGGACCAGCTCACCGGCCGTGCCCGGCTGCTGGTTCCGATGCTCGGCCTTCCCGGGCTGTGGCTCACCCACGGGACCCTGCCGGAACTGGCGCTCTGGTCCGTGGGAACGCTGATCGCCGTGGTCTGCTCCATCTACCTTGGCAGCCCCACCGCAGAGCGACGGCCACCGGTCAAGGACGCTGCCCCTTCCAGCGCCAACCCCGCACTGGTGGGCGGTACCGCCGTCGTACCCGGGCTCCTCCGGGGGCCGCGCGTGAAAGCTGCCCTGGCCTTCCTCCTTGCAGTTGCCCTGGCGCTTCTGGTGATCATCGGAGCGACAGCGGGCAGTACTGCCGCCGCGTTCACCTCGGTGACCGCCACCACGGGCAACAGCTTCGCTGCCGCCCCGGACTGGAATCCGCCCACCGTCTCACTGGCCGACCCCGGCGTCAGCGTGAAAGACACGGTCGCTGTCACGGCCACGGCCCAAGACGCTGAAACCGGGATCCGCAGCGTCGATATCGAATACCTCCGCGACGCCACTTCCACATGGACCAACCTCTGTTCGGGAACGACGACTCCACTGACTTGCCAGTGGAACACCAAGGCAGTGCCCGACGGCGGGTACAGCCTCCGCGCGCGGGCAACCGACAACGCCGGCCTCACCACGGTCTCGGCGCTGCGCAGCACGACGGTCGCGAACAGCCTGCAGGTGGTGCTGGCAGCCCCGGCCGAAGCCGTCCGCGGCACCGTCGCCTTGTCCACAACCCTCCTGGGGGCCGGAAACACCGCCTACACGGTCCGCGTGGAGTACTCCCTCGCCGGCGCCAACAAATGGAATACCCTGTGCCTGAACCTCCTGGCCCCCTACAACTGCACCTGGAACACAGCCCTGTTCGCCAACGACACCTACGATCTCCGCGCCGTCGCCGTCGCCGGAACCACCAGTACCTACTCTGCCCTGGTCACGGACATCACCGTCGACAACCTGGCCCCATCCGTCACCCTGACGGACCTTGGCGCGACGCTCAGCGGAACCACGACCCTGGCCGCGGCCAGCACCGACGCGCACTCCGGCGTCGCCCAGGTTACGCTGCAATACCTCCGGTCCGGGACCAGCACCTGGAGCACCGCATGCACCCTCACAACAACCCCCTACTCGTGCCGCGTCGACACCACCACCCTCACCAACGGCGGCTACTCCTTCCGGGCCCTCAGCACCGATGCCGCGGGCAACACCACGACGTCGTCAGCCTTGGCCAGGACGGTGGACAACACCATCGCCTCCGTTTCGGTGGAAGACCCCGGCGCCTACGTCTCCGGAACTGTAGCAGTAACCGCATCGGCTAACTCCACCGCTGGTGTTGCGTCGGTAAAAATCCAGGCCACACCGACCGGGGCGGCCACCTGGACCGACATCTGTACAACGGTGACCGCGCCATACAGTTGCACCTGGACTACAACGGCCTTCGCCGACGGCGCCTACGATCTGCGCGCCATCCTGACGGACAAGACCGGCAAGCAAACCATCTCCGCCACCGTAGCTTCCAGGCGCGTGGACAACAGCCCCCTCCGTGCGACCGATATCCGAACCGTCAATGGCGGGAGCACGGTGTCGCGCATCGAAACCGGCGACTCGATCAGTTTTGTCTACAGCCGCGAGGTCAACCCCGCCACGGTCACTCCAGGCTGGTCCGGTGCCGCGCTGCCGGTCACCGTGCGGCTCCGCGACGGCAACGTCGTTGGCCTGGGCAATGCCGAGGACATCCTTGACGTCCAGCGCACCGGAGCCAGCGTGAACCTCGGCTCGGTCAACCTGAAACAGAATTACGCCAAGAGCCGCAAAACAGTCCTCTTCAACGCCACCATGACCGCGGCCACCGAAACCGTGGCCGGCGTTCCCCGCACCGTGGTCACCGTGGTCCTGGGAACAGCATCAAGCGGAGGCACCGGAATCCGGACAGCGGGGGCTGCCGCGTCCATGGTCTGGACACCGACCTCGGCGGTCACTACCACCTCCGGAAGCGCGTGCTCCCTGGCGCCGCCCACCGAGGCCGGGACTGTGGACCGCGACTTCTAGGCGGCTGATCGTCGCAGCAATTCAGCCCCTGGATCTCGGATGCCGCGTTCGGCCGTGGCGGAGGCCACCGCCGTCATCCGTTAGGTTTTCGCTACTGGGTTGGCCAGCGGCTTCCCGGTACCCGGCAGGCAGCCGGGAGAGGACCCAGGGCAGGGCGCCGCGCTCGTTCAAACAGGGCAGGACCACATCGACGTCTCTTGCTTCCATGGCGTGCATCCTTCAAGGCTAGGTACCAGACCCCCGCGTTGGGGGCCTGAATCCTTACGGTCCGTGGACGAAAATGCCGCGGACCCCGGCAGGGTTCCCGCGGCATGTCCACAGCCACCAGAGCGGGCCGGCTTCAAGGCGTGTCAGCAGTGCCGCATCGTGGCTCATGATGAAATCGAGGCCCTCGCTGACTTTGGTCATGCCGTGAGGTCGCGGCGTCGGAACAGGTAGGCAGCCGTCCCTGCAACGATGGCGGTAACTGCAGTCATGAATACGGCCCCTTGGACGTTGAATGGCTCCGCCGGCATCGCCGAGGAATGATGGAAAGGACTGAGATCCTGCAGCCAGCCGGGAAGTCCAAGAAGTTCACCGAACTGGCCCAGCACCAGGGCCACGGCCAGGACACTCCAGCCGACAGGGCTGCTCCACCGGGGTGCAAGGGCAAACACCAGGACGGTCATGGCAGGGAAGACCAGAGCTGCCGGTATGTGCGCAACAGCGGCGGCAAAAACCGTTCCGGGGCTGCTGCCCCCTGCTTGCCCCCAAGCGAGCACGACGGCGGCGGAGGCTCCGGCTGCAACGGCAACAACCATTGTGGTCATGACTGCAACGGCGAGGCCGCTGCCCAGCCAGCGGTAACGTGACGCCGGCACGGACAGGAGCAGTTCGGCACGGCCTTCTGCCTCGTCGGCCCGAAGCCGTAGCGCTGCCTCGACCCCGGCGGCAGCGGCCAGGACCCCGGCAATGCCAAGCATGGCGGTAGTGAACAGGTCAACCATGTCGGCGTCGCCGGGAACGATGCGGTTCATAAGCTCCGCCACGGAAGGGTTGCCTTCCAATGCGTCCCGGACCACCGGGCCCAAACCCCCTGCCACGGCTCCCAGCGCAGCGGCGGTCATGGACCAGCCGGCAATACTTCCCCTCTGCAACCGCCATGCCAGGCCCAGCATTGACGGCAAGCCCGCTCCCGCCCGAGCCGGGCCCGTCTCGTGCGCGGGGATATAGCTGGCGCCCAGGTCTCTGCCATGACGCAGCGCTACGGCGATCCCTGCCAGGACCAGGGCGACGGCTCCAACCACCAGCACAGGTTGAGTGTCCATCGCGGTGAAGGGCCGAATGCGCTGGCCCCAGCCGATGGGAGAGAGCAAGGAGGGCCAGGCGGCCGCGACATGCATCAGTGACGGGTCAGCTGATCCAAGCGCGTCTCCGGCACCCCTCATCAGGTAGGCGCCGCCCACCAGCGCCGCAGTTGTCCCGGTGGCGCTGCGTGCCGATGGCATCACTTGGGCCATCAGCGCAGCCGTCCCCATGAAGAAGAGTCCCACCAGGCCAACGGCCGTCCCCGCCAAGAGCGAGCCCCTTAGCGGGAGGCCGGCAATGATGAATCCGGTGGCTACGGCAGCGGCAAGGACGACGTTGGCGCAGGTGCCGAGCACTAGTGTTGCGTAAAGGGATGTCAGTCTGGTGACATGGGCGGAGCCAACCAGTTCCGCCCGGCCCTGGTCCTCATCCGCGCGAGTGTGCCGGATCACCAGGGAAGCGCTCATCAGCCCGGCCAGCACTGCTGTGAACGAATAACCCTGGAAAAAGGTGACAGCCCCGGAGCTTATGCCGTCGGGCAATCCCCGCAGGAAGAGAAATGCCGGGCTGGACGCAGCCACTGAAATGAGGGCAGCCCTCTGGTTGTCCTCGCCAAACTGGGTGGTGACGGCGGTGGCGGCTGCGTAGCCCAGGACAGCGATGCCCAGGATCCAGCCCGCCAATGCTCCGCGGTCCTGGCGTGCTTGGAGCAGCGTGAGGCGGAGAATAGCTGGCATCACAACACCTGGCTTGTCGGGCTGGGATACCCGTCTGCCCGGGCGCCGTAATGACGCATGAACAGTTCCTCCAAGGACGGCGGTGCTGCAGTGATGCCCGTGACGCCAGCTGTCGCCAAAGACTTCAGTACCTCGCCCAGGTCGGCTGCGTCGACGTCGAATTCCATGGCATTGCCCTCAGTACGGAGATCGTGAACGCCCCGCCACGCAGGCAGGTTCACGAGTGTCTCTGACATGGAAACACGGAAGCGGGTGCGGGTGAGGTGCCGAAGCTCGGTCAGCGTCCCCGACTCCACGGCAGCCCCCGCGCGAATGATGGTCACCCTGTCGCACAGCTGTTCCACCTCTGCAAGGATGTGGCTGGACAGCAGCACACTGGCACCGTCCGCGGTGACCCTGCGGACGTGGCTGCGAAACACGGCGTCCATCACGGGATCCAGCCCGGAGCTTGGTTCGTCCAGTAGGTAGAGCCTGGCGGGACGGGAGAAAGCCGCTATCAGGGCCGCCTTCTGCCGGTTGCCTTTGGAGTAGGTCCGCGCTTTCTTGCGGGGATCGAAGTCGAACTCGTCAATGAGCCGGCGTCGCAGGCCTTCGTCTGCGCCACCGCGCAGGCCGGTAAGAAGGTCAATGACTTCGCCGCCGGTCAGATTGGGCCAGAGCGTCACATCACCGGGCACATAGGCCACGTTCTGGTGCGCACGGGCCGGTTCTGTCCATGGGTCAATGCCGAACACGCGGGCCGTACCGGATGTTGGCCGGATCAGACCCAAAAGGATTCGGAGGGTGGTGGATTTCCCTGCCCCGTTGGGGCCCAGGAAACCGTGGACCTCACCCGGCAGGACAGACAGATCCAAGCGGTTAAGCGCGGCCGTCCTTCCGAATCTCTTACTGAGCGACCTTGTGTCGATGACAGGGGCAGGTGTTGTTGTCATAGCCGTACCGCTTTCTCGGTCCACCACAACGACCGAGACGGTCGCCCCGGCGTTCCGCGGGCAACACACCCTACGGGCCGACCAGGCTTCCCGGCTCTCCGATCCACAGCTTACGACCGCGCAGACCTGGGCGGAAGCCCCATGCCAGCGCCTGAACTTGTGCCTTGGGAAGCCCACACACCTCATCAACTGAGTGGGTGCCGATCGATTTGGCGTCTACTTGGCCCGGGGGCGCGACGACCCAATAGTTCGTCGAGGGCGTTAAGGATTCGTAAAGACTGCACGGCGCACCGGCTGGACGGTGCAGCTGCGATGTTACGCTCCCTGATGGCTCCGGCACCGTCACGTGCCTGGCGGGGAAGCGAGGACTTCCACGCGCCGTCCACTATGCCGCAGCAGAAGTCCAGGAGGTTACCGCATGAGCGTTGGCAGCGGCACACGGATGGAACCCGACCCGCGCAAGGACACAGCCACCGCGCAGGGCCGTCTGCTAAATGTGATGAGTGCGCACGGAGGCAAGCTCGGTCAGTGGTTGTCGCATCCGGTGCGCTCAGTACCGCTGGCGTTTATCGCTGTCATCCTCATGGGCACCGGGCTTCTGACGCTGCCCATCGCCCGCACCAATGCGGACGTCGATGCCGGCCTCCCGGCACTGTTCACCGCCGTCTCGGCTGTCTGCGTCACCGGCCTGGTAACCGTCGATACCCCAACGTTTTGGACCCCCTTCGGCCACGCCGTGATCATAGGCCTGATACAGGTGGGCGGATTCGGCATCATGACACTGGCTACGCTCCTGGCATTGCTCGTGCGCAAAAGCATTGGACTGCGAGGTCAATTGGTCGCCCAGTCCGAAACTCACACCCTGAACTTCGGGGATGTCCGTCCCGTCCTTTTCCGGGTCGCCCGGATCATGGTTGTGTTCGAAGCCATCACAGCGGCCGTCCTGACCGTTCGCTTCTGGTTCATTTATGAGGGCAGCCCGGGCACAGCGATTTGGCATGGAGCCTTCCACGCCGTCTCTGCCTTTAACAACGCTGGATTCGCCCTTTACAGCGACAGCTTGATCGGCTTCGCCGGGGACCCTTGGATCATCGTCCCGATTTGTTTGGCCATCATCGCGGGGGGACTCGGATTCCCTGTCATCATCACCTTGCTCAGGGACGGAACAAAACTGAGGAATTGGACCGTCCACCTTCGACTCACCGTTTTCGGCACCCTCGTGCTTCTGGCCGCGGGTTTCGTTCTTTTCGCGGGCTTTGAGTGGAACCGGGACCAGACGATCGGTCAGATGTCCTTGGGCGGGAAGTTGTTGGCCAGCCTTGCCGGGACTGTCTTCCCACGCACCGCAGGGTTCAACAGCATCGACTACGGTGCTGCTTCCCCCGAAACCCTCATGGTCACCAATATTCTGATGTTCATCGGTGGCGGCAGCGCAGGGACGGCTGGCGGCATCAAGATCACCACCTTTCTGGTCCTCGGTTTCTCCATCTGGAATGAAGTCCGGGGCCGTGACCACGTCACCATCGCACACCGTTCCATCAGCTCTTCCGTGCAACGCCAGGCACTCTCGGTAGCGCTGCTCGGAGTGGCCGCCGTGGTTGGCGGGACCCTGTTGCTGCTGATGTTCACCGATTTCAGCCTGGACAAAGTCCTGTTCGAATCCGTTTCCGCGTTCGCCACCGTTGGGGTGAGTACCGGCATCACGTATCACCTGCCCGCGAACGCCCAATGGGTGTTGATGGTCCTGATGTTCACCGGACGTATCGGCACGATCACGGTGGCTTCAGCCCTCGCACTGTCCTCCCACCCGAGGCTCTACCGGCTTCCGGAAGAACGCCCCATCATCGGATAACCCGCCATATCGCGATCGTGGAATTTTTCACTGTTTGGGTAGCGGGATTTGAGTCATCCCTCCGGTGCTCCGCAGCCGAAGGCAGTTCGGTCAGGTGTCCACCGTTGCCACTGTGGCAGCGAACGCCAGGACGGCGGCTGATAGTTCGTGGACGTCACCGGAAGACCGCTGGCCATGGCCTCCGTTGTCCTCTGACAATAGCCACGACCTGCCGCCGCGGCTCAGCAGTCCTTGGGTAAACTCGACGGCCGCCGTGTTGTCCACACGCTCGTCGCGCCCCAGGATGCAGCACAGCATAGGAGGTATTGCTGCTGCGGAATGCAGCGTCCGCTGGAGATGCAGCGGCGAAATCGCCTTGCGCTCATGGGCGGTAGTCTCTCCATCGGCGCCAAATTCGTGAAGCCATTGTGTCCCCAGCCCGTGCCGTCCCAGATCTGCGGCGTCCAACAAAGGGGCGACGGCGACCACGCCGGCAAAGGTTTGTGGTGAGAGCAGCGCGGCGGCGGTGGCCACCAGCCCGCCATGCGACGCCCCGAACGCCACGGTCTGCAAGCGCGAAGTCCACCCGGTGGAGCTGAGGAATTCCGCTACATCGATCAGGTCAAGAATGGTGCGTATCTTCCGTGACCCCCGGCCGGCCTCATGCCAATCTTTGCCCAGTTCTCCGCCTCCGCGCAGATGGGCCGCCACAAACACCCCACCGGCTTCCAGCCACGCCGGCACGCTGGGTTCTGCTTCCGTGCGGTGCTTGACACCGAACCCGCCGTAGCAGGTGAGAATCAGCGGCATGGGCCGCAGCGGCCGTCCGCTCGGGTCGAGGTCCCGCTTGCGCACGGATACCGTCAGCGGGATCTCGACGCCGTCACTCGCCTGCGCGGTGAAGCGCAGGTGAACGAACGGGCTGGTGGATGCAGCCGGAACCCCGTGCGGAAGGGGACCGACGGGCGGAACATCAAGACAGAACACCTGCGACGGTCGATCCGGTGAAGCCGACTGGATCCAGAGAACGTCTCTCTCATGACGTTCCTGGAGGGAGAACGCCGTGACGTGTTCGGCAGGGGAGAGGGTATGGACCAGGAAGCCGTCCAGCAGCAGGTGCGTGCCGTCGTCGGACCCAGCCATGGTCAGGCGGCTCGATGCAGCAGGCTCGGCGGGATGCCAAGCGCTGTCCACCCGGCGCCAGGCGGCGATTTCGCCGCCTGGTGTCCGCGCTGCGAGGCCAAGGAAGCCGCCGCCCGCAGACAGGCCCGCAGACAGGGAGAGCCGGGCACCGCTGTATTTGGAGAGTGCCGGCGGAAAGGAAAGCCCGGTGCTGTCCAGCGAGTTGAGGTTCACCTCCACCAGCCGCTGTTCGGGCGGTTTGGCTGCGAGCAGCCACAGCTTTTGCCCGCTGGGGTGCCAGGCAGGGGCGGCGTACCAGGCACGCGTTCCCGGCACCCGGATCGGTGCGGTGTCCTCGGCCAGAATCCAGAGGTCGGCGAGCTCGGTGTGCGGGGTGCTCAGGAGAGCAGCTATCCTGCGACCGTCCGGCGACAACGTGAAGCCGCGCACCACGGATCCAGCGGGCACCGGCACTGCGGCGCCGACTGGTGATTGGTCGTTCCCAGGGTGCCAGGCAGCGCGCAGGGCAGCCTCGGAAGACATGTACACGGAGGGAAACTCTTCGCCCGGGCCACGCCAGGTGTAGGCGGCGCGGCCGGACTGGGTTTGGGGGAGGCCTTGCCTCGGCGTGCGGTCCCAGCGCTCCAGAAGCCTGCGGAACCGGGAACGGTCTTCAGTGCCTGGGATGCTCATCGTCCCACCGTGTCCCTGGGCAGCTGCTGTTCCGACGAAAGCCACGCAAGGTGGCCGCCGTCGTGCAGGGGCGTCTCAAGCGATAGCGTGCGCACGGCATTCCCGGCCCGCGACGTGTCCAGCAGGTGCAGTTCGCCGTGGCCGCCCCGGGTTACTGCTACCACCTCGGAAGTGGGCGAGGCGGCGATGGCCCGACGTTCGGCGTTGTCCCACGGTTCGCTGCCGGGACGGGGGGCACCATTCATGGGGGGCAAGTCCCACTGGGCCCGCAGTTCCCGCAGCAGACTGGTCTGCGGGTCCAAGCCGTGCACGGTGAGTTGGTCGCCGTCGGGGTGGATGCGGGCCGTCGCGATGCCCGTTGCCGTCAGGGCAAAACGAAAAACCAGCCCGGGGCCCAGTGGAGCGGTGCTGGTCACCCCGGTGTCGAGGTGATGTACCCACAAGGCGTTGGTCCATGCGGTCCATTCCCGTGGTTCCTCGCCGCCGGCCCGCAGGACAGCCACCAGGATGCGCCGGACCGGACAAAAGCGCAGAAAGTAGGCGCGGCCCTCGGCTCCCCAGGGGATGGTGGGCAGCACGTGAGGCTGCGGCTTGCGGACGTCAAACCGTTCCAGCCCCAAGCCGGTGGCGACGAACATGGTGCCGGTGGCGGGATCGAAGGCGTCGCCGTGGCCGTCGGGAGAAGCCGGAACGGAGAGCCCGGACATGGGTGGGCAATGGATGCCCTCCTCAAGGATGCACCCGATGCTGAAGGACTCAATGCTTCCGGGCTCGCGGTGACGCACGACGACGACAGGACCGTCGGGCGTTTCGCCCACCACGACGCCGGGCTCCCCGGCCCGGGTGCGGACGCGGCGGGAGGTGGGTCCGTCGTCAGACTCCAGATCAACTACCGTCAGGAGGTCGCTCCAGGGTTCCCATGAAAGGCCCAAACCCGTGGTGACTGCGAGGTATCGGCCCGAGGGATCGCACGCCAGATGTTCGCCCGGGATGGCCACCGGGAGGTGCAGAGGTGGAGCTTCTGTCAAAGGATTGAAGATAACCAGGGCACCTCCGGCGTCGTCAATAAAGGCGCACATTCCGCCGCCCAAGTCCAGGATCCCGGCGTGCTCTGCCAACACAACCCCATGAACCTTCCGCACCACGTTCCCGCTGGCCGGGTCCAGGACGGTCACCCGCCCCGCTTTTTGGTCGGCCACCACCAGAAACTGCTCATCCATCAGAGGACCTCTTCCAGGTTAATTTGAGAATCGTTCTCATTAACTATAGTGTGGCGATGTCGCCGCAACCGCAGTGACAACAACCACATCGAAAGGAGACCAACCATGGAGAAGACCACGGTTCTGGTTGAAGTTGAAGAGACCGAGCAGCTGGCACACCTGTCGGCAACGCACTCGAACGCACTGGTCGAGAACCCGTTCGACTAGTCACTAAGCCAGGGGGCGGGCGCGCCGGCGAGCCCGCCCCCTTAGCTGCCCGCCGACCATTCCATCCGTAGGAGAGACCATGTCCAGCGCAACCGACATCTTCGACGTCGACGGACGCGCCACCGTCCGCAGCGACGACGGTGTTTTCTTCCGGGTTCCCGGCGAACCGTCGTCAACACTGGCTGCCGGAATGATGGACAGGGTGCTCGCCGAACTCGCGGAGCGCCGGAATGCCGGCCTGACACCACTGCGCGGACGGGAGCACGTCAGCATTGCAGCAGATGGTCCGGTGGCAGGGGAGCTGCTGGATACCCTGACATCGGCTGGCGTGCAGGCACAACGCGTGGATCCGGCATCATCGGCAGATTGCGGCGGATTGCTGCTTCATGTCCCGACGTCGCCGGCTGAGCGGTCACGCTTCGACAACCTGCCAACCGTGGGGACGGCCGTACTCCGCTGCTACCAGGAGGGCGAGGTGGTGTTCGTGGATCCCCTGGCCGCAGGTCCACTGGATCCATCCGGAGCCCAGGTTCTTCGCCGGCGGCTTGCGGCATCGCCGGCGGCCACCGAGTTGAGGACGTGGCTGGACACTCCCGCAGCGCACGGCTTCGAGCTTTCGGGGGCGTCCCGCGACCTGCTGACGGCCCGCCTGCTGGTGATGGTCAAAGCCTGGCAAACAGGTGCCGCCACCTTGCCGCCCCTGAGCCGGACTCTTTGGCGGCTGGACACCCGCACCCTCACCGTGACGGAACATCCGGTCCTGCCGTTCCCCGAACCTGCGCTTTTGGCCGGCGGCCGCTCGGCTGCCGGAGCATGACGACAGCAACCGGCGTCGGGCTGCTTGACGTGACAGCGGACGACGGCGTCCGGCTCACCGCTGACCATTACCGGACATCATTGGAGCGCCCTGCCCGTGGCCTGGTCCTGATCCGTACACCCTACGGACGGCACCACTACGCGGCCCAGGCTGGACCATGGCTTGGATCAGGCTACGAGGTCATAGTGCAGGATGTCCGTGGCCGGTATGGATCTGGCGGCCAGTGGGATCCCTACGCCTCCGAAGGCCCTGACGGTGCTGCCACGGTTCGCCGCCTGGCTGAGTGCGGAGTGCTGACTGGCCCCCTGATTCTTGCCGGCGCTTCCTACGATGCCCACTGCGCTGTTGAATGTGCGCGGTCTTTGAACGCGAACCCGTCAGGGCCGGCAACCGCCCCGCCCGTGGCCGTCGTGGCGATGGTCCCGGCCCTTGGCTTACATGAGACAGCATATGGTCCCGACGGTTCACCGCGGCTCGAGGACAGGATCGGCTGGTGGCACCAGCACGGGTTTGGAGCCGAATCACGACCACCCCTGACGGAGGCCGAACTGCGTCGACGGCATCGCCTCTCGGCGCAGCGCGGCATGGACTGGGTGCGGCGGGATCTGGTGACGGACACCCAGTACGGCACCGGCTCCGCAGCAAAGTGGCAGCGTCTTTGGGACGCCCAACCCCTCGACCTGTGGTCCCGCTACGGCACGTTGAGCGCTCCGTTGCTGGTCATCTCGGGCGAACGGGACTTCTTCACGGCGGAGGCGCTGGACCTTGCCGAAGCGTGGGGGCGTCAACGCCAAAGTACCCGGGTGGAAGTCCTCTGGGGCCCTTGGGGTCACGGGCTGGCCGGTGACCTCGACGCCGGGACCCGCCACGCTCTGAAGCAGCAAGGCGGGCTGCTGGACCGGATCGATGAGTTCCTTGTTGGCGCCCAAAAGCCCACTGAGGACCCGGTGGCACACCGAACCAGTGCACAACCACCCACCCGCACAGTATGGAGGTGGCGGCAGGAGTCCAACGGATCTGCCTGGACTTGGGAGCCCACCACACTGTCACACCTACGACCCCACGGAGAAGCATGACCGCAACAGCCGAAGACCTGGGGCTCCTGCCCCTTCACACATTGGTGGACGAACAGACAGGCATTATCAGGAGGGTCAGGCCGGTACTGACTCCGGAGAACGCCCCACCCGCCTACACGTCCATGACGGCCGAGGTCTCCAACGCACGCTGGCTGGGGGATTGGCCGGCCGATCGGGTGAGCCTGGGGACCACGTTCGGGGACAGCCGGCAGGCCTGGATCGCGGCCGTGGCCGAAGGCATGGAGCGCTACTGCGGAAACTTCATTCCTGCAGACCCCACCAGGGACGCCTACTTCACTGGAACCATGGGTGACCTGGAAGCATCGGGGCGGACCGCCGTCGGGCTTGAAGAGCTCCCGCAGTTTGCACCCTGGCAGCTGACCCGGCCGGACTTTCCCTACCGCAACCTTGCGCCGGATACTCCAGCCCTGTGGACTGCATGTCGCCGGGAGCAGGACCATGCCGAGGTGTGGCTCCCGGCCAGCCTCACCCTCCTCAATTGGCGGCAGCAACGTTTCCGGCACCTGCCGCGCGTGCACCACCTGAACTACGCCGGGATCGCGACCGGTCAAGGGCGGGCGGACGCGACGGACAGGGCCGTGCTGGAAACGGTGGAGCGCGACGCCCTGGAACTCTGGTGGCACCTGGACGGACCCACGCGGGGAATCCGGGTGGACAGCATTCCGGGTCTGGCCGAAGACATGGCCGGATGCCGTCTGCAGTACTGGGTTGTGGAGATGCCCAGCGAGTTCGCTCCCTGCATGGCCGCCTTGGTCTTCGATCCTGACACCGGACTGTATGCCGCGGGATTCTCCTGCAAGAACGACCCTGTGGAGGCTGCCCGAAAGGCCGTCCTGGAGGCCGTCCACACGTGGATCTACTCCCAGGGCATTCAGGACGCTGACGGTTGGGTCTTCCAAGCGGTGGAGGCCGGGCTCATGGCCAGGGGCCTGTACTTGGAGCACCGTACGGACAACAGGTACCTCGACTCCGTGGGCAACGACTTCGCGCACGTCCGCGATCTTGGCGCCCATGTACAGGTCTGGCTGGACCCGGGAACCCACCACCTTGCGGAGCGGTTCACCCGGCCGGCGGAAGGCATGGTGGACATCGGCGCGGTCCCCTACGTGTCCATGCCCGAGCTCTACTCACGCCTCGACGCCGCAGGCCACACGGTCTACACCCGCGAGCTGACCACTCAGGATGTCGCCGTCACCGGGCTCAGCGTGGTGCGTGCAGTGGTAGGCGGGCTGGTGCCGAACGCCCCTGCCGCCTTTGCCTACCTCGGTTGTCCCCGTGTTGCGTCCGCCGCGTTGCGCCGCGGGTGGCGGACAACAGCTCCACGCTTGCCCCAGGACTTCACGCTCACGCCTCCGCCCCACATGTAAGGCCATGGACGTTCCCGAATACCTGACACCTGCGGGGTTTGCCAGGGCCTGGAGCCCCGAGGTGCCAGGACCCATGCTGGACCCCGGCCCGCGGCAAACTCCTGTGCCCGGCGCCATTGACGCAGTGCCTGGCGTCGAGGGCCTTCCCGTCGCCGACATCCTGCGGGCCGTCTGGTGGTCGGACGGGTTTCACACGAACCCTGCAACTGGTCATCCCGGCAAAGTTCGGAAACGGGGCGTGCCCTCCGCAGGCGGATGCTACCCCGTGCAGCTTCACGTCTTCTGCGGGGCAGGCTGTGACGTGCCGCCGGGCGCCTACGTCGTCAACGGCAGCACCGGCGGGCTGCTTCGCCGGGCCGATAACGACGCCGGTGCCCGCCAACGCGGGTGTGCCGCCGCACCCGAGGTGGGTGCCGTCGTCGTGCTCACCGTGCTGCCGCAGCGCACCGCAGCGAAGTACCATCACAGGACTGGACCACTGCTGATCGCGGACACTGCCTACGCAGCCGTAGCGCTGATACACCATGCGGCAGCGCGGTCGGTTGCGGCGGACTGGGCGATCCTGGAACCGCAGGCATGGCCCGGATTTCCCCGCGAGACGGCTTTGGCCCGGGTCGCCCTGCGCGGGAGTGCGCCCCTACCAGAGTTCCAGGGGGTGTCGCGGCAACAATTGGCTGCGCGCCGGAGCGCCGACGCGTTCCAGCCCCGATCCGGCGGCTCCAGGACGACGGGGTTCCGCGCAATGGTCGGCCCGCTCTCGTCCCAGGGCCCGACGGTACCGGCGAAACCCCGTGCCTGCCGGACCCGGCTGATCCACGGGGAAGCCTTGAACGCGACCGAGCTCGCAGAGCACTGCGCCCACCAACGGTGGATCCGGAACCTCGACGCCCTTCTGGTCTTCGAAACCGCCGCCCCGCCTGATCCCGAGGCCCTGTGGTGGGCGTCCTCAGCGGCCGCCCACGCCCTGTACTCCGCGCTCGGGGCGGGGGACGCCGTCGACTTCCGCCCCGTAGGCGGCTGGACCGGAACCCTCAACGGCTGGACCGTCCTGCACGGCCTCGGCGTGCTGCGCCGCGACACCAAACCCACCGACGAAAGGGACACCCATGCTGGTCAATAAGAGGCTCCTCCAGTTAACGGCAGGGCATCGCGGAAAGCTGTCCGCTGTTACCGCCCTGCTGTGCGCCTCCACCGCCAGCTACTGGCTCCAGGCATGGTTCCTGGCGCACGCGCTTGCAGGGTTCCCGGGTCTGCTGCAGCCAGCAGGAAACCCCGACGGCGCTACTTTCGGCGCGCTGCTACCGCACCTACTGGGCGTCCTCGCCTGCGGACTGGGCCGTGTCGTCCTCCAACAGGTCCACGCCCGGCTGGCCAGCTCCCTGGGTTCCGGCGTGAGATTGGAACTCCGTCTGTCCTTGGCTGGCAAGCTGCTTCAGGCCGAGCGGCTGCGCGATACCTCCGACCGGTCCGGCGCCCGTCGGCTGGCCCTCAGCGAAGGGGTGGACGGCGTGGACAGCTACATCAGCAACTACATTCCACACGCCATCCAACTCCAGGTGGTGGTGCCGGTGCTCCTGATCGGCATCGCCTGGATCAACCCCCTTTTGGCGGGTGTTTTGCTGGTAGCCGTGGCCGTGGCTGTCGGGGCTCCAAAGCTGTGGAGCAAAGCCCTCTCCAAAAAGGGCCAACAGCACTGGGACAGCTACGAAGCCTTGAGTGCGGACTTCCTGGAAGCACTCCAAGGCATGCGGACCCTCAGGATCCTCCGCGCCATCCCACAGAGCCGGAAACGACTGGACCGGCGCTCGCAGGAACTGCACCGGGCCACCGTGTCCACCATGCGCACCTCGCTGGTGGACACCGCGCTGGCAGATTTCGGGATCCAGGCAGGAATGCTGGCCGCCGCCGCGTTGGCCGCCCTCTCAGTGCTTTCGCCGGACACCATGCCCTCCCCGCTGGGCGGCACCGGCGCGGCCGTGACGTATTTCCTGTTGATGCTCTCCAGCGAGGTGTTCCGGCCAGTCCGCGACCTTGCACGGCAATGGCACTCCGGTTACTTGGGGCTCTCCGCGCTGGGCAGCATCGACGCCGCCGGCGGAACGGCCGATTCCCTGCACGACCGGCACGACGGCCAAGAGCAGCCGACCGCCCCCACCTGTTCTGCGCCCCCGGTTCCTCCTGCAAGCAACCCGGGCACCGGCGTCGTACTTCCCCAAAGCCTGGCCCTTCACGACGTCAGTTTCCGCTACGACGGTACCGAACAGTGGATCCTCCACAATGCCTCGGCGACCATCTGCCGGGGGAGCCTTACCGCGCTTGCCGGTCCCTCGGGATCAGGAAAAAGCACGTTGTTCGATCTCCTGCTCGGCTTCCTGCAGGCGGACGGGGGCAGTATCACTCTGGACGGGCGGCCGTTGCAGGCGGCAGATGTGGCCGTCGTGTCCCAGCACAGCTACCTCTTCCCCGGGAGCATCAGGGAGAACTTCGGCATGGTGGCGCCGGCAGCAGGCGACGATCGGATGCTCGAGGTCCTGGCCGCCGTCGGTCTGGACCGGGAACTGGGGCGGCATGGCCTGGATACCGAGCTGGCCGAGGCCGGCAGCTCCGTTTCCGGAGGGCAGTTGCAGAGGCTCGCCATTGCCCGGGCACTCCTGGTGGACAGGCCGGTGCTCTTGCTGGACGAACCGACCTCCGCCCTCAACCCTGACCTCGCCAGCCACGTTCTTGCAGGGCTGCGGGACGTGGCCTGTCACAGGATCGTCCTGATGATCGCCCACCGACCCGACGCCTTGGCCGCCGCAGACGTCGTCCTCCGTTTGCAGGACCGTCGCCTTGTCCCAGCACAGCTACCGGAAGCAGTTTCATCGTGAATATGCGCACCCCCCTCCATGGCCTGGTGCCCCACATGTCCGGCGAGTGGGCCGGTATGGCGTGGACCGCCGTCGTGGGCATCCTCAACAACCTGGCCCTCATAGTGCTGGCCGTGACCGGTTCCTACGCAGTGGCGCTGGCGGTCTTCCAGCAGGAGGCGGCGGCAGCCGGATGGTGGGTGGCCGGGATCGCTGCGGTGATCCTCCGGGCCGTCCTGACCTGGCATGAGATGGATGTCTCCCACAGCATCGCGTACCGGATCCTGGCGTCGTTGAGGATGGCACTGTTTGACGGTTTCGCCCGGGGAGTCCCCGCTCGGCGCCCGGGACAGCACACGGGAAAGATGGCCGCGACAGCCATGGGCGACGTGGAGAAGCTGGAGTTCTTCTACGCCCACACGGTTGCCCAACTGGCTGGGTCTGCCGTGCTGTTCCTGGCTGGTTTGGCAGTGCTTTGGCCTCTCGGCCCGGGGCTCGCAGGGGCTCTCCTCCTTGGTTTTTCAGCACTGGTTGCCGTCACGGTGCCCGGCCTTCGACGGGGGGCCCGGCTGGGTGCACAAGTCCAGGAAGCGAAAGCCGCCGTGTCGACGCTTGCGGTGGACCTCCTGGCCGGAACGCGGGAAATTCTCGGCTTCAACCTGCGCCACCAGGCCCAGGACCAGCTCGCCGGGCGGAGCCGTGCCGTGGATGCCTTGCAGCGGAGATTGAATGCACATCTTGCCCTCGCGTCATCAGCGCGGGAGTTGTGTGTCCTTGCCACCGTAGTGGCTGTCTTCCTGGCTGCAGTGTCCCAGCCTGGTGTGGACCCTGTCTGGATTCCGGCCCTCGTGGCCGGAACGCTGACCCTGTTGGCGCCGGTAGCCGAGGGTGTTGCCGCGGTCACGCAACTTCAAGCGCACCGAGCGAGTGCCCGGCGTGTCCTGGAAGGCATCAGCCTGCCGGCCACCACTCCCGAGGTGGCCGGACCGGCGGATTTCAGGCCGCGGGGACCGTTGGGGCTCGAGGTCCGGAACCTGGCTTTTTCATACGACGCCGGCGTCCCGGCTTTGGCGCCGACGTCACTGACGGTGGCACCGGGGGAGCATGTTGGAATCAGCGGCCCGTCCGGCTCGGGAAAGACAACCTTGGCGCGGCTGCTGCTGAGGTTGTGGGATCCCGACGGGGGGAGCATCAGATTGACCAGCGCAGACGGGCAGACGGTGGACGCGTGGGACCTCTCAGAGGAGTCCTTCCGGGGAATGGTGACCTTGGTGGAACAGGATGCTCCCGTGTTCCATGGCTCTGTCCTGGACAACATGAGGCTCGCTGCCCCGGCGGCAACGGAAGCAGAGGTGCTGGAGGCGTTGTCGACGGCGGGACTCCCGCTCCGCGGGGAACGTTGGGGATCCGGAGTCCACACCATTGTTGGCGAGCAGGGCGTGGGTTTGTCCGGCGGAGAACGCGCGCGGTTCTGCCTGGCGCGTGCACTGCTGATGAAACCGAAGATCCTGGTGCTGGATGAAACGACAGCCAGCCTCGATCCGGACTCTGAACGAGCGTTGGTCCAGGCGGTTTCCGCACTGTCCGGCCACACGACCGTCGTCACCGTTTCGCACAGGGAATCCACGCTGGCTGCCTGTGACCGGCGCGTGGTTCTGGGGGCCTGAGCCGGGGACAGGCAACGGCGCCACTCTTAGCCGCCAGCAATTGGCCGGTAACAGTGGCGCCGTTGGTTTTGCCTAGAATGCGTCCGGGTGCAACCCCTCGGCGATCTGCTCCACGGCACGGATGTTGCCCCAGGTGCCGGGCATGACATCGTCCGAGTTCACGGCCACCAAGCGGTTGTTCTTGACGGCGGACACCTCAGGGAATTTCTCCTTGAGGAACGTGCGGGTTGCTTCCTCGTGTGCCTTGTCCAGCGTGGTGAAGACTATAACGTCCGGGTTCTTCCCGACCAGCGTCTCCGGGGAAATGATCGCGGAGAAGAACTTCGCGAACGCCTCATCCGAGGGGCTGAAGAGGTTGTCGCCGCCCGCAGTCTCGATCATGTCGTACTCCAAACCGGCTCCGATGGCCGCAATGGAGTTGCCCTCCACGAACAACTCCACCACAGTGGGCTTGTCCTTGCCGGCCACGGCATCCCTGACCCGGTTCAGCGCGGCAGCGGCTTCATCCCGGACAGATATGGTCTTGTCGCCCGCACCCATGATGGAGCCGACGTTCTGGATATCGGTAAGGATGTCCGAGACTTCTGCCGAGCTCCGGCGCTCCGGGCATCCTGCAGTGGCGATGTAGGCCTGCGCTCCCGCCTCATTCAGCTGTTCAATGCTGGCGAAGCCCTGTTCCGCGGTGAATTCGTATGAAGTGGGTGAGTAGACAAAGTCCGGACTGGTTCCCAACAGGACCTCCCTGGACGGCGGCATCTGCTCGCTGATCTGCTTTACTTCGCTGCGCTCTTTCAGCTCCGGAAGCAGTTCATTGCCCTTTGTTTGCGCCTCGGCAACAACCTTGTCCGCCGCGCCCAGCTTCACCAGCAGTTCGGACTGGCCGGGCGTCATTGCGACTGCCCGCTGCGGAACGGAATCAAAAGTGAGCGTGCGGCCGCAGTTTTCAATGGATCCCGCGGGAGTGGCAGCAATCCCTTCTTTTTGGGGTCCCGGACTCTGGCTGACGGCCTGGCCGCAGCCGGACAGCAGTAGCCCGCTGAGCGTCACGACGCCCAGGACGGCAAGGTTTTTGGGCAGGGTGGATCTGGTCATGGATATGCCTCCGTTATTGGTTGTGCGGTTCAGTGATGTGTGGCGGTCAGCGCCGGGTCTGTGCCGTGCGGCTTCAACTGCCCGGGCGGCTTCAACGGCCCGGGAGGATCTTCAACGGTCCGGGGGGAGTGCGGGGCGGCCAGTGCTATAAGGGCCTTGCCGGTCAGTGGGTGCTTCAGCCTGTGCGATTCCACCCCAAAGCAGCGCCGGATCAACTCCAGGTCCAGCACGTCGGCTGGAGGTCCGAATGCCCGCAAGCGGCCGGACTGCAGCACCGCAATGTGATCGCAGAACTCCGCGGCCAGGTTCATGTCGTGAAGTGCAGCAAGGACCGTCCGTCCCCGGGAGGTCACCAGGTGCATCAGCTCCAGTTGGAACGCAACGTCAAGATGGTTGGTGGGCTCGTCCAGGACCAGCACGGGAGCCTCCTGCACCAAGGCCCGGGCCAGCAGGATCCGTTGCTTTTCCCCGCCGGACAACCCGGCAAAGTACCGGTCAGCCAGGTAGGAGGCTCCGACGTCGAGCATGGCCTGATGCACCAGCCCATGGTCACGGTCTGAATCGGCGCCAAAACCGCGCTGGTGCGGAGCGCGGCCCAGCATCACCACTTCGCGCGCGGTGATGGGAAAGTCCTGGCTGGATTCCTGGGCCATCACGGCCACGCGCAGTGCCACCTGCCGGGAGGTGAGTTTGCGGACGTCGTCGCCTTCCACTGTCACCGTGCCCGCAGAAGGTCGGTTGACACGGTAAAGGGAGCGCAGGAGTGTGGATTTTCCGCAGCCGTTGGGACCCAGGATGCCTACCACCGAACCGCTGGGCGCGGTGAAGGTGACGTCGTGGACGATCGGCGTGCCGCCCAGGGCGATGCTGACGTTCGAAAATTCGACCTTCACCGCGTGACGCCTCCCCGCACGGCACCATTGGTGCGCATCAACCACAAGAAGAAGGGGGCTCCCACCGTGGCGGTGAGGATGCCCAGGGGGATCTCCGCCGGTTGGGCCACAGAGCGTGCCAGCAGGTCGGTGAGCATCAGGAAGAAGGCTCCCCCAAAGATGGTGACGGGCAGCATTCGTCGGTGGTCCGAGCCCACCAGGATGCGCGCGGCGTGGGGAACCACCAGTCCCACGAATCCGATGCCACCGCAGACGGCAACGGTGGTGGCCGTCAGCAGCGCCGTGGCCAGAAGCAGTGTCCTGCGCATTGATTCAACGTTGACACCCAAGGCGGTAGCCGTTTCATCACCCGCCAGGAAGGCGTTGAGTGCCCGGGACCGGAACATCGCGAACACGGCGACAGCAAGGAGCGCGAGCCCGGGCAGGACGAGCTGCGGGTAGCTGGCAGCTGACACGCTGCCCAGCAGGAAGAACAGCACGCTGTACACGTTTTGGGCGTCCGTGGTGATGGTCAGGAAGTTGGTAATGGCAGCCAGCAGCGACCCCAAGGCGACCCCCGCCAGGATCAACCGGGAAGGAGCGATCACGCCGTCCTGCTTCGCGAGCAAGTAGACCAGCGCCGTTGCAGCGGTAGCTCCGGCGAACGCGGACGCGTTGAGTCCCAGCCCGGCCACCGCCGTCGAGCCTGCCACGATGGCGATCACCGCACCGACGCCGGCGCCTGCCGAGACGCCCAGGATGTACGGCTCGGCGAGCGGATTGCGGACGTTCGCCTGCAGCAACGCCCCGGCCAAGGCCAGGCTGGCGCCTGCGATGCCGGCCAGCAGTGCCCGCGGGATGCGGAAGTTCCACACGGCTTGGTCCTGTGCAACGGTCAGTGAGCCGTCGGACATCCAGGGCATGCCGGGCAGCAGATGTCCCGTGGCGATCTGCAGCGATTCAAGGAACGAGGTCTGCAATGGCCCGGTGCTGCCCGAAATCACCAGCAACACGGCAATTCCGATCACCAAAGCAGGGGCCAGCAGCAGGTGAAGCGGCTGGGTGCGCGGGCTGGGTGGTGTTGAGTGTCCGTTGGCCTGGCGTGCGAGGTCAACGCTCATGGGGTGCGTCCAATCACGCCCAAAGGTTATCTTAAATGAGAATGATTCGCATTATTGCACAATGCTTGCGGATCGGACGCATGGGCTCGAGCGGCGAATCGCCCGCCCGTGGGTCAACTGATGCGCCGCCCTTCTGTGAGGGTGATGATGTGGTCGGCGGCCGCGATACTCTCCTGGTCGTGGCTCACGCAGGCCACGGCAGCCCCGCGGCTTGCTTCTGCGGCGAGCAGGGTGCGCGTTCGATTACGACTCTCTGCGTCCAGTCCTGCCGCGGGCTCATCCAGAAGGAAGATCCGCGCCTTGCGGGAAATGCCTTGAGCAATCAGGACGCGTTGGCGTTGGCCGCCGGAGAGCGCGTTGAAGGGGGATGTGGCCAAATGGGAGAGCTGTACCCGCTCGAGTGCTTCGGCCACCCGCGATTTCCGCTCAGTCCTGCTGATTCTGGAAGCGCCGCGGACGGAACCCCACGTGCCCATCGTCACCACGTCATTCACCGTAAGGGGAAGGGTGTCGGGGGATGCTACGCGCTGGACCACCAATGAGACTTCGTCGGCGCGATCGACCGTCCCGCTTTGCGGTTTCCTCACGCCGGCAAGAATTTCAATGAGCGTCGATTTACCGGCCCCGTTGGGGCCGGTAATGGCCGTGACGGCACCCCAGGGCAGGTCAACGTCCACATCGCTGAGGACTGGACGATCGTCGAAGTGGTAGCAAATGCCGAGGGCGCGGATGGCGTGGGGGGTAATAATCACAGCGTCGAGCCTATCATTTTGATAATCACTCTCATTAGAGTTTAGGGTTGTCAGGTGCTCTGGCTGATCGAACCTTTTACAACTGACTTTTTCCTCCGGGCGATGCTCGGTGGGATTTTCGTCGCCATCATTTGTGGCGTTGTGGGGACTTGGGTGGTGATCCGGGGAATGGCCTTCCTTGGTGAAGCACTGGGACACGGAATGCTGCCAGGAGTGGCCTTGGCCACTGTCACCGGAGCCCCTGCCATTGTGGGCGCCGCAGTCAGCGCCGTCATCATGAGCACTCTGATTGGCGCCCTGCAGCGACGCGGCCGGCTGTCATATGACACCAGCATCGGGTTGCTGTTCGTGGCCATGCTTTCTCTCGGAGTGATCATCGTCTCCCACTCCCGCTCCTTTGCCACTGATGCCACGGCCATGCTGTTCGGGGATATTCTCGCCGTCGACGCCGGCAACCTTGCCGGACTGCTCTCCGCCACGGTGGTCACCATAGCGGCAGCCGTCTTGCTGCACCGCAGTTTCGTCGCCGCGGCCTTCGACCCCCGCATTGCCGCGACGCTCGGACGGCGCCCACAGCTGACACAGCTTGCCTTGGTGGGGCTGGTGACCCTTGCCGTGGTCTCCTCCTACCAGGCGGTCGGTTCATTGCTGGTGGTTGGGCTTTTGTTGGCCCCGGCGGTCGCCGCCGGCCCCTGGACCCGCAGCATCCCGGCCCGCATGGTTCTGGCCTCAGTCTTTGGATCCATGGCCGTGGGGCTCGGACTGATTTGTTCCTGGTACGCAGGCACAGCAGCTGGTGCTTCCATCGCCGCGGCGGCCATCTCCCTGGCTATCGCCTCGGGCGTCGGTTCACGACTTTACCGCTGGCGCCGCAGTCCCGCACCGGCACCCATCGAGAAACCTTCTGCCGGATCCGTCCCTGTCTCACTTCTTGGAAAGCAGCAATGAACTACCGAACACCGACGGCGACCCTCGCCGCACTGACCCTGCTTCTGCTCGCCGGATGCAGCACCGCACCGGCCCCTGGGAACGATGCAGGCGTGTCCGGCCCGGCAGCTGCCGGCGACGGGCACGGCTCCATTACAGGAGCGGCCGAGGTCGCGGAACCACAGCTGCACTTGGTGTCCATGGACGCTGACGGCAAGGCTTCGATGCTTGACCTGCTGACCGGGACGGAATCGGAGTTGCCCGCGACTGAGCCGCCGTCCACCGTCAGCAGCGAGGGCCGCTATGTTTTCGCGGCCAACGATACCGGCGTCGATATTCTGGACAGCGGGGTCTGGAGTTGGGATCACGTGGACCACTTCCACTATTACCGTGCCGAACCGGGCGCCGTAGGGCGCTTGACCGGTGCGGGCACGGCCACCATCTCCACAGGCATGCTCTCGACGGCGGGCGGAACAGGTGTGTTCTTCCCAGGATCCGGAGACGCTGTCCTGCTGGATAACTCCGCGCTCTCAGAGGGCAGCATCTCCGAAAAGCTCCGCCTCCACACGGAACCACACAAGGGTCTGATCGCGCCCCTGGGGGATGGTGCCGTGGTCACTGCGCCTGATCAGGCGGGCCGAACCGTGAGCCTGCGCGCCGTGGATGCGGACGGGAAGGAAGCAGCCACGATTGGTTGTACCGATGCGGCAGGAACCATTACCACCCGGGTTGGGCTGGTCATCGGGTGCAGTGACGGTGCGGTGATCGCGACCTTGGACGGAACCTCGCCGGTCCTGGAGCACGTGCCCTACCCCGACGCTGCGGCCGCTGCGGCTACTGCCTTCAACGGACGAAAAGGCAGGCCAACTGTCGCAGGCGTGGGTGACGGCGCGGGGGTTTGGTTGCTGGACACCCGCGAACGCTCGTGGAACTGGTTGCCAACAGAAACCCCTGTACTGGCGGCTGCCGCGGTCGATGACGCCGAAGAGCACGTCGTGGTGGTTGGGGCCGACGGCACGGTCAAGGTATACGATGCCTCCACCGGCAAACGGATCGCAGCGACCGAACCTCTATTGGCAGCGACCTTGGCTGATCCGTCCATGGTTGAAAAGGTGCAGCTCACCGTCGATGGCCAACGCGCATATGTCAACGCGCCGGCAGAAGGCGTTGTCTTCGAAATCGACTACGCCGACGCCGCCCGCATCGCACGCACCCTGGAACTTCCGACCACACCGGTACACGTTGCGGAGGTCGGCCGATGAGGAAATCCCTCCTTTTGGTACTGGCCGTTACAGCCGCCTTGGTCCTGCCCGGATGTTCGCAACCGGGAAGCGCACCCGACAAACCCCGGGTTGTCGTCACCACCAACATCCTGGGGGACGTGACCCAACAAGTCCTGGGGGACCAAGCGGACGTGACAGTCCTGATGCAGCCGAACGCTGATCCGCATTCCTTCGAAATCTCCGCACAGCAGGCGGCCCTGATGGGCAGCGCCGACCTCGTCGTTTCCAACGGCCTGGGGCTGGAGGAAGGGCTGCAACAACACTTGGACAGGGCAGCTGCCGCAGGAGCCCCGCAATTGGTGGCGGGTGAGGCGATCGCCGTCGTGCCCTACAGCTCCGGCGACGCCGAAGGAGCGCCCGACCCGCATTTCTGGACAGACCCGGCCGCCATGCTCGACGTCGTCAACGCGCTGGAAGCCGCTGCGGGCGACATCAGCGGGATCGACGCCGGAAAGCTCGCCGCCAGTGCCGGGGCCTACCGGGAACAACTCACCCAACTCGACGCTGAAATGACGCAGGCGTTCACGACCATCCCGACAGAGCGCAGGGCCCTGGTCACCAACCACCACGTCTTCGGATACCTCGCGAAACGCTTCGACTTCCGCGTGGTAGGTGCAGTGATCCCCGGCGGCACCACCCTGGCAGCTCCGAGCGCAGCCGACCTTCGCCAACTTAGCCAAGCCATCAAGGACGCAGGAGTGCCCACGATTTTTGCCGAGTCCTCCCAACCGGACCGGCTGGTACAAGTACTCGCCAACGAAGCCGGGGTGAACGTCCAGGTAGCTGAACTGTTCACCGAATCACTCACCGACCCGGCTGGAGGCGCAGGAACATACCTCGAAATGATGCGCGCAAACACGGACCGCATCGTTCGAGGGCTCAGTGCCTGAACACCATTACCGCATCAACATCACCCGCACTATGAAAAGGAACCCTATGCTCCACCAACGTCACACCCGCCTGGGAGGCATCGCCCTGATTGCCGGGATATCGCTTCTTGCCTCCGGCTGCGCAAGCAGCACGCCCGCCAGCACATCCGAAGCCCCGGCCTCCTCCGCCGCAGCTGATGCCCATGGACGCATCGCCATCTCTTATCCGGGAGGCATCAGCGTCCTTGATGGCAAGACCCTTGACGTCGTCAAGAAATTCGACACCGAGGAATTCACCAGGCTCAACGCGGCCGGCGATGGCCGGCATGTCTTCGTGACCACCAAGTCCGGTTTCCAATTGCTGGACACGGTGGACCCGGAACTCACCGACCTCGTGGTAGAGGCAACCACGGCCGGCCATGTCGTCCGACATGCCGGCAACACCGTCCTGTTCGACGACGGCACGGGAACCACCACGATCCTGGAAACCGCCGACCTCGCCAAGAGCGAAGGCGCGCTGCCGGAAGCGAAGACCTACACTGCAGACGCACCGCATCACGGAGTGTCCATTGTGCTGGAGGATGGCAAGCTGATCACCACCGCCGGGGACAAGACCTCCCGGACGGGAGCGATCGCCTTGGAACCCCATGATGGCCACTGGGACAAGGTCGCCGAAAGCAAGGACTGCCCAGGCATCCACGGCGAGGGAACCGCGGCAGGTGAAGCGGTGATCTTCGGCTGCGAGAACGGTGCCTTGCTGTTCCACCACGGTAAATTCGAGAAGTTCACCGCACCGGACAAGTACGGCCGCATGGGTAACGCTTTCGTCTCCGAAACCAGCCCGATCGTGGTGGGGGACTACAAGAATGACCCCGACGCCGAGGGCTACCTCCTGAAAGCCGTCACCCTCATCGATACCGAGAAGCACACCTTCAACGTGGTGGACCTCCCCGAAACCATCCAGTACACCTTCAGGGACATCGCCCGCGGTCCCGGCGACCTGGCCTACATCCTCTCCGCAAACGGATCCATCCACGTGCTGGACCCCAAGGACGGAAAAATCGTTAACGAATTCCCCGTTATCAAGGCCTGGGAGGGCCCGGCCAAGTGGCAGGACGCCCACCCCGCCATCGTCGTCAACGGCACCACCGCCTACGTGACCGAACCCGCTACCAGCACCGTCCACTCTGTTGATCTCACCACCGGCAAAGTGATCGAATCGGAAAAGCTGGACGTTGTTCCCAACGAAATCGCCGTCACTCTGGGCGCTCACTGATTCACCCTTTGGCCCTGCATGCGGACTGTCCCACGGCGGCAGCTTTCATGCAGGGCCATTGGCGTTCCACCTGAGGCCCGGGTGCCTCAGATGGAACCGAGGGCGGGCTTCCTGCCTCTATGTACTTGACGGTGCTCTGGTGGTTGGATTGACGTATCGCGGGAGCACCCGAATGGTTGCTTTGATCTGAGCAGGTGCCCCCTCCAGCCGAGTAGGGAAGGAACAGTTGTGACCGAGGAAGTTCACGCAGAACACACTGTCCAGGAGCACCAGCACGGCGGACCGGACTGCACCCATGAGACGGTCCAGCACGGCGACCACGTTGACTACCTCCACGACGGGCACCGCCACGCCGAACACGAAGGACACTACGACGAGCACTGAGTTCGGCACCGGCGGGGCAGCACTTCAGGCGGCAGACTGAGGAGCGGGGGGAGCCCGACTGCAACCAGAGGTTATCAGTTGCGGCCGGCAGTCCGTGCCTGCTCCAGGTCCGCGGCGTTGGCCAGCACGTCGCTCAGACTCACGCGCTGCTCGCCAGTGAGCTCGGCGGCCGCGACGTCCGCCAGCAGTACGCCGGCACGTGCCCGGTCGCCAAGCCGCATCGCGAGCTCGGCGCCGTAGACCAGTGCTTCGACCAGGTCGGTGACCGGGGCTGACCCGCGGTGCTTCTTCAGCGCGCTGTCCAGGATTCGGGCGGCCTGCCGGCTGTCGCCTTTGGAGTCGCCCAGCACGATCGCGCTCTGCAGGGCTTTCGCGAGCTGGCTGGACGGTTCGTCCGTGCTTTCATCAACGGCGTCGGTGTTGTGGAAGATCCGTATCCAATTGCCGCCGGGGTCGACGACGGAGAAGCCGGCGGCACTGCCGGTGTTCTTCCGCTTGCGGGGTCTGGTCATTCTTGGGATGCCGGAGACCAGGACCTTGCCGTGCACCGTACGCATGCCTGCGGCGAAGGCCTCGTAGAGTGCCATGGTGTCCTCGACAAGGACAATGCACGATCCGTACGAAGCTTCCGGATCGAAGCCCTCAAGACCGAAGAATTGCAGCTGGAAATCTTCGCGGCGGAGGCCGACGCAGGGGTAAGGCCTGGTTTGAAAGTAGGTGCGCTCGAAGCCGAGCATCTGGTAGAAGTCCGAGATCTCGTCGATGGAACGGCACGGCAGCAAAGGGACGGTGATCTCGCCTGACATGGCTTCATCCTCACGCGTAGGAGAGCGGCAGTAACTCTGCAAAGAATACGCCGCGCGTGCGCATGCCGCGAGGCAATTGGCCACGGTGACACTGACGGCCCAGGGCCTGCTTGATGGTCAACTCAGCCCGGGAACGGCCCCGCACCCCGCGCGGTGACGGGCATCACCCCAGTTCAAGGCCACATTGATGTCCCATCAGCGAACCAGTGTGGAATTAAGTCACAGAAATGTGCGCTTTTTCCTTCTTAGGTAAGCCTATGCTAAGTTCCTTCGTGGTTGGATGTTCGTCCCGCTCCTGAACAAATGAGCAGAAGACAGACCGGCCCCTCCATTCGCGGCTTCTTAGAGAGAGCACCATGAAATTCCGCCTGAAAGTTATTCCCGCTGCTGCCGCACTTGCCGCCGCAGCACTGGCCCTTGCCGGCTGTTCCGGTACGTCCACCTCCGCGCAGCAGTCGCCGTCGTCGGAGGCTTCTGCTGCATCCAGCAGCTGGCCCCGGACCGTCAAGCACGAGAACGGCGAAACCGTCATCAACGCCAAGCCGGAGAACATCGTTTCGACCTCCATCACGGCTACTGGCTCCCTGCTCGCCATCAACGCACCGGTGAAGAAGACCGCCGCGACAAACCCGAGTGACATCACCGACAGCAAGGGCTTCTTCTCCCAGTGGGCCTCCGTCGCCGACGAACGCGGCGTCGGTGTCCTTTATCCGAACCTGGAATTGGATCTGGAAGCCGTCATAGCCTCTGACCCGGATCTCATTGTTGTTTCCACCAGCGGAGCAGACAGCGTGGCTGACCATTACAAGGAGCTCAGCGACATCGCACCGACCATTGTGGTGAATTACGCCGACAAGACGTGGCAGGACCTTGCCACTGAACTGGGCGAGGCCACCGGTCACGAAGATGACGCAAAGTCGGCCATCTCCGAGTTCGACGGCACCGTCAAGGCGGCCGCCGACAAGATCAAGCACCCCTCGGGGAACTCCACCATCATGAACTTCAACGGAGCCGGCAACGACAGCGCCGTGGGTAAGCTGACCGGCACCCACGCCAAGCTCCTGACCCAACTGGGGTTCAAAGTCACCGAGGCTCCTGAAGGGCTGGACTCGAGCAAGACCCCCCGTTCGGACTTCGCGTTCGTATCCCTCGAAAACCTTCCCAAGGCCGCGACCGCGGAGAACCTGTTCGTCCTCAGCGGCGAAGAGGCGGAAGTCAAAGCCATACTTGACGAGCCGGTTCTTGCCAACCTTCCCGCCGTGAAGGCAAAGACCGTGCACCCATTGGGAAAGACCTCCTTCCGGCTGGACTACTACAGCGGCAAGCAGTTGGTTGACCTTCTGACCAACACCTTCAGCTAGTACCCGCCACTGTCCATGAGTCTGACTTCACGTGCCCGGACTGAAAACGGCACGTCCCCCGGGACCCCGCTCCGCCGTCGCGCGCAGCGGGGTACCGGCGTGGTTGCCGGGTTGTTCGTCGTCGCGGTCCTCTGTCTTCTGAGCCTGGCGGTGGGCTCCCGGCCCATCGCCTTGGATACCACCCTGGAGGCCCTTACCAGCTTCAACCCGGGGAATGACCTGCACTTGCTGGTAGTCGAGCTTCGTGTACCCAGAACGATTCTGGCCGTCCTTGTCGGCGCAGCCCTCGGCCTCGCCGGAGCGTTGATGCAGGCACTGACCCGCAATCCGTTAGCGGAGCCGGGAATTCTGGGCATCAATTCCGGCGCCGCCGCTGCGGTAGCCATCGGCATCTCAAGCTTTGGTATCACGGCCGTCGCCGGCTACGTCTGGTTCGGGTTCCTTGGCGCCGGCCTTGCAAGCGTTATTGTGTATGTCCTCGGAAAAGCCCACGATGCAGGAACCAACCCTGTCCGCCTGGTTCTGGCCGGTGCCGGAATATCGGTGGTCCTTGGCGCACTTACCTCGATCGTGCTGATCAACAGCCAGCCGGAAACCTACAACGACTTCCGTCAGTGGGCCACAGGATCGCTGCAGGGACGCGGCTTTGATGTTCTGCCGGTCGTCGCTGCGGTGTGCGTCGTGGGATTCGTCCTGGCCTTCGCCATGTCCCGGTCATTGGACTCGCTGGCGTTGGGTGGTGACCTGAGCAAGTCACTGGGAGCCTCACCGCGGCGGACAATGATTGTTTCCGCCCTCGCCATCTTGCTGCTCTCCGGCGCTGCTACGGCCGCGGCCGGACCTATCGCGTTCGTTGGTCTGGCGGCCCCCCACATGGCACGGTTGTTGGTCGGCCCCGGCCATCAGTGGCTCCTGCCCTACTCCATGGTCACCTCCGCCATCGTGCTGTTGGCTGCCGACATCCTCGGCCGCCTGGTTCTGTTCCCCGGCGAGATCGGGGCAGGCATCATGACAGCGCTCATCGGTGGCCCCGTGTTCCTGGCCCTCGTTCGTCGACGGAAGATCGCAAGACTATGAAGACAGCGGATCAGGCAGCAAGCAGGGTACCGGTTGGCCGGCTGACCCAGCTGGGACGATACTCCGTCCTCTGGCACCCGCGGACAGTGATGGTGGTGGCCGCCCTGTTGGTGCTTGTCCTCGTCTTGGGGATCGTTTCGATGGGAACAGGAACCATCCGGCTTTCCTTTGGCGAGGTGGTTGGTACTTTGCTCGGGCAGAACCAGAATGCCGGGATCACCAAGGTTGTCACAGGTATCCGGCTCCCTCGCCTGGTGACCGCGGTGTTCGTCGGAGCATCCTTAGGCATGGCCGGAGCCGTTTTCCAGTCAATCTCCCGCAACGCGCTCGGATCGCCGGACATCATTGGCTTCACCACCGGCTCGGCAACCGGTGCCGTCCTCCAGATCGTTGTTTTCAATGCGGGAGCTGCTGCTACCGCCGTGGCAGCCGTGCTCGGCGGCCTGGTGACTGCCGCCGTCGTCTATCTCCTGTCCATCAAGGGCGGCGTCACCGGTGGATACCGGCTGGTCCTGATCGGTATTGGGGTGGGTTCCATCCTGGGTGCCCTCAACACGCTGCTCCTGGCCAAAGGATCGCTGGAGTTGGCTCAGTCGGCGTTCCTCTGGCTGAGCGGTTCCTTGAATGCGCGCAGCTGGGATCAAGCATTGCCTGTGGGTGTAGGCTTCCTGGTCCTGGCGCCGGTAATCATGGGCTACGGGCGGAACCTGAATCTAATGGAACTCGGGGACGACTCGGCCCGCCAACTCGGCGTCCGCGTGGAACGTTCCCGGCTCATGCTGATGGGAGCGGCTGTCGCGCTGACGGCACTGGCCACGGCCGCCGCCGGACCCATCGCCTTCATCGCGCTGGCCGCGCCGCAGCTTGTTCTGCGACTCACCAGGGCATCCCGGGTCCCGCTCCTATCGGGTGCGGTGATGGGCGCCGCTCTGCTGGTCGGCTCGGATCTGCTGACCATCTACCTCCCCGTGCGGGCGGCAATTCCCATTGGCCTGATGACCGGCCTGGTGGGTGGCGCGTACTTACTGTGGCTGCTCACACGATCCCGCCAGCTCTAATCCCAGGAAAGACACCATGACAGCAACCACACCTGCAACGCCATCCACGCTATCGGGAACTGGCCTGACACTCGGCTATGAAGGCCGGATCATCTCTGAGGACCTTGATGTCACCATTCCACCGTTGTCCTTCACAGCAATCATCGGTCCCAACGCGTGCGGGAAGTCCACGCTGCTGAGGGCGCTCTCGCGTCTCCTCCTACCCAAGGCGGGCCGGGTGATGCTGGATGGCAAACAGATCCAGAAGTACTCAACCAGGGAGGTGGCCCGGCAATTGGGGCTGCTCCCGCAGAGCTCCACGGCACCTGACGGCATTACGGTGATGGATCTCGTGGCGCGGGGCCGGTTCCCGCACCAGAGCCTGCTCAAACAATGGTCCCCTGACGACGAAGCCGCGGTCCGGAAGGCCATGGCGGCCACTGACATTGAGCACCTTGCCGATCGTCATATCAACGAGCTTTCCGGAGGGCAACGGCAGCGGGTGTGGCTTGCCCTTGTCCTTGCCCAAGAAAGCCCCATCATGCTGCTGGACGAGCCGACGACTTACTTGGACATCAGTCACCAATTGGAGATCCTCAACTTGTGCCGGGAGCTGCACCGCAGCGGCAAGTACACGCTGGTGGCCGTTCTGCACGACCTGAATCTGGCCTTTCGCTACGCCGATCATTTGATCGCAATGAAGGACGGCGTCAAGGTTGCTGAAGGGAGCCCGGAACGGATTGTCACGGCCGGGCTGATCCATGAAGTTTTCGGTTTGGATGCCTTGGTGATTCCGGACCCGGTTACCGGAAAACCCATGGTTGTCCCGTTGGAGGAGCCAAGCCAGGCTCCGATACAACGTAGCTGAGGGCCAAACTCCGGGCACCGGGTACACACACTGCGGCGACGTACCCGGGCCTGGGCCGGAAGCAGGCCATCGGCAGGCTGGCCAGTGAGCCTTCGAAGGAAAGTGTCCTGGGATCGACGGCCAGGCCGCAACCTGTGGCTTTGACGTAGGCCTCCTTGCGCACCCAATAATCCGCGCGTGCGGTGCCGCGAAGTTCCGGAGGCAGCGACCGGACGGCCCGACGTTCCTCGTGGGACAGGGCCACCGCATCAAAGTCGGGAAAGTCCGTGGCTGGGACACTTTCGACGTCGACACCTACCTCACGGCCTACCGTCACGGCGGCGACAACCAGGTGGCCGGCGTGGGCCACGTTGGCGCGGAGCATGGACGGTGAGCCGTCGATATGCAGCACAGGTTTCGCGGTCCTTGAGACGGCCACCAGCTCAGCCGATCCCGGTTCGACGCCGAAATGCTGTTGCAGCATGGCCTTGAGCAGCAGCCTTGCACCTGCCGAACGGACCCGGTCCCCGTGGTGCCGCAGCCGACGGATCCGGCTTTGCTCGGCTTCCCCCAACCGAGGGCTGTCTGGTGCGGCGTCGTCAGGTGTCATCCAGCCGACCCAGACGCGGGCTGGATGCCCATCCCCGGGCGAAGCCATCACGCCGCGTTGACCGGGATGAACTTGCGCAGAAGGTCTATGGTGCAGTCGATGAGCCCGCCACGCCAGCACAACCAGTCGTGCCCGCCGTCGAACACCTCCAGCGTTGAGTCGACGCCCGCGTCCAGCAGAGCCTGGTGGACGGTTTCGTTGTGCAGAACCATGTCCCCCTCGTGCTGCCCCACCTGAAGGCTGACGAGAGGCGGATTGGCGAACACCGTGGTGGCGATGCGTTCGGCGATGTCGCCACCGGGCACACCCGGGACCGCAGACGTGTGCGGAACGGGCCACCAGAATGAACCTGACTGGCTCGCCACCAAACCGAAGCGCCCGGGGTATTCCAAGGCGGCAAACATCGCGGCGAGACCGCCATAACTCTGTCCCGCGACGACCGTCCGTCGCGGGTCCCTGCTGAACAACGTGATCGATTCGACGAGTGGGAGAAGCTCTTCCACCACCGCTTGCCAGAACGTTGCGTTGCACGGGAGCTCCTCGGACCGGACCCCGCCGTTGAGTACATCGATGGCAAGGATCACGGCGGCAGGCATGGCGCCGGCTTTCGTGGCGGCATCGAAAACGGGGGCTACGGGCATCAGGTGCACCCAATGCTGGCCATCCAACAGAATCACCAACGGCCGGTCTCCCAAAGCCTCATCTGCCCTCAAAGGGGTTTCGTGCAGCCACACAGTGCGGCTACGCCCCAGGACTGCACTGTTCCACAGAACCTCATGGGTGGTACCCGATGGTTTCCGGGTGTCCGTCCCCGTGTCCCACCATCGCTGTTCCGGGGCGTTTGGCATGGCTGCCCCGGACTTCAGTCCTGCGCGGACCGGGTTATAGGGATCATGCACCAGGTGTTGGAGCAGTGCTACCCAGCGGGCACGGCGGGTAGCGTCCTGCCGTCCGGCAGCGGGAGGGTCCAGCTCCCGGACGAGTCCGGAGGTTGCCGGCATGAAACAGTAGCTGCCGCGCCACCGGTCGGAAACCTCTGCTGCCCAGTACCAGATCCCTGTATCCGGGATCCTTTCCATGGCAGGCAGCTCAGGTGCGTGATGGTTGGTGACCGAGTTGACGTCCATGTAGACCCGGTCGATGGCTTCCGGTCCTGTGGTGCCCGGGTCCCTCCACAGGAACGTCACTTGGCAGCGGCCCTCGGCTGTCGTTTCAATCAGCGGGGTCCCCGTCCGGGCAACACGATCCCAGAAGGCGTCCTCGGAGCCGTCTGTGGCGAGAGCATCTAGCAGGCGCGAGCGGACATGGTCATGCATGGTTGTTTGACTCCTGGTTTTGGGTCTGGCGTGCCGTGGAATCCTGTTCAGCTGTAGCCGGGGCGGCTGCGGTAAGGCTGCGGAAACCCAGGAGCCCCGCCAATCCGGCCGCGGCCGCTGCGGCGCCAAACACTGTCAGCGCAGAGGATGCCGCCACGAGCTTACCCAATCCACCCAGCGCAAGTGCGCCCCCGGATTCTGCGCCGACTTCCTGTGCCATCCACAGGGCGTTCACCCGTCCCAGCAGTCGGTCCGGCGTGTGCTGCTGGACCAACGAATACTGCAGGATGCTGCTCAGCGAACTGAGCGCGCCGAAGATCGCCAGCGCTATCAGCGCGTGAACAAGGTCGCGGCAGAGGCCAAGGATCGCCAGTGCAGCGAATGAACCCGTGGCCAGGAGCAGCATGGCCCGGCCGGGGTGCTTCAGGTCTCCCACCCAGCCACTGAGGAGGGTCGCCGCGACGGCACCGACCGGCACTGCCGAGTACAGCAGGCCGGTTCCCTCCGGGCCGACGCCGAATGCCGCAACTGCGAGCGCGGGCAGGAGGACGCGGACCCCCGAGGCGGCTGTTTCCAGAGTGCCGATCAGGACAACTGAACGGACGATCCTGTTGCGGTATACGAAGGAAGCTCCCTCGATCGCGCTGCGGAGCGGGTGCTGCGGTTCCCCGGATTTCTCCGGCCGCATCGGTGGCAGGCCCAACAGCAGAAGGATGGTCAGGAACGTTGTTCCCGCCGCGCCGGCGTAGTTCCATCCGACACCCCCGGCCGCGATGACGAGGCCCCCGATGGCGGGGGAGATCATGGTTCCGAGCCGCACGGACAGAAGGTTCAGGGCTCCGGCGGCCGGGAGTTTGTCGCGGGGGATCAGCGACGGCGTGACGGCCATCAGTGCCGTGACACTGAAACCGCCGAAGAAGCCGTCAATGGCGCCCACAAGGTAGATCGTCGCCAGGGAGGGTTCGGGAACCCAGGCGTTGAGGGCCAGCACGGCGAAGCCAAGACCGCCAAGAACGCGTGAGGCGATGATGATGGTGCGTCTGTCGAAGCGGTCGGCTGCCACTCCGCCGAAAAGGAGCCCGGCGAAGGCGCAGATGCCCTCGATGCTTGCAGCCATGCCCACGTGCAAGGTGGAGTCGGTGAGCTCGAAGACCTGGACTGGAATGGCGACCGCCAGCATGCCCAGGCCAAAAATGGAGATGGTCCGGGCGATGAAGATGCGTCGGAAGGCGGGGCTGATCCTGAGCGGACTCGTGTCCAGGACGAACCGGAGCCTTGCTTTGCGGGCCTCAGTCATCATCGTCGGCGGCGTGGTGGTCCAGTCCCTCGACGCCTTTCTTCCAGTAGCCGTCAATATCGGTGTTCTCCTTGGGCACGCCAAGGGCGTCCCGGACGTGACGGCGGATGGTCCGCATGGAGGCCGCCTCGCCGGCGGCCCACACGAACAGGTCCTCGTGCCGGGTGCGCCAGGACACGACGGCGTCCTCCAGGGCGGTTGCCCCCAGGACGGAGCGGTGCAGGTACCGGACCACCGCGCCCGGATGGTGGGGAAGCTCAATTTCATCCTTGGCTGAGTCCACGCTGGCGAAGACGTCACAGGTCAGCGTTTCCGGGAGCTCCTCCAACCACCGCGCGATGGCGGGCAGCGCGGTTTCGTCTCCCGCGATCAGGTAGTGGGCAAAGCCGGTGGGGTAGTGGTGGGAACCTCGCGGGCCCAGCACTCCGAGTCGTTGTCCCACAGCAGCGGAGGCAGCCCAACGGCCAGCAACACCGTGGTCATGGATGACAAAGTCGATGCTGATTTGCTGGGTGTTCGCGTCGAAGGACCGGACCGTGTAGTCACGGAAGATGGGCCGGGGTCGCCCTTCGGGCATGATCAGCCGGTCAGGACCTGCCGCGGGCAGGTGCAACTCGCCGGATTCCCGTTCCGGGAAGACGAGTTTTACATGGTCCGATACTGCCATGGGACTGAATGGAAACACAGCTTTGGACATGTCCTCGCCGCCGAACACAATGCGGCGCATGACGGCACTTAAATCGATGACGTCAACCACGGTGAGAAGCCGGGGTGTGACCTCGTGGAGGCGCAGCTCAATGGTTCTTGGAGGCGTGGATTCTTCGGGCGTTTGGATGGAAGCTTTGGTCATTCCGGGTTCTCCTGGGTTTCTGTGGAGGGATGGTCGTTCCCGCGTCGGCTGCGGTCCAGTGCATCCGAGAGGACCGGCGCGAGGGTTGCAAGCGTGTCCGGGGAAATGATGTCCTCGTGGGAGCAGTCGAGCCTGTGCACCCGCAGGCCAGCCAGCTTGTTTTCCCATGCCTGGACAGGGTCGAACCCGGTTGGAAGGGTTCGCTCGGCGACAAAGAGTTCCGCCGTGCCATTGAACCGGGGGCTTGTGGCGGTTTTCAGCAGCCGGACGGAATCGGCGTAGTTGGCGACGATGCCGCTGAACATGGCATCGCGTTCGGTGTCAGCCTCGTCGTCAGGAACCGCGTCGAGGAAACCAACCCGTTCACGTTCTGCCTCCGCTTCCGCCTCGGCGGCGGTGTCCGCGCTCCAGTCCTGGCCTTCTGGCGGGTAGGTATCGAGCAGTCCCAGGAAGGCTATGGTTTCCCCCTCGCGCTGGAGCCGGACGGCAAGGGCGTGGGCGATGGTTCCGCCCAGGGAGTAGCCCAGCAGCCGGTAGGGGCCGTGCGGTTGGACATTACGCAGCTTGGCGTAGTGCGCGTCTACGACGTCGCCGAGGCTGTCGGCGCGGGCCAGGGGCCCATCGGGGTGGGGTGATTGCAACCCGATGACGCCATGGCCGTCCGTGAGTTTCCCGGCCAGGGCTTTGTATTGCCACGCGAAACCTGAGGCGGGATGGATACAGACCAGCGGTTCGTTGCTGCCTGGGCGTATCTGCAGTACCTGTTCGAAGGCGGCCTTTGCGTCCGTTCCGTTTTCGAGGGCGCTGGCCAGGGATTCCACTGTTGAATTGGCCATGATGCTGCCGACGCTGATGCGCCGGCCGAGGGTCCGGCCCAGTCCCGCGGCCAACCGCATCGCAAGCAAGGAATGCCCACCGAGCGCGAAGAAATCGTCGGTAGCCTGCACTGTGTCCGTGCCCAGGACGGAAGCGAATCCTCCCGCGATGATGGTTTCCATCCCGGGAGCCGGTGCCCGCCCTGGCGCGGCGGCCAATTGCGGGGCGGGCAAGGCACGCCGGTCCAACTTGCCGTTGGCGCTCAGGGGCAGCGCCGGCAGCACGACGAGGGCTGACGGAACCATGTGGGAGGGAAGTGATGCCACGGCCCCCGCCATCGCGTCCTTCACCAGCGCCGTTTGGTCCGTGTCGGACCGTTCCGGAACCAGGTAGCCGACCAACACCCGGTCGTCCGCGCCCGCAAGTTGCGAAGCGGTGGTGGCTGCCCGGGCTACCACGACGGCGGTACGCACGCCTTCGACCGCCTTCAGGACAGTCTCGATTTCGCCGGGTTCGATGCGCTGGCCACGGATCTTGACCTGGTCATCCGCCCTGCCGAGATACTCGAGTGCCCCATCGGGGAGCCGGCGGACCAGATCTCCGGTCCGGTACATGCGCTCGCCGTCGGCGAAAGGATTCGCCACGTACCGTTCGGCTGTCAGTGCGGGCCTGCCCAGGTACGCCGTGGCAAGCTGGGTGCCGGCCAGATAGAGCTCCCCGGCCACGCCCGGCGGGACGGGGCGCAGCAGCGCGTCAAGGACATGCAGTTGTGTGTTCCACACGGCGGTGCCGATGGGGACGCTGGCGCTGATGGTGCCCGCTGCCTCTCCGTTCCAGCGGTGTGCGGTGACGTCCACGGCTGCTTCGGTTGGACCGTAGAGGTTGTGCAGCGCTGCGCCGAGCAGGTGGTCGAAGGACCCGGCGAGTTCGGCGGAGAGGGCTTCGCCACTGCAGAAGACGTGCCGCAGGCTGGGCAGGGCGTGGCCTTCGACGGTGTCCCTGTGCAGGGACAGTTCTTCGAGGAAGGCTGCCAGCATGGAGGGCACGAAGTGGATGATGCTGACGTTACCTTGCCGGATCAGTTGGCACAGCGCGGCGGGGTCCAGGTGGGCCTGCGGTGGCGCGATGAGCTGCTGGGCTCCAACGATGAAGGGCCAGAAGAACTCCCACACGGAGACATCGAAACTGGACGGCGTTTTCTGCATGACAACGTCAGAGTCCGTCAGGGGGTATTGGTGTTGCATCCATAGGAGCCTGTTCACGATCGCCGCATGCGACACCTGCACCCCCTTTGGGCGACCGGTGGACCCGGAAGTGTAAATGACGTAGGCCGGGTGTGCCGGCGTCAGCTCAACCTCAACGTCTTCGCGCCATCCCAGGACGGTTGCGGTCGTCGGCCCGGCGTCCTCGATGTGTGCGTCGTCGGCATCGACAAGGAGTCGAGGCACCGTGGCGGGGATGACATCCCTGTTTGCAGCTGATGTCATGAGCAATCTCGGGTTGGCGTCTTCCACCATGAACTGCAGGCGTTCTGCGGGGTAGCCCAGGTCCAGGGGCAGGTATGCGGCGCCTGCCTCGATGACGGCGAGAACAGCGACGGTCAAGTCCGTGGAACGGGGCAGCGCGACGGCGACGATGTCGCCGGTGCGGACGCCTTGCCGGCGAAGCCGCCTGGCCAGCCGGACTACGCGAAGGCGCACTTCCGCGTAGGACAGTCCGGCCCCGTTACAGCTGATGGCAAGGTTCGCCGGAGCCTTGCTTCCCTGGTTTTGCAAGAGGGCGCGAAGGGTTGCGGCAGGTACCTGGCGGCTCGTGTTGTTGGCGGCGTCGACGGCCTGGCGTTCGGAGGGCAGCAGGGCATCGATGCCGGCACGGTGATGGTCCGAGGCGATTGCCCTCAGGGCGGCGCAGAAGCGCTCCAGGAAGAGAGGGCCTGCTTCGGCTGGGAGCCGGTGTTCGAGCACGAGGCGGTAACCATCGGTCTCCGGCAGCACGAGCAACGTCACCGGGTAGTGGGTGTAGCCCTTGTTGCTGAGCCGGGCCAGCCGCAATCCGGAGGGACCGGCGTCGTGCAGTGACGCGTCAGCGGGGTAATTCTCCATGACGAAGAGAGTGTCAAAGAGGGTGCCGGAGCCAGCGAGCTGCTGGACCTCGGACAGGCCAATGTGGGAGTGCTCCCGCAGCTCGGACTGTTCGCGCTGAACGTCGGTCAGCTGCGCAGCCAAAGGACGGTCCTTGGCCAGCGTGATCCGGACTGGCAGGGTGTTGGTGAACAACCCGATGATGTCCTGGTCAAGTTGGTTGTCCCGACCGGAAACGGTGCTGCCGAAGACGATGTCGCTCCGGCCGGTGAGTTGCGACAAGGTTTCCGCGTAGGCGACTTGGAATACGGTGTTGGCCGTGACACCGGCACGGCGTGCCACCCCGGTCAGCTGCCTCGTCAGCTCCTGGTCCAAGAACAGCGATTCTTCAAATACTTCGGTGGAAGTGTCCGTGGCTCCGGTGTTAGGGAAGGAGTCGGCCAGGATCGTGGGCGCGGCCCCTTCGAACGCCTGTGCCCAGGCGGCACGGTCCTCGTCGGTGGTGCCCATGCGCTGTAGCGCGTCCCGGTAGGCCGGAAGCGCGGAAGGTCCGGAAAGGACGCGGTCTTCATAGGCTTCGAGCAGGTCGCGGATGATCAACGGCGTGGACCAGCCGTCCACCACCAGGTGGTGGGCGGTGAGGTACAGCTTGGTACAGCTCGTGCCGGGGATCCGCACCAGATGGGCGGCAAGCAGCGGTCCTCGGGAGACGTCGAAGTGTCGGGAGGCTTCCGCCCGCTCAATCACGGCGGCGGCGGCGTCCACGCCTTCGGTGGAGTCGGGTGCCAGCAGCGTCTCGTTCCAGGCAAAGTCGTTCCGGTTCAGGGCGTGGGCGATGACGTGGACAGGTTCGTGGGCTGTTTCGCTGTCGAATCCCGCGGAAAGTTGGGGATGCTTGTCAAGGATCAGCTGTATGGCCATTCGCAACCGTTCGGAGTCCACGGGGCCTTCGAAATCCAGGACGGTCACGGAACTGTAGGTGGCTGAGGGGTCACCGAGCTGGGCATGGAACAGGAGGCCTTCATGCAGCGGGCCCAAGGGCAGGGCAGCTTCCAGTGGCCCGTGGACCTGTTCGAGTTTCCTGACCTCGGAAAGGGTCAGCTCCGTGCCTGGAAAGTCTGCTGGAACGGACGTGGCCAGCGCTTCGGCAGGGGAGCGGCCCGCCAGACGGGCCAGTGCCAGCGCGGCCTTTTCAACGGCGGCGGTCACAGACTGTATGTCTTGGAGCCCGAGCAGGCGCCCGGCCCAGGTCCAGGTCAGGGCAAGCCGTCCATCGTCGACGAACATGTTCACTTCGAGCGGGTATGAAAGCGGCAGGGCCGGATCGATGTCCACAGCAAAGGCGTCCACGAAGGCGCCCGTGCCGCTGATGGGCGTGAAGTAAGCGTCATCGGCGGCGAACTTGCCCAGGTAATTGACCAGCAGCGAGGGCGGATTGGCCTGGTGGCGGGCAGCGAGTTCCTGCCGGTTCTCTTCGTCCAGGTAGCGCAGGATGCCGTATCCGAGTCCGTGATCCGGTACGGCGCGGGCAGCCTGCTTGATGGCACGGACCACCGCGAACAGCTCCGGCCCGCCGGCGAAGACGGCCGCCAGGTCCGCGTCTCCGATGTCGAGCCGTAGCGGATACTCGGCGGTCAACCACCCGACGGTCCGCTCCAGGTCAAGGTCGAGGCCGTCGCTGCGCCGGCCGTGGGTCTCGCGTCCCACACCAAGTGAAGTTGTACCGAAGTGCTCCGCCGCTGCGAGCATGATGGCGGCCAGGAGGATTTCATCGATTGTGGCCCGGTAGGCGGCAGGGAGCCTTTCCAGGAGCGCAGTCGTGGCTTCCTCGCTGAGCAAAAGGCGCGCTGATTCCGCCGTGGCGTGAGTGTCGCGTGCAGGGTCCAGTGCCTCGCCAATGCGGTCTGTAGCGTCGGTGAGCTGGTTCCGCCAAAATGAAAGTTCGTCTCGGCGGGCCGGTATTTGCTCATGGATGCTCTTGGCCCAATGCCGAAGGGAAGTTTCCTCCGCCTCCAGCGACGGCGCCCGCCACGCGAGGGCATCGCCAACCACGCTGCCAAGTTCCGGCAGCAGCGTTCGCCAGGAAACGCCGTCGACGATGAGGTGGTGCAGCACCAGCACGAGCCTGCGTGCCTGGCCGCCGGCAGAAATGATGGCGGCTTGGACCATCTGGCCGGCGTCGGGACGGAGGTCTCCGGCGCAGGCCCGGAAGGCGTCGTCAGCTGCCTGGTCCAGCGCGTGCTCGGCAGTACCAGCGGGCAAGGAGACATCGCGGACTCCGGGCACCGGGCTTTCATCCGCTGGCAGGATGTGAAGGCCGTGCCCGGTGGTCTTGGCCCGCAAGGCCGGATGCGCCTGGGCCAGTTCCTGCAATGCCCGGGCCATGTCGGCTGAGGTCAGTGCGGCCGGGACGTTGACGCAAACCCCTTGGGCGTAGCGGGCGCTGGCAAAGGCAGAGGCTTCCGCGAACCACGCCATGATGGGCAGCGGCGGGACGGCACCTTCGGGCTCCGGCGCAGGTGTACCCTGGGCCGCGGGCAGCGGTGCCAGCGCGGTTGCCATGGCGGCGGGCGTGCGCAGGGCAAAAACGTCCCGGGGTCGCAAATGGTATCCGGCGCGCCGGGCGGCCCCGCAGACGGCCATGGCGGAAATACTGTCACCGCCGAGGCTGAAGAAGTCGTCGTCGGGATTCACCAATGGCATGCTCACCACGGCGGCTATGGCTGCACAAAGCAACTCTTCCCGTGCGTTGGACGGTTTCCGGCCGGCAGCGGCAGCGACAGAAGCCGGTGCCGGGAGGGCTGCCCTGTCCAGTTTGCCGTTGACGGTAAGGGGAAGTGCGTCCATGCGGATCAGGATGGCCGGAACCAGATAGTCGGGCAGGGACGCGGAAAGAATTTCACGGACACGTGCGGCCGGGTCCGGATCTGTGTGCAATGCCGTTCCGGCTGCGGGTACAAAATAGCCAATCAGCCGGTTGGTGTGGCCCAGTGGTTCGGCTACCACGGCTGCAGCCACCACCGAGTCGAGGCTGGTCAGGGCGTCCTCGACCTCGCCGAGTTCCACCCGGAACCCGCGTACCTTTACTTGGTCATCAATCCGGGAGAGATAGTCAATGGTGCCATCCGGGCGCCACTGGACCAAGTCACCGGTGCGGTACATCCGTTCGCCGTCGCGGTAGGGGTCGGCGACGAACCGTGCCGCTGTGAGGGCGGGGCGGCCCAGGTATCCGCGGGCCAGGCCGGGACCTGAAATGTAGAGTTCACCGGGGACACCCACGGGCACCGGTTGCAGGGCGGCGTCGAGGATGTAGACGCTGGTGTTGCCAATCGGCTTGCCCACCACGGGAACATCGGCGTCCAGGACGTTGGCCCCCAGCGTGTCGACGCTGTATTCGGTAGGTCCGTAGAAGTTGTGGCTATGGGTTCCCGCAGTCTCACGGAGCGTTTTCCACAAGGCCGGGGAAGCGGCTTCTCCGCCGATGAGGAACAGCGCCGGATGATGTTCGCCGGGTGCGAGGAGCCCGCATTCCACCAGTTGGGCCCCGAAGGACGGTGTAACGTCCAGTGCGTCGATGCGAGCGGCACGGACAGCGTCCACCACGGCCTGGGGGTCGCGGCGGGTGTCGTCGTCGAATACATGCAGTTCGTGTCCGAGGTAGAGCCAGATGAGCTGTTCCCAGGACGAGTCAAAGGAGAACGACGCAGTGTGGGCTGCGCGCACCCGGCGAGGGGCCAAGGCCTGGGCTGTGGCCCCGAACACGTCGGCTGCGTGGTTTTCCAGAAGATTGCGGAGGCCTTCGTGGGTGCTGAGGACGCCCTTGGGCCGTCCCGTGGAGCCTGAGGTGTAGATGACGTAGGCAAGGTCCTGGGGGTGGACGGGACGGAGCCGGTCATCGTCGGTCAACGCTCCGGTAGCGAAGTCCGACGTGCGTGCCTGCACCGATGGGTCGTCCAACTCCACAATCCGGGCCGGGCAGGTGAACCCGAGGTCAACCCGGCTGTTCGTCAGCAGGACCACAGGGCAGGCGTCTTCCACCATGTATGCGAGCCGGTCCTGGGGGTAGTCGAGGTCCAGGGGAAGGTAGGCGGCGCCCGTGGCTACGACGGCGGAGATGGCCACAACCGATTCCAAGGACCGGGGCAGTGCGATGGCGACGACCGTGTCCGGCCCTACGCCCTCGGCTACCAGGTAACGGGCCAGGGAATTGGTCCGTTCGGCCAGTTCCTCGAAGGTCAGCGAGGATCGTCCACAGACCAGAGCCGTGCTCTGCGGTGTGTCCGTGGCCCTTCTGTCGAGGAGCTCGGCCAGGGGCTGGGCTGTGGTTATGACCTGTTGACCCAGCCCCCAGCTCTGGAGAACGGTGATCTGTTCTGCGGCTGTAGCCACCGGAAGATGCCGTACAGGGCCGGAGCTGTCTGCCGTGGCCGTCCGGATGAAGGTGAGCAGCCGCCCGGCGTGGGTGGACAGGTCCTCGGCGCTGTAACGGTCCGGGTTCGCCTCGATCTCGATAGTGGTTTCCTCTCCGTTACGCAACACGGAGAACTCAAGATCATCTACAGGTCCTGCCGACAGGTGCCGGGTTGTGACGGCGTTCCCTGCGAGGTTGGAGGTGTAGTCGAAGATCTTGAAGTTGAGGACATGTCCGTACAACCCCGTCCCTGCCCCCACCATATTGGCATCGCGCATGATCTGCTCGGCGCCGTATTTGTGGTGGCGGCGCGCTTGGGCGATGGCCTTTGCCGCCTGTTCTGCCACGGTTCCCAGTCCCGCCTCAGCGGACAGAGTGATGGTGACCGGCAGAACGGTGACCAAAGGACCCGATGTTCGAAGACCTGCCCCGGACCGCCCCATGAACGGTACACCCAGGACCACATCGGGGGTGGAACACATCCGGCCGATGTATCCGGCCACTGCCGCAGTGAGTACCTCGGCCCACGTCACCTTATGGATACGGGCCACGGCCGTCACCGATTCCATCAGCTCCTTCCCCATGCGGATCTCCTGCCGGAGGACCGGTGCCTGGCCACGGGTAGCTTGGGCAGTCGCTGCAGGTCCGCCCGCCAGCGTGACAGGCGTCGGCAGGTCGGTGCAGTAGTCCCGCCAGAAGGCGGCGTCCCTTTCCTCCTCCGTGCTGCCCCGGTAGGCGTTTTCCTGGTCGGCAACGAGTGAGAAGTCGCTGAACGGGGACCCTGGTACTTCTTTGTCTTCCACAAGGGCTCGATACACCTCGCAGATGTGCCCTGTGATGGCGGTGAAGCTGTACCCGTCCAGGAGAATGTGGTGGTAGCGCTGGTACCAGAACCAGCGTTCCTCACCCACCCGGATCAGGATGTGCCGGTACAAGGCAGTGCCGTCAGTGAGCGATACCGGAGTCGCCAGGTCTTGGTGCATCCGTTCGAGGACCGCCTCGACGCTTTCCCCGCGGCAGTCCAGCACCTCCACCGGCGCAGGGGGAGCCGCGCCCGGTTCCTGGAGGGGGATACCGTCCACCTCGTAAAACGTGCTGTGTACGGTGTCCGCATCCCTCAGGCCCCGTTCAATCGCCGTGGTCAGCAGTTCCACCTGGACCGGTCCCTGGATGTCGAGATACCGGGCTACGTTGAAGACGGAGCTGCGTTCGGCGTCCAGGTGGTGGGCATACCAGATGCCCGGTTGGGCCGTGGCCAGCGGAAACCGCTTTGGGGAGGCATTGACTGCAGCAGCCTGCAGTACAACGGTACTGCTGAGGTCGGGGGTCATGGTCATCGAGGGTCCTCGTTCGGAAGTCGCTTATAGGGGGAGGGGCTGGCCCAGTTGTGCGCGCAGGCTCAGTGGCCTGAGGTCAGTCCATGTGCTTTCGATGTGATCGACGCAAGCCTGCCGGGAATCCGGGCCGTGGACGATGGTCCACCCGTCCGGAACGATCGCAAAGACTGGCCACAGGCTGCGTTGTTCTTCATGGTTGCTGAGGACCACGAAGGTCCCTGCCTCTTCGTCGAAAGGGTTCTGTGTCTCGTTCATGGCTACTTTCCGGCTCCTGCGTACTCAGGCCGGTGCGCATTGGCTCCGGCTGTATCGAGAAGCTTGGTCCAGTTCCGGATGGTTGGTTGTTCGGCCAGATGCTCGAACGAGACCAAGTACCCGGCTCTGCGCAGGAAGTCCACGAGCTCCATCATGCGGATCGAGTCGACGCCGAGATCCGTCAGGTTTTCCGCTTCGTCGATTTCTTCCGGGTCCAGGTAAGTCAGTTCGGCGATCTTGCCCCTCAGCAGGGCAGCACTGGCTGTGTTGGAAACTGCGCTGCTGGGGGTTTCCGTGGACCAGGCCTGCCTCAGCTGCTCCGTTGTGGTCACCACGCCGCACCTGCCGGCCACCCATTCGAGAGCCTGCTGATGGTGTGCTTCGGAGAAATCGGCGACTGCATCGGCGACGAAGAACGGTTGTACGTCCTGCATGAACGCATCTGTTGCCGTGACCTGGCAGCCGATGTGGGCATACACGCCAGTGATGGCGAGCTGCGTCCGTCCCGCCGCCGTCAGGCGCTCGGCGAAGTCGCTGCGCTGGTACGCCGAATAGCGCCATTTCGTCAGGACGGTGTCGCCCTCCTCGGGGCTGAGTTCCGGGATGATCTCGGCCCCTTCGACGTTCGTGCCGATGCCTTTGCCCCACAGGTCGGTCAACAGGGCGCGGTCCTTGGGATCCTGGTGGGAGGGCTGTGCCGTGTAGAAGACCGGGATGCCAAGTTCCCGGGCCTGATCACGCAGTGACCTGATGTTCGCGATGACGTTCGTGATGGGTTCGGTGTCCGCATCGAAGGGCTTCAGGAAGTGGCGCTGCATATCGTGGATCAGCAGGGCGGACCGTTCCGCGTTGGCGGCCCAGTCGAGTGGACCGACGGGCAGCGCGCCTGGTGCCGGAAGCGGGTAGCTGATGGTTGCGGGAAGTCGCTGGCTCAAAAGTGAACTCCTTGGTGTGATGGGTGGCGATTGGTCACTGGTGGCTTGGTTGGGCCTGCAGCCCGGTTGCCGGCCGCAGTTGCTCCGCCAGGGTGCGGCGAAGGTGCGCACGGCTGTTCTTGCCCACTCCCGTTGTGGGGAAAGCCGGGACGATTTCGACCCGGTCCGGGATTTTGTGTGCCGCGACGCCCCGGTCCCTGATGAATTGAAGGATCTCTTTGCGGGCCGGTGTTGTGTCCCCGGCGGGTACGATCACGGCGCAGCTCCGCTCACCCAGATAGGGGTCCGGTATGGCCACAACGGCTGCGTCATGCACCAAGGGGTGGGCTAGCAGGTGATCTTCCACTTCCTCGGCGGAGATCTTTTCGCCACCGCGGTTAATCTGGTCCTTGGACCGGCCTTCGACGCTCAAGTAGCCGCCCGGCAGGCGCCGGACGATGTCCCCGGTCCGGTAGAAGCCGTCCGCTGTGAAGGCGGTGGAGTTGTGCTGCTCAGCCTTGTAGTAACCGCGGATCGTGTAGGGCCCGCGGGTGAGCAGGTGCCCGGCCGTGCCGTCCTCGACGGGTTGGTCCTCGTCGTCGACGACCCTGACCTCATCGGCTTCGCTCATGGGCCGACCCTGGCTGGTGGCGACGAGTTCGTCCGGGTCGCCCTCCCGGGTGTAACACACCAACCCCTCGGCCATGCCAAAAACCTGCTGCAGGTTCGCTCCCAGGTCGCCCTTGATGCGGCGGGCCGATTCCGGGAGAAACTTAGCGCCGCCCACTTGGATGGTCCGCAGGCTTTGCAGGTTGGAGGTTGTTCCAGCAGCTGCCCTCATCCACGCGAGGGCGAGCGGCGGGACCAAAGGAACAATCGTCACGGATTCTCGTTCGATGACCGGGAACGCAAGGTCCGGGGCCGCAGAGGAACCGAGGACGATCGTGCCGCCGGCCAGAAGGACACCCAGGAAACCGGGAGAGCTCATGGGGAAGTTATGCGCTGCCGGGAGGACCAGCAACATCACGGCCCCGGAGTCCAAGCCGCAGACTTTGACACTCTGCCGTACGGAATACAGGTAATCGTCGTGGGTGCGTGGGATAAGTTTCGGTGTGCCGGTGGTTCCTCCGGACAACTGGAGGAAAGCCACATCACCGGTGTCTGCAGGTATTCCGTCCCAGCATTCCCTTCCCAACCCTGAATCGAGTACCTCACCGAGACCCAACTGCCCCTCGAGTGTTTCGCCGTCGATGATGACCCGTAGCGCCGCACGATGCAGGGTGGCGGCCGTGCTTCTGGCGAGGTCGGCGGCCATGGGACGGTAGTCGAAGTTTTCGTGTACCGATGGCCCGATGTAGGCCACTGGCTCGGCCTGTGCAGCGATGGCAGCTACTTCGCTGTGACGGTGTGCCGGGAGGAGATAGACCGGGATGGCACCCGCGCGCATCAAGGCAAGAGCCGCGACCAGGAAGGACACACGGTTGGGTAGTTGCAGCAGGACCCGGTCGCGTGGCTGGATTCCCAGCGAAATGAAGCCACCAGCCATTTGCGCCACGCGCCGCTCGAAAGCTGCGTAGGTCAGTCGTTCGGCATCATCGACGACGGCGGTCGCTTCCGGTGTGTTGTTGGCGTGGTGCACGCCGACCCGGTCCAGCCGTTCACCGGTCCAGTAGCCGGCGGCACGGTAGCGTGCGGCCGTCTCCGCAGGCCACGGGATGGTCCCTTCGAGTTTCATGCTCCCAGCCCCATTCCGCGCAGGATGGTACGGAATTTCGCCTCGGTTTCAGCGAATTCGAGGTCCGGGTCGCTTCCGGGAACAATTCCGGCCCCGGCGTGGATCCGCAGGTCCTGGTCGCCGATCTCGGCGCAGCGGATGCTGACGACCCATTCGCCGTCGCCCGAAGCATCCGTCCACCCTGCAGCTCCTGCATAGTAGCCCCGGTCACCGTCCTCCAGTTCCTTGATCAGCTCGGAAGCCGCGTCGGTTGGCCAGCCGCACACGGCGGGAGTCGGATGCAAAGCGAATGCCAGATCGAGAGCACTCGTATCGGTATCGCGCAACCGGCCTTGGATTTTGGTGGACAGGTGCATCATTGAACCTGTCCTGATCAGTTCGGGCCGCGCCGGGACGTCGAGCCCCGTGCAGAAGCCGTCCAGAACCTCGGCGACCATGTCCACCACAATGGCGTGCTCGCGCAGGTCCTTGGCAGAATCGAGCAACTGCCGGGCGTTCTCACGATCGATCCCTTCATCGCCGGTCAGGGGCACTGAGCCGGCCAGCGGGTTGCTCAGGGCGTAGTTTCCCGAGCGGCGGATCAGCAATTCCGGACTGGCGCCAACCAGTGTCCGTCCCTCAGGCAACGGTGCGGCGAAGGTGTATGCGGTCGGGTTTTGCTGCAACAGGCGCACCAGAAGCCCTGCCAGATCGAGTGGCTGCACAAGCCGGGCCCGTTGCGAGCGGGCGAGAACCACCTTCTGAAGTCCTTCAGGCGTGAAGCGGGTCAGCGCCTTGCTCACAGCTGCCTTGAAGTGGGCTTCGGAGGTCTTGCGCTCAAGCGCAGGCGCATCAATCGACCCCAGCGCCGGATGCGTGGACCTTCCGGTCAATTGCGGGCCCCGCAGGGTGGACTCCATCAGCAGAAAGTGCCCGGGTTCACCCGGGGTGAAAGGCAGCACACCTCCGAGCAGGCTGGTTCCTCCGTCGAGGACTTTGCGGAGCGTCCCGCGTTCCGACGCGGTGCTTTGGAAGCGCTGGTTTCCACGGCCAAGGATGGTTCCCGATCGTCCGGTGATCAGGAAGTCGCCGGGGCGATACTCTTCCAGGGGATCCCGCAGCCACCTGGCTGCATCCGGGATCTCAGGGGCAAGTTGAAGCGTCACTTTGTACCTTTCGGTGGTCGGGGTTGCTTAGGCGCGGAGGGTTGCTCCGCCGTCGACGTAAATGTCCTGCATGGTGATATGTCCGGCGTCCTCGGAAAGGAGGAAGGCCGCGGTTGCTGCGATATCGGCCGGTGTGGCGATTTTTCCCAGGGGAATGCCTACCCGGAATTGGGCCGCGTCGCCCTTGAGGACGGACTCAAGGCCGCGTTCGGGATCGTTGCCCCAGAATTCCCTCTGCATACCTGTGTCGGTGGAGCCCGGACAGATGGTGTTGCAGCGGATGCCGTGCGGCGCCAGTTCCAAGCCAAGCGAGCGGGTCAGTGCCGCAGCGGCGGCCTTTGACGCTGCGTAGACCGGCATGGCGCTTCGGGGGACTCCGGCCGCGTTGGATCCGACGACGACGACGGCCCGGTTGCGGTTCATGGTGGCCAGCATCTGCCGGGCGGCTGCGGTGATCACCAGAAAAGTGCCTGTTGCATTGACACTCATGACCTTGTTCCAATCGGCAAGGCTGGCGTCCATGGCAGACCCAACGCTGTGGATACCGGCGGCATGAACAAGCTGGGCCAGGGCAGCGCCGGAACCGGCGATGCGATCAAACAAGTCGTGGACATCGTCCGGGTCGGAAACATCGGCAGGAACCGTGAGCACGTTCTCGCCTTCCAGCCCGGCGGCTGTTTCGTTGAGGGCCCCTTCGTTGCTGTCCGCAAGGACCAGCAGGTCCTGGGTGCTTGCCGCTGCGGCAAGGCGGTGGGCCACAGCCCGGCCGATGCCTCCACCGGCACCCATAACGAGCAAGGCGCGGGATGAGTTCCGCATCGAGCCTCCTTTCATGAGTAAGCTAAGGCTTACCTAAGTTATTTACATCATGAAAGTGTTTCCTAATTATTTATCCCGGCAGGCCGAGCAACATCTCTTGACGCCTGCCGCCAGGACGGGGGTGATGGAATGCAGCCGAAGATCGTTTGAACCGCGCCAACAAAGGGCACGAAGGGCCTAAATGGGCCGCACAGGAAGGGCGCAAAGGCAACCCCTAACCAAGGTTGTGTGAACTGCGGCACTCCAGCGATTGTGACGCTCTGAGACGTGGATGTGACAGCCATTTGACAGTCCATGCGGATAACTGTCGATTCGAAATCTGAACTTTACTTGGGGGTACTGAAGTGGTTTACACGCGCTTCAATCCAACTGTCCTTCGGGACATCGCCGAATACACGGCGGAGATCCGGGCGTGCGCACTTCAACGCGCCCTCATCGCCGAGAAGCGGCGCCTGGCCTTGATCAAGCATTCTCACAACGGTGTAAGCATCGCCGCCATGGCCAGGGCGATGGGAGTTACTGAGGCTGCTGTAGCCAAGATTCTCAAGAATGGACCCACGGGCGTCGTGCGGGCGCGCGCGACGGCCGGCGAGGGCACTGAGTGACGGGGCCAAACGTGGCCCGGACGAAGATGAAGCGGCCTCATCATGAGAACCAAGAGTCCGCCCGGCGTTGCAGGGCGAAAGAAGGTGTGCACATTGTGCACACCTTCCGCGGATTATTCAGGAAGCCGTTCCGCTGTTAACGATGCCCGACGGCGGGAGGTGTCCTCCCGCCGTCGTGAGCCATGCGGCTTGCCGCCAAGCATTGTTGGGGCGGCGCTCAGCCTTCGAGCCTGGAATGCTCGCCCAGACGGTGCCATGAACGGTTGTGGTACACCAGGGCGTCGCCGGGTTCGCCCGCTTGGACGTCGCGCATCACGCGGGACTCCAGGGCGTGAACGGCGATGATGGTGGAGGTCCCCACCTCAATGCGATCGATGACGGCGCAGCGCACCCAGGCGCGGACATCGTCGTACACCGCTTCGCCAGTCGGAAGGGCCGACCAGCGGTGAGTCTGGTCAAAGCGGTCGGCGCCGGGGGTCGCCCCAAACTTCGCCAGGTCGACGTCGTGCGCGTCCAGAAGGTGCACGACGACGGTTTCGGCGCGCGAAAGCACCTTGGACGAAGAGGACAGTGCCGAGACCGAGAAAATCAGCAACGGTGGTTCCGCGCTCACTGACACAACCGACGATACTGTCAGTGCCACCGGTCCCTCGCCCGCATCCGCCGTGACGACGGCCACACCTCCCGGGTGGCCACGGAACAGTGACTTGAATTCATCGGCCGAGAGGGAGGACGGGAATCCTTGCTTGCGAGCGTCAAGCCACGTGTCCGTGGGGTAGGCGTGAAACATCGTTATGACACCCTGGGGGCGGAGCCGGCGAGTTCCTCGCGAATGATGTTCGTCCCTGCGCTGAGAGCACTCAGCTTGGCCAGTGCGATGTCCCGGGGGAACGGTGCCATGCCACAGTTGGAGCTGGGGAGGAGCTTGTCCGCATCGACGAACTGAAGGGCCTTGCGGAGGGTGTCGGCGACCTCCTCCGGGGTCTCGATGGTCTCGCTTGCGACGTCGATTGCCCCGAGCATGACTTTCTTGCCGCGGAGGAGCTCGATGAGGTCCATGGGCACGTGGGAGTTCTGGGATTCCAGCGAGATGATGTCGATGCTGGAGCCTTGCAGCAGCGGGAACGTTTCCTCGTACTGCCGCCACTGTGAGCCGAGCGTCGCCTTCCAGTCATTGTTCGCCTTGATCCCGTAGCCGTAACAGATATGCACGGCGGTCTCAGCGCGCAGTCCTTCTGCGGCCCTCTCAAGCGCAGCCACGCCCCAGTCCTTGACCTCATCGAGGAAGACATTGAACGCGGGCTCGTCGAACTGGATGATGTCCACGCCGGCGGCCTCGAGTTCTTTGGCCTCCTGGTTCAGGATCGTGGCGAACTCCCAGGCGAGCTTCTCGCGGCTCTTGTAGTGGTCATCGAAGAGCGTGTCCACCATCGTCATTGGACCGGGAAGGGTCCATTTGATCGGCCGGTCGGTGGCTGCGCGGAGGAACTTTGCGTCTTCGACGAATACGGGCCGTTCGCGGCGCACCGGTCCGACGACGGTCGGCACGCTGGCGTCGTAGCGATCGCGGATGCGCACGGTCCTGCGCTGTTCAAAGTCGACCCCGCTGAGATGCTCGATGAAAGTCGTGACGAAGTGCTGGCGGGTTTGCTCGCCGTCGCTGACGATGTCGATTCCACGCCGGCTCTGCTCATGGAGTGCGATGCGCAGCGCATCCTGCTTGCCCTCGAGCAGTGCGTCTCCCTCCAGCTTCCACGGAGACCACAGCGTCTCCGGCTGTGCGAGCCACGATGGTTTCGGCAGGCTTCCGACAACGGTGGTGGGCAAAAGTGTGTTCATGATTGACGATTCTCCGTAAGTCAGTTGACGAGAGCGGGGTAGTTGGCGGTCCACTGGTCCAGCAGGTCCTTGTGGGGTGTGATGAAGTGCTCCTCCGTGTACTTGGCCTGCTTGATCGCCAGCTGACTGCGCTCGACGCGGTCGTAGGCGATCTGCGTCCGCGAGTAGTCCTGCTCTCCCAGGCTGGGCTGATAGACGACGGCGGCTGCGGAGTTCGCGTTATAAACTTCCGGGCGGTAGATCTTCTGGAACGTCTCCATGGTGCTGATCGTGCCGATCAGTTGCAGGTTGGAGTAGTCGTTGAGCAGGTCGCCGCGGAAATAGAAGGCGAGGGGAGCCACGCTGCCGCGTGGCATGAAGTAGCGCACCTGCAGTCCCATTTTTGCGAAGTACGCGTCCGTCAGTGAGAACTCGTCCTGCTGGTACTCGACGCCCAGGACCGGGTGACGGTTCTCCGTTCGCCGGTACGTCTTGGTGGTTGAGACGCTGATGCACACCACCGGCGGCTGCGGGAAGCGTTCCTGGCATGCCGGGGAATCGAGGAATTGCTGGAACAGTTTGCCGTGAAGATCGCCGAAGTTCTCGGGAACGGTGGGCTTGCCGGCTTCCGCTGTTGCCGCCGGCAGTACCACGCTGAAGTCGAAGTCACGGACGTAGGAGGAGAAGTTGTTCCCGACGATCCCTTGGTGACGGACGCCGTTCAGTTGGTCGACGATCTGGATGTCGAGAACCTCGAACAGGGGGAACTGCTGATCCGTACCTTCGGCAGTGAACTGGATCTGCACGGAAACGATCTCAAGCTCGAGCGTGTAGCGGTCCCGGTCCGGGTTGTCCCAGTCTGCGAGATCGTTGAAGCGTCGGCGGATCATGGTTAAGGCGTTGCGGAGGTTCTCCTGGCGGTGCTCGCCCCGTGCGAGGTTGGCGAAGTTCGTCGTGATCCGGGAGCCTTCTGACGGGGAGTAGTCCTCGTCGAAGCGGGTGGTGGTGATATTGAAGGTGAAGTCGTCTGCCATAGCTGCCAATCCGTTGATGATGGGCCGGAGACGGCCTTTCAGAAGGGGACGTATCCATGGTGCAGCTTTTCGAGGGGTATCAGGTAACTCGTGGTTGCTATGCATTCATATAGAATTTGCCTATGGCCCAGATTTCGAGCGGATTGACCCTGCAGCAGCTCCGCTACTTCATTGAAGTTGCAGCCGAGGGGTCGATCTCCGCGGCGGCCGATCTGCTCTACGTAGCGCAGCCGACAATGTCCGCAGCGATGAAGGACCTCGAGGCCCGGGTAGGCCGTGCGCTCCTTGTTCGGTCCGCCCGCGGGGTCACCCTCACCGAGGACGGGGCAGAGTTCCTCGGCTATGCGAGGCAGGTGGTCGAGCAGTTCGCCCTCCTCGAGCAGCGCTACCTCGGCAGGCCACCGACGCGACGTCTGCTCGGGGTGTCAACGCAGCACTACTCCTTTGCGGTGGACGCCTTCGTCCGGATGGTCAAAGCCACTGAGGTGGCCGAATACGAGTTCTCGCTCCGTGAGTCCCGCACCTGGGACATCATCGAGGATGTCCGGACACTCCGCAGCGAGATAGGCATCCTGTACCGGAACGATTTCAACCGGAAGGTCATCGACAAGCTGCTCCGGGAATCCGGGCTGGCGTTCACACCCCTTTTCCTCGCGGATCCACACATTTTCATTTCACGGAAGAACCCGCTCGCCGCAAAAGAGCGAGCGACACTCGACGATCTCGCCGGCTTGCCGCGGCTGACCTTCGACCAAGGTGCGAACAACTCCTTCTACTTCGCCGAGGAGATCCTCTCCACCTTGTCCAGCAAGCAGGAGATCCGGGTCTCTGACCGTGCCACGATCTTCAACCTCATGATCGGCCTCCACGGCTACACGATCTCGACGGGCATCATCAGCGGGCAACTCGACCCGGAGATTGTCGCCATCCCACTCGACGTTGACGAACGCATCGAGATCGGCTGGATCGGTCACGCTGCGATTCCGCTTACCGACCAAGCGCAGCGCTACCTCGGGGAATTGCGGGCCGTCGTCGCTGAGTTTGGCGTAGCGCTACTCGACTGACTGCAATCCGGGCGGATGAGGTACAACATGACTACGAAACCCGGCCGTCGCGGTTATGGCCGGGTTTCTGAGCCAAGTGCCATCCGGTAGTGGAAGCCCACGCGTTCTTCGGCTGCCCATGCTTCGTAGTACTCGGCTTTTTCGAACAGCCGCCGGCCATCCAGGGCAGTGTGGAGCCAGAGGATGCTTCCGTCTACAGTGACGGCGTCCACGGTTCCGGTGCAGATGTCCGCGCCTTGCTGCCTGATGCGCACGTGGGCCCCGGGAAGCGTAGCCCAGTCGTCGATTCGTCCGTTGGCCATGTCAGTACTCTGCTTTCCAGGGTTTGCCCACCACGAAGTCTTCTTGGAAGGGGTCTGATGGGTCGAGGACGCGTTGGTTGAGGGAGGTGATCCAGGCCCGACGGCGGGCCTCCCCATTGCGGGTTGGCGCCGCCGTCGGAGCGGGAAAGGTCAGCGGACGTAGTCCGCGCCGGTGATGTCGATGGTTGATCCCGTACTGTGCCGGGAGCGTCCGGAAGCCAGGAAAGTGATGACTTCGGCGACGTCTTCCGGCGGAGTGACTTCGCCGAGCGGCAGGCTTTCGAGCACGCCGGGGTCGTTGGCGAGGTCTCCGGCGATGTCGGTTGCTACCCAGCCAGGGGCCACAGCGTAGGCGAGGATGTTGTGCTTGCCGTAGCCGCGGGCGATGCCCTTGGTCAGGGCCAGGAGTCCGCCCTTCGCCGCGCCGTAGGCGAGGTGTTCGGCGTCGTCCCCTCGGTGGGCGGAGCGGCTGGTCACGTTGACGATGATGCCTCCGCCCCGCTCCTTGAACCCGAGGATCGCCCAACGGCAGAGGTCAGCGGGTGCCAGGAGGTTCAGCTCGTAGTTCGCTTCCCAGCCTTCCTCCCACGCCCGGCTGTCATTGAGTTCGGAGGGCAACCAAGCTCCGGCGTTGTTGACCAGGACGTCGACGCCGCCACGCCAGTTGCTTGCTTCGGTCCAGACGCGCTGGCGTTCAGCAGGGTCGCGGAGATTGCCTTGGACCAGCAGGACACGGTCCCCGAGTTGCTCTGCGGAGGCTTGGGCCGAGTCCTTGTCGTTTCCGTAGTGCAGGACCACGTGTGCGCCGTCGCGGTGGACTGCCTTAGCAGTGGCTCGCCCGATGCCACGGGACGCACCCGTGACGAGAACGGTCTTGCCGTTCAGCATTCCCGCGCTCATGCCACTGCCTGGGCGCCGGTGATTTCGATGACCGATCCGCAGATGTAGGGTGCTTCGTCGGAGGCCAGGAAGGCCACGAGCGCGGCGATTTCCTCTGGTTTCCCGATCCGGCCGAACGGCACCAGGGCATCCAGGTCCGCCACGGTCCGGCCGTTGCGGGCCAGCCCGGCTTCGAGCATGGGTGTGTGCACTTCACCGGGGGCGACGGCGTTGACCCGGATGTTGTTCGGGGCGTAGTCGCGCGCGAGGTTCTTGGTGAACGCCACCACGGCTGCCTTGGACACGTTGTAGGCAATATGCGCCGGTGCGGGATACAGGCCCCACTGCGAGGCCGTGTTCACGATCGCGCCACCGCCCGCGTCAATCATGTGGGGGAGTGCCGCCCGGCAGAGATGGAACAGAGAATCCACGTTCACTGCGAAGGACAGGTCCCAGTCCTCCTCGCTGAGGGAGAGCAGGTCTCCGCGCCGGTTGATGCCGGCGTTGTTGGCCAGTACATCAAGCCGACCGCGGGCTTCCACGATCTGCTGGATCGCCGCTGCTGACGCCGCAGCGTCCAGGAGATCGAACACCAGCGGTTCTGCGCTGAAGCCCTCCGCAAGGATGGAGGCGGCAACTTCCTTCGCCGCGACTTCGTTGGCATCGGCCACGTAAACGTGGGCACCTTCAGAGGCCAGCCTGAGGCTGATGGCTGATCCGATGCCGCCGCCGGCGCCGGTGACCAGCGCGGTCTTGCCGGCGAAACGCCCGGCGAGTCCCGTCGTCGTCATCTACTGCTGTCCTTCCAAGGTGAAGATGGTGCGGTGCCAGGGTTTGGCTTGTTCGCCGGTGAGGTCGAACATGACGTGCTTGACCACGGTGTATTCGTCCAGTGAGTAGGTGGACATGTCTTTGCCGAATCCGGATTGTTTGAGGCCGCCGTGGGGCATCTCGGAGATGATCGGGATGTGGTCGTTCACCCAGACGGCTCCGGCCCTGATGTCGCGGGTGGCGCGGTTGGCCCGGTAGACGTTGGTGGTCCAGGCCGATGCGGCGAGCCCGTAGGGGGTGTCGTTGGCCAGGGCGATGGCTTCGTCGTCGGTGTCGAAGGGGGTGACGGCCAGGACGGGGCCGAAGACTTCGTCGCGGAAGATTTCGGAGTCCGGGGTTGCGTCGGCGACGAGGGTGGGCCGGTAGAACGAGCCGTTGGCGAAGTCACCGTCAGGGATTCCACCTCCGTAAACCCGCGCGTAACCACGGGCGCGTTCGACCATGCCGGCAACGGTTTCCTGGTGTTTGCGGGAGACGAGCGGGCCAAGGTCTGTGGCCGGATCCAACGTGGGGCCGAGCTTGACCTTGGCGTAGAGGTCCGCGACGCCCTCGATGAATTTCTCGTAGAGGGAGCGGTGGACTATTGCGCGGGTGGCCGCGGTGCAGTCCTGGCCGGTGTTGATCAGGGATCCGGCGACGGCGCCGTGGATCGCGGCTTCCAGGTCGGCGTCGTCGAACACCACGAAGGGTGCCTTGCCGCCGAGTTCGAGGTGTACCCGCTTTGCGGTGGTCGCTGCTGCGTCCAGGACGGTCCGGCCCACACTGGTGGAGCCGGTGAAGGAGAGCATGTCCACGTCCGGGTGGCGGAGCAGTTCCGCGCCGACGGTGGAGCCGCGGCCGGTGATGACGTTGATGACGCCGTCCGGGACGCCCGCTTCGGTGGCGACTTCGGCGAACAGCAAGGAAGTGAGCGGGGTGATTTCCGCGGGTTTGAGGACGATCGTGTTGCCCGCGGCGATGGCGGGAAGGATCTTCCACGCGGCCATCTGCAGTGGGTAGTTCCACGGGGAGATCGAACCGATCACGCCGATCGCTTCGCGGCGGATGGAGGAGGTGTGGTCGGGGGAGTATTCGCCGGTGGCTTTGCCTTCGAGGTTGCGGGCGGCGCCGGCGAAGAAGGCAATATTGTCGATGGTTCCAGGAACGTCGAATTCACGGGTGAGGCGGATCGGTTTACCGGCCTGACGCGACTCGAGCTGCGCGAACTCCTCGGCGCGTTCTTCCATCAGCGCAGCGAACTTGGTCAGCACGGCCGACCGCTCAGCGGGCGTGGCACGGGACCAGGCCGGGAAGGCGTCGCGGGCGGCCTGGACGGCGGCGTTGACGTCGTCGCTGCCGGCGAGGGTGATCGTTTGGATGGTTTCGCCGTTGGACGGGTCGATGACGTCCACGGTCTCGCCGGTGGTGCCCTCGACGAGCTTGCCGTTGATGAACTGGCTCACAACTCCTGCTTTCTATGGTTTTCGGGGGTTCGAGATGGCAGTTAATGGCAATGTTTGGGCCAAACACTGTCATCAAATGCCAACTCGCGGGGCGGCGGGGGTAGGGGTTAGGCGCCGGGTGCCCAGATGTCGCCGACGGTGTAGCCGGTGGGGAAGGGATCGGTGGGATCGAGCACCCATTGGCTGGTGCCGGTGACCCATGCGCGTCCGGTGATGGTCGGCAGGACCGCTTCACGTGGGCCGACCGTCGTCGTGCCTGTCAGGCGGCCGATGAACTCGCTGCCGATGATGCTGTGGTGCGAAAAATCCTCCCCGACGGCGAGTTGCCCGCGGGCGTGAAGCGCAGCCATCCGGGCGGAGGTACCGGTCCCGCAGGGGGACCGGTCCAGCGCCCCGGTCCAGGTGGACGGGTCGGAGGGGACAAGTTTGCCGTTGGACAGGACCACGGTGTTGCGGTCCTGCCGTCCCGGGACCCGGTCACCGGTGTGGAGCATGATGAGGTTCACGCCGGAGATCCCCGCGTTGTCCGGGTGGGTGACCTGGATCTGCTCGAGCGCCGCCATCTTAATGAGCGCGCCTGCCCGGGCTAGTTCCTTGCCGTTGTCCGGGTGCAGTTCCAGGCCGAGGTCCGCGACGCGGGCTTGGGCGAAGAACTGCCCGCCGAACACGACGTCGACGGGTACGGTGCCGTATTCGGGCACCTCCAGTGGGTGGTCGAGTTCGACGACGAACGCGGGGACGTTCACGACGGTCACCGAGAGGACCTTGCCGGCGTCGACCCCCGCGACGGCGGTGACGGTGCCCACCGCAGTGTCGATGGTGACGATCGTTTCGGGCCCGCGGACCGGGACGATGCCGTGTTCGAGGACCGCCGTGACGGCGCAGATGGTGTTCGACCCGGACATCGGCGTGAACCCGCCTTGTTCCAGGACCACGATCCCGAAGTCGGAACCCTCATTGACCGGTGGGGTGAGGATGACGGAGCAGAGTCCGGGGTAGCCGCGCGGCTCGTGGAGCATGAGCCGTCGCAGCCAATCCAGGTTGTCTTTGCAGTACTGCAGGCGCTCCGCCATCGTCGTGCCTTCCACGAGGGAGGCTGCGTCGGTCAGGATGCGTCCGGGTTCGCCTTCGGCATGGACCTCAATGGCGTCCAGGGTGAGCTTGCCACCTGGGGTGACGTTGGCGGAGCGCTGCATCATGCTGCCGCTGCTGCGGGGAGGACGCCTGCGTTCTGCAGGATCGCCGCGAAGCGTGCGCGCTCTTCGGCCGGGAGGGGCTGGATGGGCAGGCGTGCCGGGCCGACGGGTTCGCCGATGAGTTCCAGGCCCGCCTTGATGCCGGCTACGTAGTTCACGGACTCGAGGAAGTCGCTGATGGCCCAGAGGTGCTTCCAGAGTTCGCGGGCGCGGACCAGGTCCTTCTCCTCAGCCAGGGCGTTCCAGAATTCGACAGCCAGTTCCGGGACAACTCCGGCGGTGCCCCAAACGGAGGCCTCAGCGCCGGAAGCGATACCGAAGAACGTCAGGGTGTCCCAGCCGTTGAAGGCCTTGATCTTGTCGGTGCGGGCGGCCAGGAGTTCGGCCAGGCCCACGGCGTCGTCGGAGGTGTTCTTGATGTAATCCACGCCGTCGATGTCACCGAGTTCGGCCAGCTCGGCGGCGGTGAGCTGGATGCCGGTGGCGCCGGGAACGTTGTAGTACACGATCGGGATGGTGATGGAACCGGCCACGGCGGACAGGAACGCCTTCAGGGTGGTCAGGTCCAGGGGATCGTAGAACGGCGGGACCAGCATGATCGCGTCAGCGCCGACGTTCTCGGCGTGCTGTGCCAGGTCGATCGCGCCCTGGGTGGAGAGCGCGCCGATGCCGGCGACGACGGGGATGCGGCCGTCGACGCCCTTGACGTAGAGCTCGATCACGCGGCGGTATTCCTCGGGGGAGAGGGTGGTGAATTCTCCGGTGGTGCCGGTGGGGACGATGCCGTGGATCCCGGCGGTCACCAGGCGCTCCACCTGGCGTTGCAGTGCGGATTCATCAATGGCTGCGCCGTCCTGGGTGAACGGGGTGGTGACGGCTGCGAGGATGCCGCGCAGTTCCTTCTTCGTGTGGGACATGAGGGGTCCTTTCTGAGACCTTGGGGCCGCCAGTTGACGGCAGGAAACTTGTGTGGGCTTTACAGGGCCGGGACCGGCTGGCGTTGGACGCCGCGGAAGCGGTCGGCCCTGAAGGGTTGAAGCGTCGCGGCAGCGCGGCCGCGGACGATCAGGTCCGTCAGGGCCACGGCGGTGCCGGGGGCGAGGGTGACGCCCATCATCCCGTGGCCGGTGGAGACGTAGGTGTTCTCCAGCTGGCCCAGGTGGCCGATGACGGGGAGCCCGTCCGGTGTCATGGGGCGCATGCCTGCCATCGGCGTCGGTTTGGTGGCCGGTGCTTCCCAGTTGCGGAAGTACTTCGCCGGTGCCCGGAGGATCGCGTCGACGCGGAGCTGGTTGATGTTCTCGTCGAGCCCACCGAATTCCATGGTTCCGGCCAGGCGGAGGCGTTCGTTGAACGGGGTGACCGCGACTTTCGCGTCCCAGAGATTGACCGTGCTGCGCAGGCCCAGCTGGGCAACTTCGACGCTGTAGCCCTTGCCGGGACGCACGGGCAGCGGCACGCCGAATTGCTTGGACAGGTTACCGCTCCAGGCCCCTGCGGCGAGGACGAAGTTGTCCGCGGTGTAGCGGGTTCCGCCGCTGTGTACGGCGGTGACGCGGTCGCCGTTGCGGACCACGGCGTCGATCGGGGAGTTTTCCACGATCTTCACTCCCATGGCCACCAGGCGCTGGTGCAGTGCGGCGGCCATGGCGCCTGGATCGACGTGCCGTTCCTGCGGGAAGTAGATCCCGCCGAGGACTCCGTCGGTGAGCAGGGGTTCCTGTTCGTGGACGGCGTCCCGGTCCAACACCTTGGGCTGCCGGCCATATTGGGCGGCCAGGTCCAGGTTATCGACGTGGTGGTCGAAGTTGTCCTGTTCCATGAAGGCCATGAGCAGCCCGTCGGTGTGCAGTTCGAAGTCCATGCCGTCGGCGCGGTACTCGTCGAAGACCTGCAAGGTGTCGGCGGCGAGCCGGAGGTGGGCTTCGAAACCGGCGCGCTGGTCGCGGGCGTTGGATTTGCGCCACATGCCCAGCATGAACCGGATGAACGCCGGATCCACTGAGGGTTTGATGTAGAGCGGGCTGTCCGGTCGGAGCATCCATTTCATGGATTTCAGGACGACGCCGGGACCTGGCACGGGTGCGGATTCGGCCGGGCAGATCCACCCGGCGTTGACCTTCGACGCGCCCAGGCCGGTGGCCCGGGCGTCGATGATGGTGACGTCTCCGCCCTCACGGGCCAGATGGTAGGCCTGGGTGAGTCCGATGACGCCGCCACCAATCACAACGGTGTGCACTGTGCTTCCTTTCCTGCTGAGCTGCCGGCTTAGAAGCGGACGGCGTCAACGAATTTCTTGAGGTCTTGGTTATCGCAGTTGTCGAAGGCAACTTCCGGTGTGGTGTTGACGGCGATTTCACCGTTGTGGAAGAACACCAGGCGGTCTGCTGCTTTGGAAGCGAAGGCCATGTCATGGGTGACAAGGGCGACGGCGATGCCGTCTTCTTCCTTGAGCCGGCGCAGGACATCCAGGACTTCGGCGGCGACGGGTGGGTCCAGTGCCGAGGTGATCTCGTCGCAGAGCAGGAGTTTGGGCTTCATCATCAGTGCCCGGGCGATGGCGACGCGTTGCCGTTCACCGCCGGAGAGCTGGGTGGGGCGGCTGAGGATGTGGTGCTTCATGCCTACCTCGTCCAGGGCCGCTTCGGCCCTGTCACGGGATTCCGATGCTGCGGCGCCGCGGACCTTGCGCGGTGCCAGGACCAAGTTGTCAAGGACGTTCATGTGGGGCCAGAGGGTGTAGGTCTGGAACACCATGCCCACCTCGGAGCGGACGTTGTTCCAGGCCTTGGTGCGTTGCTGTTCGGCGAACACGGTTTGCCCGTCCATCAGGATTTCACCGTCGTCGGGGTCGGTGAGGCCGGCCAGTGCCCGCAACAAGGTGGATTTTCCGGAACCGGACTTGCCGATGATGACGGTGATGTCGCCCTTGTTCATCTGGAAGTCGACGTTCTTGAGGATCTGGCGGATGCCGAAGCTCTTCTGGAGGCCGCGGGCTTCTACCAAGACCTGCCCGTTGCTGGCAGTTCCTGTGGCGTGCTGTGCAGGTGCCACCTGGATGCCCTTCTGTTCGCTCACATCATTGTCCTTCTGCTCGATGGTGCTGGGAAGCTGTGCTGAGTGGCTCATCGTGCCATCGCCACTTTCGAGCCGGGCATCATGCGGGTCAGCAGCCCGCCTTTGGGTTTGCTGCCCAGGCCCGCGTTGGATTGCATCCGGCGTTCCAGGGCGCTGGTTGCCAGCGATACGGGGAAGGCGATCGCGAAGTAGACGATTGCTGCCAGGGTGAACACTTCCAGGGCCCGGTAGGTCTGGGAGGAGATGGTGTTGGCGATGAACATCAGGTCCGCAACAGCGATGGTGGAGACCAGCGCGGTGTCTTTGAACAAGGAGATGTTCAGGGACAGGATCACCGGCAGCTGTTGCCGGAGGGCCTGCGGAACAATGATGTAGCGCAGTTGCTGGAAGCGGCTCAGCTGCAGCATGCTTCCGGCCTCCACCTGTTCCACCGGTACGGACTGGAACCCGCTGCGGTAGGCCTCGGCCATGAAAGCTGTCAGGTTACAGGTCAGGGCAATGATGGCCGAGACATAGCCGGGGAGGGTGACCCCGGTCAGTGCAGGAAGGGCGTAGAAGATCCAGAACAGCTGGACCAACAGTGGCGTGCAGCGGAACAGCTCGATATAGGCCTGTGCTGCCCACCGGATCACCTCGATCTTTGACATGCGGCCCACGGCGACGGGAACCGCAAGGATCATGCTGATGACGATGGTGATGACAGTGATCTGGAGGGTGATACCCAGGCCCTGCATCATTGCAGGCAATGCCCGGGCCACCACGTCCCAATCGAAGTTGTAATTCATGATTTGGCTCCTTGCCGGATGGCTTGGCGAATTACTTCTTGAGCAGATCGCCGAGGTTGTCCACTTCGAAGTAGTTGACCTTGGCGTAGGCCTGGGACAGCTTGCTGCTCTTCTGTGCCCGCTCGATCGCGATGTTCACGATCTGCAGCGAACGGTCATCGATGGAGGCCGGGACACCGTAAGCGGCGGTGCCGGAATAGATCTCAGGATCCGGGACCACGATCTTCAGGGACTGGTCTGCCTGCGCCTGGGACTCGGCGGTGGGAAGGTCGGTGAACTCGGCAACCGCGCGGTCTGCCTGGATGGCGGAGATGGCGTTGGAGTAGGAGTCCATCGGCATGATGTTCTGGGTGAGGCCCTTGAGGGTGGCCTCGGGAGCTGCGCCCTGGGCGGTGACGATCTGACCGCCCGACTGGATGATCTGCTCGGACGTGGTGTACGGCGATGTCGCCTTCACCACGAAGACTCCGGGGTATTCGTAAACGGGGTTGGTGAAGGAGATCGCCAGGGACCGCTCAACGGTGTAGTCGAGGTTGGCGGCGAAGTCGTAGCGGTTCGCCTGCAGGCCGGCGACGATGTTCTTCCACTCAGCAGCCACAGGGACCAGCTTCACGCCCAGCTGCTTGGCCAGGTCTTCCAACGGGATCAGGTTCGGTCCTCCCAAGCTGCCGTCAGGCTGCTGGGTGGTCATCGGGGGAGCGATCGCGACGCCGACCCGGAGTTCGCCGCGCTTCTTGATCTCCTCGATGAACGAACCCTGTGACGCGGCGGAGGAGGCCGAGGCGCTGTTGCCTCGGAAGCCGCTGCCGAAGAAGCCTGCAGCCAGGGACAGCACAATAATGCCAAGGATGGCCAGGGTGATCTTGCTTGTTTTGGTCATGGTTAAACCCTCTTGACGGGAACGGGTGACCGGGCTGGCGGCGGGTGGACGCCTGGATTGCCAGCTCGAATGAAGTTCTCCCTGACCGCCTATGGAGCCGGTACAGGGGATGAGACGCGGCGTGGCACTCGCCGTTGACATCTCGTTTGGTTGTTATATTGTCAAACAATCTGTTTGCTAGTTCAACGCTAGCGTGTGATTGCCGCCACGTCCAGTACTTTTACAAAAATGTCGTCATGACGCCCAAGCGGGTGCCGCGTGGGGTCCCCCGGGCAGCAAAAAAGGCCCGATCCCGGCGGTGGCGCTGGCCTCAAAATAGCCGTGCGCCGCGCCTGATCGGGCCTGGTTTGCGGGAACTCTAGTCCAGTGCGTACACCTGTCCTGTCTGTATTCCCTCCACGGATTTCACGTAGGCGCGTCCCACCGTTTCGGCCGGTACTTGCGTAAACCCGGGGAAGAACTCGTGATAGCCCTTGGCCTCGGCCAAGACGCTTGGGCTGACAGCGTTGATGCGGATACGGCGCGGCAATTCAGCGGCCGCGGCCATGACGAAGGATTCCAGAGCCCCGTTGGCAAGGGAGGCCGCAGCGCCGGTCAGGATCGGCTCACGGGCCAGGACGCCCGAGGTAATGGTGAGTGACCCGCCGTCGGATAGGTATTCCACCCCGAGTTGGACCAAGTTGACCTGGCCCATTACCTTGTCGGCAAACGCGGATTGAAAGTCCTCTGCGGTCAGTTCATTAAGGGGCTTGAACGGGACCGAGCCCGTGCAGGAAATGACGGCGTCTACCGTGCCCACCTCTTTGAACATGCGCAGGATGGATTGGGGGTCGGCCAGATCCACGGTAACGTCCCCGGAGCGGGACGCCTCGACGATCTCATGCCGTTTGCGGAGCGCGGCCACCGCGGCCGAGCCCAGCAATCCGTTGGCACCGACAATCAGAATCTTCACAATCAGTTCTCCTTGCTCGCGGGTGCGTCCAGCAGCGCAATGAGTTCCTTGGCGCTGTCTACGGTGTGTTCCTTGAAGGCCTTCCGGATGACCTTCATGTCTTTGGTGCGGATGGCCTCCACCAACTTCTCGTGGACCCTGTGTGCGCGGACCGGGTCCGCGCGGGTGGCCTGGTCCTGGGCGAGAATGATGGTCACGTGGGCTTCAGTCACGGGCCAGAGCCGCAGCAGAAGCGCATTTTCGGACGCCGCCCAGAGTTTCCGGTGGAATGCCACATGGCTTTCGTGCCGAATCACCGGGTCAGGATCCATTTCGACCCTGCTGTATTCGGCCCAGCTGTCCTCAACCATCCGCATGCGTCGGCCGCTGTCATCGCTGATGATTGCCTCCACGGCCAGCATATCCAGCGCCATGCGGGTGTTGGCCAGGTCCATGATGGCGGCGGCATCCAAGGTGGCCACCCGAAGCCCGCGGTAGGGCTCCTGGATCAGCAGACCCTCCTGGGCCATCTGGTTCAGCGCCTCCCGGACTGTGGGGCGACTGACGTTGAGCCACTCCGACAGCTGGACTTCCGTGAGCTTCTGCCCCGGCTTGATGGAACCGAGCACCACGGCGCGCCGGATCTCATTCAACACGCCATCCCTGCGGGATACCGAGGCCACGGGCGCTACCCGCACAGGCAGGGACGCAGGCTCCGGTGACAGATGTGTTTCCACCATGGGATTCCCCCAACGCTCGTACCGTTATTCCACAAATGCAGATTGTCTGACAAGAGTAGCGGGTTTGTGTCGCGTAGTAAACGATGAGCCTCACATCGCCGCGCTGGGTGTCAAACGCGCGTCCGATCACGGGCATCAAGCTCCCTTATTCAGGTAGGCGGCATGCTTTCGGTCTCGTTATGTACAAAAGTCCATCCAAGCAAATCTAGATTGACGAATGTCTGCAGAGGTGAGGGGGTTCGCGCAACTACCGTTGCTTCCGAGCCACCATCGGCGTTCAGACAGACCACCTGAAAGCGAGTATTAGCGTGTCAGTCAACCAAGACCTCCCCGTGTTGTCCCACTGGATCGGGGGAGCAGAAGCACTCTCCTCCGGCGACCGCACCGCCCCGGTGTTTGATCCCGCCCGTGGCGTCGAGACCAAGCGGGTGGCCCTGGCCAACGGGGCCGACATCGAAGCCGCCGTCTCCTCGGCGCAGAAGGCCTTCCCGGCCTGGCGCGACCTCTCGATCACCAAGCGCCAGCAGATCATCTTCCGCTTCCGCGAACTGCTGAACGAGCGCAAGGGTGAGCTGGCGGAGATCATCACCGCAGAGCACGGCAAGGTCGTCTCCGACGCGCTCGGGGAGATCACCCGCGGCCTGGAGGTTGTGGAGCTGGCTACCGGCTTCCCGCACCTGATCAAGGGCGAGCACTCCGAGAACGTCTCCTCCGGTGTCGACGTGTACTCCACCAAGGGCCCGCTGGGCGTGGTGGGCATCATCAGTCCGTTCAACTTTCCGGCCATGGTTCCGCTGTGGTTCCTGCCGATCGCGGTCGCGGCGGGCAACGCCGTCGTCCTGAAGCCGTCCGAGAAGGACCCGACGGCGGCGAACTGGCTTGCCGCGCTCTTCTCCGAAGCGGGGCTGCCCGATGGGGTGTTCAATGTCCTGCACGGTGACAAGGAAGCCGTGGACGGGCTCCTGGAGCACCCGGATGTGAAGGCCATTTCCTTCGTTGGGTCCACCCCGATTGCCCAGTACATTTACGAGACCGCCGCCCGCAACGGCAAGCGGGTTCAGGCCCTGGGTGGTGCGAAGAACCACATGCTGGTGCTGCCCGACGCCGACCTGGACCTCACCGCCGACGCCGCCATCAACGCCGGCTTCGGATCGGCGGGGGAGCGGTGCATGGCCATCAGCGTCGTTGTCGCCGTCGAACCCGTCGCCGACGAGTTGATTGAGAAGATCACTTCCCGCATGGCAACCCTGCGGATCGGCGATGGCCGCCGGAATTGCGACATGGGCCCGCTCGTCACCGCCCAGCACCGCGACAAGGTGGCCTCCTACATTGACGTCGCCATCGAGGACGGCGCCACAGTCGTCGTCGATGGCCGCGGCATCACGGTCGACGGGGACGAGAACGGCTTCTGGCTCGGCCCAACGCTGATTGACGACGTTCCTGTCACCTCCCGGGTCTACACGGAAGAGATCTTCGGCCCGGTCCTGGCCATTGTCCGGGTCAAGAGCTACGAAGAAGGCCTGAACCTGATCAACAACGGTGCCTTCGGCAACGGCACGGCCATTTTCACCAACGACGGCGGCGCGGCCCGACGCTTCCAGAACGAAGTGGAAGTAGGCATGGTGGGCATCAACGTCCCCATCCCCGTGCCCGTGGCTTACTACTCCTTCGGCGGCTTCAAGGACTCCATCTTCGGCAGCTCCAAGGCCTACGGCCTGCAAGGCTTCCAGTTCTACACCCGCGAAAAAGCCATTACCTCCCGCTGGCTGGACCCCAGCCACGGCGGCATCAACCTCGGCTTCCCCCAAAACTAGGCGATACAGCCGATAAACGTCAGGGCTTGGCACTGGGCTCCTGGCAAGAGAAGGCCTCCGATGCGTCCCGCGGCGCGTCGGAGGCTTTCTCGCATCCCGGGGTTCTTTCTTTCAACCCACCAGGTTCTTAGTCGTCGATGAACTGCACCGCTGCGAAGAGTTCCAGCCGGTCGCGCATGTTGTCCAGGTTCAGGCCCAGGATCCTGCCGGCGGCGTCGACCCGGTTTCGGAGCGTGTGACGGTGCACACCCAGATGCCGGGCGGTTCTGTCCCAGACGCAGTTGTTGGCGAACCATTCGCGCACCGTGGCCAGCAGTTCGGTCTGCTCTGCCTCGTCATGGGCCAGCAATGGTTGCAACAGTCCCCGGGCCACCGGCGCGGCTTTCTCCTCGTGAAGGAGGCCGAGCATGCCACCTTCTGACAGTTCGGAAAATTCGACGGCGGTCCTGCCCAGTTCCGTGGCCCGGCGCAACCCACGCGTTGCTTCTTCAAGGGCGCCGGATAGTCCCTCCATGGTGGTTTCGGCGGAGATTCCGCAGGGCCCGTGCCGTGCCAGGAGTTCAAGGACCTTGTCCTGGTGTGCCGTTCCGGCCAGGACAACCAGGTGGTCCCCGCGGAGGGCGTAGAACACAGCCCCGCGGTGGTTATCGGCCAGCAGTTCCAAGGCCTCGAGCAGGTTCGGGGACGGGTTCTCCTGCCGCGAGGTTGTCACCAGCAGCGGTTCGCGCGGCAAAGCGCCCCACACCTGTTGGGCGGTTTTGAGTGCGACGTCGGTGCTGCCCGCCAGCAACTGCTCGAACACCCCGGCACGCAGGTGCCGGCGGGCAGTATCCAAGGTGCGGGTTTGCTCCAGGGCCAAGCTGGCCAGGCCAATAACGCTGTTCACGATGTCCGCACGCGCCGGGTCCAGTGGTTCGATCGCACCGATGACCAGCGCCCCACGCAGGCTGCCTTTTCGGCCCAGGGTCTGCAGCGTCACCGACTGGCCCCCGACTTCCAGGTGCGATGCGGAACGGTTGCCAAGGTCCAAGGCCAGCCTGACCTTCTCCGACACCTCCGCGCTGATCTCCGAGGGCACAGGCCGGTTACGCGGCATCCGCACGTACTTGCCCGCGGCGTCGTACAACGCCACCCAGCTATGCAGCTGACGTTCCAGTTCACCCAGGATCGAGGTCAGCCCATCCGGCCTGAGCGCTGCCCGGGAAATTGCCCGCTGCGCCTGCAGCGACCACTCGGCCCTGGCATGCTCCTCTTTTGCCAAGTCATCCGCAACGGAACGGATGATCGCAATGAACGGCGTCCGGTCCGGCACCTCCAGAAGGGGCAGCCCCTGATCCCTGCAAGCCTCCTCGAGGCCAGGAGGCAACGTGCCATGGATGACTTGGGTGGCGAACCCCAACCCCGCAATGCCATGGTCCACCAGCCGCTGGACATACGCAGGATCAATGGCGTGACCCACCGGAAACTGGGTCCCGTCAGTGAGCAACAGTTGACCGGCGTCCAGGAACGGCGTGGGATCCTCCAAGTCCGAGCTGTGGACCCAACTGACCGGCTCGTTCAAAGCAGGGGAGCCCGCATCGGGCACCACCAGCTTGAGCTTGAGCGTCCGGCTGCGGAGGAGAGCGTTAATGCTTGGCGGCACTTAAACCTCGAATGGTCAAAAGTCGAAAAGAAGCTATCTGCTTGTACAAAGGTATAGAGAATCATAAACCTGGATCCCAGCATGATGGAGGAACTCCCCACAAGTCCACCGAGAGGAACCCTCATGGTCTCCAGCCCCGCCGCCGTACTCGCAGCAGACGCCGTCGCCGAGCCCAGTGCCGCCATCACCAACGCCGAGGCCATAGAGCTCGACCGGGCCAACGTGTTCCATTCCTGGTCCGCGCAGAAGTCGTTGAAGCCGTTGGTGATCGCCGGCGGCTCCGGCACCACGGTCTGGGACCACGACGGCAACTCCTACCTGGACTTCTCCAGCCAACTGGTCAACACCAACATCGGCCACCAGCACCCCAAGCTGATCGCCGCCATCGCCAAACAGGCCACCGAGCTGGCAACCCTGGCCCCCTCGCACGCCAGCCACATCCGCGGCCGGGCAGCAGCGAGAATCCTCTCCCATGCCCCGGCGAACATGGAGAAAGTCTTCTTCACCAACGGTGGTGCCGACGCGAACGAGAACGCCGTCCGCATGGCCCGCCTGCACACCGGCCGAGACAAGGTCATCTCCCGCTACCGCTCCTACCACGGCAACACCGGTGCGGCGATCGTCGCCACCGGCGACTGGCGCCGCATCCCCAATGAATACGCCCGCGGACACGTCCACGTCTTCGGGCCCTACCTCTACCGCTCCGAATTCTGGGCCGAAACCCCGGAACAGGAAACCGAACGCGCCCTGCACTACCTGCGCCGCACCATCCAATGCGAAGGCCCCCAGTCCATCGCCGCCATCCTGCTCGAAACCATCCCCGGTACCGCAGGCATCATGGTCCCCACCCCCGAATACCTCCAAGGCGTCCGAGCCCTCTGCGACGAATACGGCATCGTCATGATCCTCGACGAGGTCATGGCCGGATTCGGCCGCACCGGCGACTGGTTCGCCCTGGACGCCTTCAACGTCACCCCGGACCTGATCACCTTCGCCAAGGGCGTCAACTCCGGCTACGTACCCGTCGGCGGCGTCATCATCTCCGGCGCCATCGCGGCGACCTTCGATGAACGCGTCTTCCCCGGCGGACTCACCTACTCCGGCCACCCCCTCGCCGCAGCCTCCGTCGTCGCCTCCATCGAAGCGTTCGAAGAAGAAGGCATCGTGGAAAACGCAGCCATGATCGGCCGCGACCACCTCGGCCCCGGACTCCGCGCCCTGGCAGGGAAGCACGACGTCATCGGCGAAGTCCGCGGCCGCGGCGTCTTCTGGGCCCTCGAACTCGTCCAAGACCGCACCACCAAGGAACCCGTCACACCCGCCTACATGGGCCGCCTCAAAGCCAAACTCCTCCGCCTCGGCCTCCTGCCCTTCGCCGCCGACAACCGCATCCACGTCGTCCCACCCGCCGTCGTCACCGCCGAAGAAGTCGCCACAGCCTTGGACATCTACGACCAGGCACTCACCGCCGTCAATCACTAAGTTCTGCCGCTGTTGGTGGATGAGGATCCCGCAGGCTTGGTTGACCAGGTCCCGGCTGTGCTGGGACTCGGCGAGGGCTTGGCTGGTTTTGTGGGGTGCTTCACTGGCCTGGATGTTCGCAAGCAGGGTCGCAGCGGGTTCGGCGAACAGTTCAAGCCAGGACGCCGTCTCGGTACCGAACGCGTCCGGGGCGGGGACGACTATTCGTCGAAGTACGCGGTGACATGGTTCTCGCCCGAAACCCGGGCGACGATCTGCGCCGCGACGTCCCGGAGTTTGGTGTTTCGGTGGCTTGAGGTGTCGGTCAGGACTTTGAACGCGGCGTCTTTGCGGCACCGGTTTTGGGCCATGATGATTCCCACGGCCATGTCGATGACGGCCCGGGATTGCATGGCGGCGTAGAGGTCGTCGCGGGCGTGGCGCAATTGCGCCATTTTCAGGGCCAGGCGTAGGGATTTGGCGGTGTGTTCAGTGAACGTCTCGGCCATGGTGATGTCCGGTGGCGCGAAGCCGTGGCTGCTGACTGAGTACAAGTTCATGACCGCGTCAGCCTCTCCGGCCAGGTCCAGCGGCACGGCGAGGACGGAGCCGACGCCTTCGGCCACGGCGGCGTCGAGATAGTCGCGCCACCGGGTGTCGGCGGCGGTGTCGGGGACGTGGATCAGGGTTTTGTCTCGGAGCGCTGTGAGGCAGGGCCCGTCCCCGTAGCTGTTTTGAAGGTGGTCAAGAACGCTCGCGCGCTCGTCGCTGCTGGCAGCGACGACGCCCTTCTTCCTGCGGATGACCGTCACTCCGCACAAAACTGCGTTGACCGGCGTTGATATTTCGGTGGCCGCGAGGACTGCGAGGTCGGAGAGGAAGACTTCCACGTCTGGGGTGGCGAGGATCATCTCCTGCAGGGTGTAGCCAAGTTCCGGGTCAAGCGCCCGGTCGGTCGTTTGTTCGGGTTGATTAGCTGGGTGCTGATCGGGGGCGGCCATCCAACTCACCTAACGCTTCCCTTAGACGCCGTCAGGGAATGCTGGAGTTTCACGGGAGCGGACGGCCTGGACAGTGGCATCGTTGAAGGTTCCCGCTGTGAAGGCGTAGCAGTTCAGGGCCGCCCGGTCAGGCTCATCCGCTCGGAGTGGGACAGTGGAGGCGGGTAGGTCATCATTGCGGGCCATCAGGCCTCGATCCCATGACGCTCAGGACCTTCGTCAGCGTCCCGGGCTGTTGGTCATGCGCTCTTGGCCGCCCACAACCTAAATGTATTCAACCTCGGACCGCGCAAACCTCCCGAAATCTCCTACCTCTGACACTACACCCCGGAGCCGACGGGGCACACAGCTCCGTGTCGTCCAGGTCCCGAACCTGTGGCGGTAACCAAAACCTTGGTCCGGGTTTTCGCCTGTCCAGGGACCCCCTTGCAGATGTGCTGGGCGCCAGGTTGCGTGGTACTCGGGTGACTAGTCGTCGAAATGGGTCATTGGTGCGGAGGTGGTGCCGTTCCGTTCGTTGACGATGCTCTCGGCGACGGCGTGCAGTTTTTGGTTTCGGTTCTGCGATGCCTGGTGCAGGAACGCGAAGGCCTGCTCCTGGGTGCAGTTGTTTTCCGCCATGATGATTCCTGTGGACAAGTCGATGACCGTCCGTCGGGCCATCGCAGCTTTGAGGTCCTCGGTGAGCAAATCCGCTGTCACGATCCGCAAGGTGAGCCGCAAGGCCTGGCCGGCCATGTCCGCGAAGACCATGGCCTCAGCAACTGCCTCACCGCTGAAGGATCCCGTCTCGGGGGCGAAGAAATTCAGGGCTGCGCAGGCGTCGTTGCCCAGTTCCAAGGGTGCCGCGAGGACACTGCGGGCACCGGCCGCGGCCAGGGTACTCGTGTACTCCGGCCACGGACTGTCGGCGCTCGTGTCCGCCAGGACCACCGGCTGGCCGGTTCGGAGCGCCTGCATGACCGGCCCGTCGCCAAGGGTCTGTTCGACGCCATCCCACAGGATTGCATCGTCACTGCTTCCGGCCAGGGTCACGGCCCGTTTGCGGCGCCACAACGTAACCGCACACTCAATCCTTGAGCCGGTGGCGCGGCTCAGAGTCGTAGCCGCGTAGCGGGTCATGCCGTCCAGAAAGGACGTGATGTCATCGGTACCAGCGATGAGTTGGTGAAGTCGCTGGAAGTCTTCGTTCTGCTCCTCAGTGTCCACATCCAGCATTGTAAAAGTGAGTATTTGGCCCCGCAAGGTGCATCACAGGGCCCGGTGATGCCCGGTTTTCCGGTTCGGCCGGAACAGCAATTAACAGCAGAACAGTGCGGCTGTCGGAAGTCCGCGTTCAGCCGACCCGGTGCCATCCTCCCAGATGTGGGCACCGGCACCTGATGATAGCCACTGGGGCAGCCGCTCCCCGATAATGGGATGCGTTTGACAGGCTGTATTGGGGCTGGAAGAGTGGGCAATTCGCTGATGCAACCGGCGGCCCTTACCCAGAGGCCGGAGGCCTTCGCAATGACCGACATCCACATCAGTGCTTTCCTGGACGAACGCGTAGTCCAGGACCCAACCCTCAATGACAGCCTCGACGTCGGAACCCTTTACGGGTTGTATGTGAGCTGGTGCCTGAGCGCCGGCCAGCATCCGGCACCGCAGGACGTGTTTTGCACCGCACTGCGACACCATGGCGTGGACCACGACGACGATCAAGGCCTGATCCGCGTCTACCCGGGTCTGCGGATCCTCGATCCCTTTACTGACAGTGATGCCATCGCCGGGGCTGCTGCCTCGCAGTAGGGCCCGAGAAGCCCTGCTGGTTTGCCTGTTTCAGGTCCGGGCGGCAGTGGGGTTTTGAAGCCGGCGGCGGCTGGGGGGAGAGTCTCGGTCTCAGAAGACTCTGTCGCCGCCGGCTTCGTACAGGGCCGGACCGCCTTTCGACGGCCGGAGCACCGGTTGGATGAGGCCACCGATGCGATGCGGTGGAAGTTCGGCGATGCTTGGGGCCAACCGTCCTTCCATGTACCAGTCAACAGTTCAGCGGGCTGGGGAACACGAGTATTTTGTACTCGATTTGCGGACACGAGCCGGGGCGTTCTGGGGACTTGTACTCACAAACAACGTCCCGACTACTTGGAATCCGGGCTACAGGCGCCGGCTTCAGTGACGAAATCGGACGCTGCGTAACGCCATATTGCGGTCCATGAAGGTGCACGTCCTCCGGTGACCGAAGGTGTCATTTTTCATTGTTCGGGGTCGCACGGCAACCGTAATCTCAATGCAGCCAAGGCCGCAGGGCAGTAATTCCTGCAGCCGCCGCCTCCCGACCCGGACCGTACGTTCACGGACCTGTCCCGGGTTGCAGGCTACCCCGCATCTGCATCACCATCTCCGTTCCAGGCTTGGACCCAGCAAGCCTGCCGTCTCCCCGAAGGAACACGTCCCGTGTCGTCACCCCAAAACAACTCCTCCACCCGCATCGTTGCTGGTGAATCCGCCAAGCCCAAGCACCGCGCCCTCAAGATCGGCATTGCAGCAGGTTTGGTCCTGCTGATCGGTGCGGGCGCAGCCGTGGCGTCGGTTGTTTCGAATAACAACCAGGCTGCCCCGGCTGTCACCACCTCGCCGGCGGCTGAGCTGAAGCTCGGCTACTTCAGCAACGTCACCCACGGCCCCGCCCTGGTGGGTACCAGCAAGGGCTTCATCGCCAAGGAACTTGGCAGCACCAAGCTCAGCACCCAGGTCTTCAACGCCGGCCCGGCCGCGATCGAGGCCCTGAACGCCGGTGCGATCGATGCCACCTACATTGGCCCGAACCCGGCCATCAACTCGTTCGTCAAGAGCAACGGCGAGTCGATCAGCATCATCGCCGGTGCCGCCGCCGGTGGTGCGCAGTTGGTGGTGAAGCCCGAGATCAACTCGGCAGCGGACCTTAAGGGCAAGGTTGTGGCGTCCCCGCAGCTTGGCGGCACGCAGGATGTGGCGCTGCGGGCCTGGCTGGGCGACCAGGGGTACAAGACCAACCCTGATGGCAGTGGTGATGTGACCATCAACCCCACCGAGAACGCCCAGACGTTGAAGTTGTTCCAGGATGGAAAGCTCGACGGCGCGTGGTTGCCTGAGCCGTGGGCCTCGCGTTTGGTGCTGGAGGCCGGGGCGAAGGTCCTGGTGGATGAGAAGGACTTGTGGGAGAAGGGTGATTTCACCACCACCATCCTGATCGTGAACAAGAAGTTCGCCGCCGAGCATCCGGAGACGGTCAAGGCGTTGTTGAAGGGCCATGTTGAGTCGGTGAACTGGTTGAACTCGGCCTCGGCCGGGGAGAAGGCCTCCACCATCAACGCCGTGTTGAAGGACACCGCGGGCAAGCCGCTCCCGGCCAATGTGATCGACCGGGCGTTGCAGAACATCAAGTTCACTACCGACCCGCTGGCCGGGACCTACAAGAAGCTGCTCCAGGACGGTGTGGACGCAGGCACCACCAAGACCGCCGACATCAACGGCATCTTCGACCTCCGAACCCTGAACGAAGTGGAAGGCAAGAAAACCTCCGCCGCCGGACTCGGCCAGGAATAGCAAGGCACGCCTCGCAGAAGGTGCCCGGGCAAATCAGCCCGGGCACCTTCCTCTTTTAAGATCCGGTTAAGATCCGGATCGCCGGGGGACAAGTGCTCTGGGCCGCCCGGTGATCATCTTGTCTTGGTCGGTCCTGTCGAATTCGAGGCCGAGCAGGGCGTTTTCCGTCACCTCGGGCAGAGCGGGGTGTATCCAATATTGCTTGGTGGCGAAGTCGCGGACGTCCAGATCAAAGGCCAGCACCGTGATCATTTGCTGTATCAGGGTAGAGGCCTGCGGGCCCATGTAGTGGGCGCCGAGGAGCTTTCCTGTCTCATGGTCCGCGACGAGCTTACAGATCCCGGTGGTGTCCTCCAGAGCCCAGCCGTAGGCTACGTCTCCATAGTCCTGCACTTTCACGGTGACCTTGTGGCCGTGTTCGCGGGCCTGGTCCTCGGTCATGCCCACGGTGGCTATCTGGGGGTGGGTGAACGTGGCTGCGGGGACGTGTTGGTGCGGCATCCGCTGCAGGTCGTGGGGGTTCAGCAGATTGTGGCGTACGGCGCGCATTTCGGCATTGGCCACGTGTTTGAGCATGTAGGGGGAGGACACGTCTCCGAGGGCCCAGACACCAGGGGCGGTGGTCGACCTGCCGTATTCATCAACCTCGATGCGCCCGGCTTCCGTCATCGCGATCCCGGCGGATGGCAGGTCCAGCAGGTCCCCATTGGGAATGCGTCCGGTGGCTACCAGTAGTACTTCACCCGTCGCGGAGGTCCCGTCGTCGAGCCTAACCGTAACGCCTTGGGCTGTCTGCCCAGCGTCCACCGCGGTGCGGCCTGACCGGATGTCGAAGCGTTGTGCCGCCAGGGCGTTGAACCGGTCGTGGAGGTCGTGGTCGAGGTGGCGCAGGAGCGTCGAACGGGGGATGACCGTGACGTCGGTACCGAGAGCGTCGAAGACGTGGGCGAACTCCATGGCGATGTAGCCTCCGCCGATGATCACCACGGACTGGGGCTGCTCGGGCAGCCGCATGATGTCCTCATTGGTGTAGTACCGCACGCCGGAGGCGGCGATGGCCTCAGGGATGGAGGGGCGGGAACCGGCGGCGATGACGATCCGATCACCGGAGATCGTCTTCCGGTGCTTGCCTTGGCCGGTGCGCAGGGTGCGTTCACCAACGAAAACAGCATGCTGGTCGTAGACGTCGATGTTCGGGGTCCGTGGGCCTCGGCGGTACTCCTCACCTGAAGCGGCGATGGGGTCGATGCGGTTCCCGAAGATGCGGTTGACCAGGCCCGGCCAGTCAACGGAGCTCACTGTGGCTTCCAGCCCCAATCGTCCCGACTCAGCTATGTCAAGTGCCGTGTCTGCGGTATGGACGTACATCTTGGACGGGATGCAGCCGGCATTGAGGCAAGTGCCGCCGAAGGAGCCTTCCTCGATGATCGCGATCGACTGGTCATCGAACCCGGGTCCGGGGATGGAGTTCCCGGACCCCGTACCGATGATGATCAGGTCGTAATGTCGATCCACGGCGGTGCCGCTGGCAACAGTGTGCATGGGGGTCCTCACTCTGGCGTTTCTCCAACCCTAGTGAACCGAAGGCCGAAGTGCCGGGCTTGGCGCGAAGTAATAAGCATGCTTAGCTTAATTCAGGACTGTTAGTCGCCGTCCTGGAAAGGAAGCACATGTCTACCGTGACGAAGGTCTTCGACACCACAGCCGCCCAGGTGTGGGACGTCATCGCGGACGGTTGGCTCTACTCCGGTTGGGTGGTGGGTGCGTCCAGGATCCGTGGGGTGGAGGACCAGTGGCCAGAGGCCGGATCCAGACTCCACCATTCCGTAGGTTCGTGGCCTTTCCTCATTGACGACAGCACCAGCGTCACGGCGGCAGAGCCGGGACAATCCCTTGGGCTCCTGGCTCGGGGATGGCCCATGGGTGAAGCCAAAGTGTTGATCACGCTCGAGGATGTTGGTGAAGGGAGATGTTGTGTTTCCCTTTCCGAGGATGCTGTCAAAGGGCCGGGGAAGCTTATCCCGGCAGCGTTGCGCAATCTCGTGATCGGCTTCCGGAACCGCGAGACCCTCAGGCGCCTGGAATTGATGGCGGCGGGTAGGGCGGGGGACCGATAGGTGAGTGCGCCATGACAGACCGGATCAAGGACATCTGGGGTACGCGCGCGCCTTATGCCCGCGACCAAGAATGGGTTGCCCGCGTGGACTATGCCCTGGCAGATGGCGTGCGGGAAGACGACGTGGACCGCTGGGTCCAATCTGCATGCGTCCTGTGCAGCAACGGATGCGGCTGCGATATCGCCGTCAAGGATGGCGTGATGGTCGGCATTCGCGGCCGTGCCGTGGATGTGGTCAACAAAGGCAGGCTCGGGCCGAAGGGGCTGTTTGCCAGCTGGCAGGGTGTGGCCAACAAGGACCGGCTCACCAAGCCTCTGATCCGCGAAAACGGGCAACTGGTGGAAACGGACTGGGACACCGCGATGAACAGGATCGTGGAACGCAGCACCCAGCTGCTGAAGGACAAAGGCCCGCTCAGCCACGGTTTTTACACCAGCGGGCAACTTTTCCTCGAGGAATACTACGCGCTGGCAGTCCTGGGCAAGGCCGGCGTTGGCACGCCGCACATGGACGGCAACACGCGATTGTGCACCGCAACCGCCGCCGCTGCACTGAAGGAGACCTTCGGCGCCGATGGGCAACCCGGGTGCTACGAGGACATCGACAGTTGTGACGCCATCTTCCTGTATGGCCACAATATGGCCGAGACGCAGACGGTCCTCTGGTCCCGCATCCTGGATCGCTTGGCCGGCCCCAATCCGCCGAGGCTGGTGTGCGTCGACCCCCGTAATACCGAGGTTGCGCGGCACGCCGAAGTCCACCTTCCCATCAAGCCTGGAACCAACCTCGCGCTGATGCATGCCCTGATCCGAGAAATCCTGCACAACAACTGGTACGACGCGCAGTACGTGCAGCAACACACCCTCGGCTTCGACGAACTCAAGGCCACTGTGGAGCAATGGACTCCCGAAGCCGCTGCTGACGTGTGCGGGGTCGACGCGGAGGACATCCGCAAAGCCGCACGGATCTTCGGCACCACGGACCGTGTCCTGTCCACAGTGCTGCAGGGCTTCTACCAATCGAACCAGGCGACGGCATCGGCCTGCCAGGTCAACAACCTCCACCTGCTGCGCGGAATGCTCGGCCGGCCCGGTGCAGGATTGCTGCAGATGAACGGCCAACCCACCGCACAGAACAACAGGGAATGCGGGGCCGACGGCGATCTTCCGGGCTTCCGTAACTGGCACAACCCCGAGCACATCGAGCAATTGGCGGGCCTGTGGAACGTGGATCCAGCGATCATCCCGCACTGGTCGCCACCCACGCATGCCATGCAGATCTTCCGCTACGCTGAGCAGGGGTCCATCAACTTCCTGTGGATCTCGGCCACCAACCCGGCCGTTTCCCTGCCCGAACTGCCGAGGATCCGCAGGATCCTTGCCAAGCCTGAACTTTTCCTGGTTGTCCAGGACCTTTACCTGACGGAAACAGCCGCGGTTGCCGACGTCGTACTTCCCGCGGCGGCGTGGGGAGAGAAGACCGGAACCTTCACCAACGCGTCCCGTGTGGTGCACGTTTCGGACCAAGCGGTGGACCCGCCGGGGGAGGCGCGCAGCGACCTGGACATCTTCCTCGACTACTCCCGACGGATGGCCTTTACCAACCTGGCCGGTCAACCGCTGCTGGCGTGGTCCGGCCCGGAGGATGCCTTCGAAGCGTGGAAGGAGGCCTCGAAAGGGCGGCCTTGCGACTACTCGGGCCTCAGCTATGCCAGGCTCCGCGGCGGCAGCGGCATCCCGTGGCCCTGCACGGAGGACCGCCCCGAAGGGACCACGCGCCTGTACACGGATGCCCACTTCCCGTCCGACGCCGGGTACTGCGAGAACTTCGGCCACGACCTTCTGACCGGCGCCGAAGTGGAAGTGGACAGTTATAAGGCCAAGGAGCCTAAGGGCCGCGCCTGGCTTAAGACCACGCAGTTCCATCCGCCGCACGAGGAACCGGACGACGAGTATCCGCTGCTCTACTCCACCGGCCGAACCGCCTACCATTTCCACACCCGGACCAAGACCGCGCGGTCGAAGCCCCTCAACGCTGCAGCTCCGCGGATGTGGTTTGAGCTCTCGGTGGATGACGCGGCCGGGCTGGGGATTTCAGAGGGCGACGTCGTTCGCGTCACCTCCCGTCGTGGCGTGCTTGAGGCGCCCGCCCGGGTCAGCGGAATCCGCCCCGGGACGGTGTTTGCTCCGTTCCACTACGGCTACTGGGACAACCCGGACGCAGACGGCAACAAGCCCGATGAGGACACGTTCCATACGGCCGCCAACGAGTTGACTCTCACCGAGTGGGACCCCGTTTCAAAGCAACCTGTGTTCAAGAACGCGGCAGTCAGGGTGGAAAAGATTTGCGACGGCGCAGGAATGGCCCCCGCACCCACAACCACCGCTTCCCGACCGGCAGGGCAGGACCAATGAACCTCCACCTTTACCTCGGCCTCCTTCACAAGGGAGAACAAACCCTCGCGGAATCGTTCCGGCAGGTTTCGGAAGGCCACGGCGCCGAGCCGGACATCCACTTCCTTTGCCAGACGCTCGCCAAGCAGTGCGACCACCACGGGGACGTTCTTCGCCCCTTGGCAGAAAGGTACGGGGAGGATTCCCTGGACAACCAGCCCGAACGGCTGCACGCGGACGGCCTCTCGAAAACAAGAAGCGGACCGGTGGGCCTCCTGCGGGATCTCCAGGATGTCTACGTACTGGCGAGCCTTGTGGACATGACCTGGACGGTGGTTGCGCAGGCGGGATCCGCACTCCGCGACGAAGAGCTGCTCGCCGCCGTCGAAAGCTGCCAAGAGGAGACCCGGACGCAACTGGGCTGGCTGAAGACCCGGATGAAGCAGGCCGCCCCACAGGCCTTGCTGGTGGCTGAGTAGCGGGACCCTTGACGCCGTACTTGCATTTTGCAAGTATGGCCGCATGAGCCTATTCATCACCTGCCCCGTTGAGAACGTCGAGCGCTCCACCGCCTTTTACACCGCCCTCGGATGGACCCTGAACGCCGAGATGTCCGATCACAACGTGTCATGTTTCGCGATCGCTCCCGAGCAATACGTCATGCTCGGCAGCCGCGAGATGTACGCGAGCGTCGGTGGCTCCGAAGAACTGATCGGCGGGCCCGACACCCCATCGAAAGTCACGGTCTCGTTCGACCTCGGCAGCCGTGAGGCGGTTGACGAACTCACCGAACGCGCCGGTGCTGCCGGCGGGCGGATCGGTGACACCGACGATTACCCCTTCATGTACCAGCGCCAGTTCGACGATCCCGATGGCTACCACTACTCGCCGTTTTGGATGAAGCCGGACGCCGCTCCAACCGCGTGAGCAACCTCGCCGCAGCCCTCGACATCGTCGGATCACGGTGGGCCCTGCTCATCGTGGAACGGCTGCTTGAGGGACCACAGCGCTACGGCGACCTGCAGCGTGACCTCGGGATTCCGACCAACATACTCGCCACGCGGCTCCGCGAACTCGAGACCGCGGGCGTACTGTCGCGACTGCCGCTGCGGCACAACACCCGGGCCTACGCGCTGACCGATCGAGGGATCGCTTTGAGCGAGGCCATCGCCGCCCTGGCACGCTGGGGCAGCGAGGAATGACCTGAGGATGGTGACACCCTGGAAAAGGGTTCAGCGTCGGTCGAAGGTGAGTCCGCCGGGGACCTGGAAGGTGGGCATGAGTTCGAGCATGCCCACGTTGACGTGGCGCGGGGTTTCGATCGCGTAGTCCAGGGCGTTGACGATGTCGTCGGTGGTGAGGGATTCGTAGCCTTCGTAGTAGGTCTTCCAGGCCTCTTCCATGGCTTCGGGGGAGCCGCCCATGTTCCGGCCGAAGATCTCCGTCTCCACCCGGCCCGGGCAGATCTCGGTGACGCGGATGCGTTTGCCCACGGTGTCGTTGCGCAGCTGCCGGGAGATCTGGTGCACCGCGGCCTTGGTGGCGTGGTAGACCGTGTGGCCGTAGAAGTTGTACAGCCCGGCGATGGAGCTGATGTTGACCACGTGGCCCAGGTCCCGTTCCACCATGCCCGGCAGGACCAGGCGGGTGAGCTGGAGCAGCCCGCGCAGGTTCACGTCCACCAGTTCGTCGATGTCCTGTTCGGAGGAATCCAGGATGTTCCCCGGACGGGACACCCCGGCGCAGTTGACCAGTACGTCCACTTTGAGGTCCCCGACGGCGGCGGACAGCGCGGCGGTGTCGGTCAGGTCCACAACGTGCGGGACAGCGCCGGTGCGCTCGGCCAGTTCGGCCAGGCGTTCCTCGTTCCGGGCCACGGCATGGACCGTGAGACCGCGCTTGGCCAGGCGCTCAGCGATCGCGGCGCCCATACCCGTGGACGCACCCGTGACCAGGGCGGTGGTGTAGTCGGAAAATGACATGGGATCCTCCAAAAAGGTGGGAAAAGGGGCGGGCACCATCGCTTAGCGACAGCACCCGCCCTTCGAGGTGGACCGCTACTTCTTGGCGCCGGACTGGGCGGCGAGGTTGCGTGCGTCGCCGGCGGGCGTTGCAGCCGCGGCGGCTACGACAGCCTTTTCCTGCTCGCTCTGATGCAGGTCGTCGAGCTGTTCCAGCGTGTACTTGGTGGTTTCCTTGGCGGTGAGCGCCGATGCGCCAGCGATGATCATGAATCCGAGGGCGATCATTGACGGGCCAACCCAGCCCTTGAGATCCGGACCCGCGAGTGCCGTCGAAAGAACCGGGCCGATGACGCCCGAGACAGCGAAGCCGATCTGGGTGCCAAGGGCGAGACCGGAGACGCGCAGTCGGCTGGGGAACATCTCGGAGAAGAAGGACGGCCAGGAGGCGTTCACCATCGAGTAGAAGAGCGAGTAGTTGATGATCCCGAAAATGAAGATCAGCGCCCAGTTGCCGGTAGTGATTGCCCAGAGGTAGGGCATCATCGTGATGCCTACGCCAACCGTTCCAAGGAGGAACATGGTCTTGCGGCCGATCTTGTCGACCAGGAAGCCGGCCAAGGGAGTGATGGCGAGGGCGACCACGGCCGAGACCGTGGTGGTCAGGAGCATGGTCGGTTTGTCCAGCCCGTATCCGGTAGTTCCGAAGGCGACCGAGAAGGTCTGCATCATGTAGCTGGTGCCGGCGATAATCGCACAGAAGACGATCCGGAGAACGGCGCGCCAGTGGAAGCGCAGGAGGTGCTTGAGCGGAGACGAGTTCACGTTGCGCGACTGGTTCTTGACGAACTCCGGCGGCTCCTGGACATGGCGGCGGATCAGGAAGGCCACCACTACCACCAGCGCGGAGAGCCAGAACGGGATGCGCCAGCCCCAGGTCAGCAGCTGCTCTTTGGGCATGGCGGCGATCGGGATGAAGACCAGCAACGTCAAGAGCGTGCCGGTGGAGGCACCCAGCGTGGTGAAGCTGGTGATGAACCCGCGACGGCGCTCGGAAGAGTGTTCCAGGCTCATGCTGATGGCGCTGGCCTGCTCACCGGAAAGGCAGAGACCCTGGATGACGCGGATGAGTACCAGCAGGATCGGCGCGAGGGCTCCGACCTGCGCGAACGTCGGCAGGCAGCCGATCAGGAAGGTGCAACCGCCGATCCCGAACAGGGTGATCATCATGACAAACTTCCGGCCGAAGCGGTCACCCATGGGACCCAGGATCAGGGAACCGAGGGGACGTACCGCGTAGCCGACAGCGAAGGTGACCATCGCAAGCAGCACGCTGATGCCCTGCGGCAGCTCAGGGGAGAAGAAGAGGACGTTGAAGATCAGCGCCGATGAGGTGCCGTACACGGCGAAGTCGTAGTACTCCAGCGTGGTTCCGATCCAGGCGGCAATTGCCGCCCTGGCCGGTGTCTTCTTAGGAAGAGTGGTATTTGTCATTTCGTCTCCATGGCGATGGGTGAGAAGCGGTCTTCCGGTTCTGGGCGAGCTGGGAAAGGGATCTCGAGTTATACGACCGGCAGGACCTGCTTGAGCTGTTATGCACGGGCGTTGTCTGTTCGTGCAGCTCTGCCGACTGGCCTCTGAGATCAAACTAATCCGTGAGGTGTGGGTCACACAAAGACAGCTTTTATGTCGCTACATAGCGATAAGTTATGGATGTTGCCCGTCCGGAATTGGCGCCACCATGCATAAGCAAGCGCTATCTGGGCATCCTGATTTTGTCTTACGCGATTATCGCTTGCGGTGCAGGAATGGCCCGGCTGTGACCCGTGAACAGCGGCCAGAGCTCCTAGAACAGCGGCCAGGGAACCGCGGACATCTCTCCACCCGGGGCGGGGAATCTTCCTGCCAGGAGCAGGCGTTCGCAGCGTGCCGAGAGCGCTTCGATCTCTTCGGCGCGGAGCAGTTCCGCGAGGTCCTGGCGCAGGCCGCCGCCGAGTCCATCGCTGACACGGCCAATGCCGTCCCGCTCCTCGGGGGTCAGGGAGTCACCCAACCATCCCCAAAGCACCGTGCGCAGCTTGTGCTCGCTGTGAAAGGTGAGCCCGTGGTCCACGCCGTGCCTCTGTCCATCCGACATGGCCAGGACGTGGTTGCCCTTGCGGTCCGCGTTGTTGACCACAATGTCGAACACTGCCATCCGTCTGAGCGCCGGTGTGTCCTCATGAACCAGTGCCACCATCTGTCCGGTCCCGTCCTGCCCTTCGAGGACCTGCTTCCAGCCGGTTTCGGGCACTTCGGCGGAAGCCACCAGGTCAACGGCGGGGTGGTCTGGGTCCTGCTCCTGCCAGAGTTGCACCATGCCTTCGCCCAAGGGGCCCTCGCGCAGCCACGTGTGCGGCACGATGTCCCAGCCGAAGGCCTCCGAGACGAGGTACGCTGCCACCTCCCTCTGGGCGAGGGTGCCATGCGGGAAATCCCACAGCGGACTTTCGCCCGCAATGGGTTTGTAAACCACTTGTACGTCGCCGATGCTGCCCAGGAAGGTAGCGTTCGATGCGGTGGTGATGCGGCCAGTGAGCGTGAGCTCACCGGCCAGCAGGTCCTGATCCGGCATCAGGCCTCGGGAGGCGTGCAGGTGTGGCCCTCGGGGTCGATGGGGTACCCGCACAGCTCGCACATCGGGCGTCCGGCAGCGACGATTTCGCGGGTGCGCTTGGCAAACGCGCGCGCCGCGCCGACCGGCATGCGCACCACCATCATCTCGGCGAACTCAGCGACCTCCGCCTCAAGGGGTTCTTCGTCGGGATCGACGTCGGCAATGGGGTAGGCCTCGATGACCACCTGCGCAGTGGATGGATCCCAACCCAGGCTCATGGCGCCGGTCCGGAATTGCTCGTGCGGTTCCTCCAGCGGGTCGTTGTCCACGAGTTCAACGGGCGTTCCCTTGGGAACACTGAAGGGGTTGCCCTCCACTGTGATGAGTTGGTCGAGAATCTCGTCGATCTTTTCCGCGAGCAGGGAAGACTGCTGCTTCTCAAGGGCGATGCTCACCATCTGCCTCCCGGCGCGCACCTGGAGGTAGAACGTGCGTGCCCCTGGGAGGCCAACGGTGCCAATGACAACCCGGTCAGGCCAATCGAACTCGTGAACGCGCGTAGGCATGTGAGTATTTTATGCACACGGAGTTCACGGAGTCTTCTGCCCGGCGCCACCGCCCACAGGAGCATCGCTGGTCAGGATGCCTTTGGAGAGCCAGGACAGATCGCCCGCCTCCGTATTGGTGGCATAAACGCTGGGCATGGTGGATCCGTAGTGGACAATCGACACGGAGGCTGGACCGACGTTGATGCGCTGGAACAAATCCAGGTGCATGCCGAGCGCGTCCGCGAGGATGGACTTGATGATGTCCCCGTGGCTGACGGCCACCCACACGGCCCCGGCACCGTGCTCGGCCTCGAAGGCTGCATCGTGTCGGCGGATCGCTGCGACCGAGCGCGCCTGCATCGCGGCCATGGATTCGCCGTTGGGGAACACTACGGCGGACGGGTGCGATTGCACCACCGGCCACAATTCCTCGTTCGCGAGCTCACTGAGCGCGCGTCCCTGCCACTGGCCATAGTCGCATTCGGTGAGGTCAGGTTCGATGGGTGCATGCGGCGTGCCGGGCTGGCGGTTGAGGACGTGTTGGGTGGTCTGCAGGCAGCGTTCCAGGGGACTGGATACCACCCCAACCACCGGAACGGCCGCGAGCCGGTCTCCGGTCAGGGCGGCCTGTTCGTGCCCGGTCTGGTCCAGGCTGATTCCCGGAGCCCGGCCTGCCAACAGACCCGTGGCATTGGCTGTGGTGCGTCCGTGCCGCACGAGGATAACTGTCGCCATCCGACCAGCCTAGCCACCCGACCGACGACTTTGTTTCCAGGAGCATGGAAACGCACCCGCGCCGATCGGGTTCGGCGTAGTGGCTACCGCGGCGGCCTTACCGTGTACTCGGCGATGATGACGCCCGTGGTGGTAACAAGACTGCGCACCTCGTCCTGGAATCCGTTCGCCCAGCCGCCACGGCCAAAGCCGTTCCTTGTGTCTTCATCGGCGCGGCCTGGACCCTGCATGACGCCGTCCAGGGTGATGCTTTCGAACACGGTGATCGTGGACATTGCTTCCTCCTGGCCGCGTGATGCGGGCTTTCAGCAGGTGGTTGGGGACAGGTTCACCAGTCTTTGCCAACACAAGCAGCAAGTCAAAGCTCTGCCCGCCTAAAACGGCAGTGGAAGCTTCGCCATCCGTCCTCCGTCCAGGACCAGCACCTCACCTGTCATGAATCCGGCGCGGTCGCTGGCCAGGAAGACGGCGAGGTCGCCGACGTCCCCAGGCTGCCCGATGCGGCCAGCCGGGTGCAAGGCCCTAAGCCCCGCTCGGGCAGCAACCGGGTCGGCTTGGGCGTCGATGTACTTTTCGCTGAGTTCGGAAGCAATCCACCCCGGCGCAATGGCATTGCAGCGGATGGCGTCGGCACCCAAATCAACAGCCAGCGCCTTTGTCATTCCGTGGATGCCGGCTTTGGAGGCCGAGTAGGCAGAGTGCCCAGGGTTGGCAGCGAGTCCCTCGATCGAGCCGATGTTGATGATGCTTCCGCCACTGCTGCGCCGGAGGTGGGGAAGAGCGGCTTGGATCAGGAAGAGCGGGGCCCGCAGATTCAGGGCCATCATGAGATCCCATTCGCCGGGTTGGATGTCCTCCACGCCACGCTCGAACATGATGCCGGCGTTGTTGACCAGGATGTCGATGGCACCCAGGTGCCCAACTGCCTGTTCGACGGCGGTTGGGATCGCCGCCAGGTCGGTCAGGTCTGCCTGGATCAAGTGCACGTTCGGGTGGCTGGCCAAGGAATCCTCAAGGGGCCGGCGTTGTACGACGACGACGCTCGCGCCCTCCTCGAGGAACCGCCGGGTGATTCCGCTGCCGATTCCCTGGCCGCCGCCGGTTACGATGGCAGCTTTTCCGTTGAGTTGCATGGGTGGTTCCTTCAGTCGCGCTGGCCGGCGGCCGCCGTCGAACGTTGAACGGACTTAACGCGGTTGGTGAGTTTGCCGATGCCTTCGATCTCCACGGTGACAACGTCGCCGTCTTTCAAGCCGACGGGAGGGTTGAGGAAGACGCCCACGCCGGCGGGCGTGCCAGTCAGGATGAGGTCACCCGGCTCCAACGTGGCTGTCTGCGAGACGAAGCTGACAATGTCGGCAACGCTGAAGATCATGTTGGCTGTGGTGGAGTCCTGCATGAGGATTCCGTTCAACCAGAGCTTGATCCCCAGGTTCTGGGGGTCCGGGACCTGGTCAGCCGGGACCATGGCCGGGCCGATGGGGCAGAACGTGTCCAGGCTCTTGCCGCGGACCCACTGGCCGTCGTCAAACTGCATCTCCCTTGCGGAAACATCGTTGGCGCAAAGGTAGCCGGCCACGTAGTCCAGGGCTTTGTCGCTCGGGATATTCCGAGCCCGCCGGCCGATGACAACGGCCAGTTCTGCTTCGTAGTCGGTGCGCAGGCCCTCTGGCACCAGGATCTCACTGCCATCGCCGACAAGCGTATTGGGCCACTTGGCAAAGAGAAGGGGGCGGGTTGGGGCGTCGAGGCCTGCCTCGGTGGCGTGGTCGCGGTAGTTCAATCCGACACAGACAATTTTCGACGGCGGCCCTATCGGCAGGCCGTCTGCGGCACCGGATGTGGTGGGGGACTGGGTGTAGGTGGTCATGTCAGGACTCTTTCCGGTGGGTGTTTGTGCGAGCGGTTTTGCCTAGGGACGATGGCTCGCCCGGGACCCTGCGTCCTTGCATTGTGGGATTCCTTTCGCAGTACGTCACGGCAACCTTGCTGCAAGCGAAACTGACAATATGCATATTTTTCCGCGCGGTCAATATCGAATATGCATATTGTCCCAGTGCGTGGAGTCCTGCGATACTTGGCCCATGTCCACACTCACGGGTTCGCTCCGCTCAACCACCATTGCGGGGGCGATCGCGGCCGAACTCCGCGCCGAAATCGCCGCTGGGCGCATCGCGCCGGGGGAGAAGCTACGCCAGAACGAATTGGCCGCCCGTTTTGGCGTGAGTACCACCCCGGTGCGCGAAGCCATTGCCATCCTTCGGCATGAGGGATTGGTGCGTCATTCCCCGCAGCGGGGGGCTACGGTCTTCGCGCCCTCGGTTGCGGAGTTGCGCGAGCAGTATGCCATCCGCACGGAGCTGGAAGCACTCGCAGTCAGGCATGCTGCCTGCAACTTCCACGAAGGCGACGCCGCACCCCTTCAGGCAATCATCGATGAAATGACGCAGTGCACGGATCCGGACCGGTATGTGGAATTGAACCACCAATTCCACATGGGTCTTTACCGACTCTCCGGCATGGAGCAGCTGGTGGAATTGATCGACAACCTGCGGGGATCCTCATCGGCATACCTGCAGATCTATGCGACGACCAGCAGCCCTTCGCCCCAGCTGGATGACGAGCACAGCCGTATTCTGGAGGCCTGCAAATCAGGTGACGTAGCCGCAGCTGACAAAGCCATTCGGGACCATTTGCAGACCAGCGTCCAGAGCATTCTCAGCACGCTCCCGGAAGACACCGCCAAATAACCCACTGGTGGGCGCCTCGGAATCCGGCCCGGCCGATTGCGAACCCTAGCGGCGCCTGACGACGAGGTCGGCGAAACTCCTTGTCGACTCGATGAACCGCGCATTGGCTTCATCAGGGCCATTCGCCCAGGCTTCAGCATCAGCCGGCGCCATTCCCGACATAACGTGTCGTTGGATGAGCTGGGCGACGCGGATCTCCTCTGGTGCCTCTACGAACCAGACTTCGTCCAGGTAACCGCGAACTTCGCTCCAGCGGCCCTGCCGGGCCAGGAGGTAGTTGCCTTCCGTCAAGACGAACGTGGCACCCTTGGGAACAGCGATGGATGCCGCGACGGGTTCTTCAAGGCCGCGGCGGTAGGCAGGCGCGTAGATGACATCCTCGTCGTTGCGCCGCAGCCGTTGAAGCAGGGAAAGGTATCCGCCGACGTCGAACGTGTCGATTGCGCCTTTCCGTTCCCTCAGCGGCGTCCCATCAATGATGGAGTTCGCCAAGTGGAATCCATCCATGGGAACCACGGCTCCGTCTGGGCCAAATTGCTCGGCGAGGCGTTCGGCAAGAGTGGTTTTGCCCGCACCCGGAGCCCCCACCAAGCCGATGATCAGACGTTCGCCCGGGCTGGCTGCGCCACGAAGACGCCGTTCAAGGTCGGCGATATCGCAGGGAACAGCGGGCACTGTTTGTTTGGCGCCGGAGGAATTCAACCTTTGAGCGCTCCATCCAGAAGGGCATGCAGCTCCTGGAAGTGCCGCTCGGCGTCGCCGTCTGAGGCGGGGATGTGAATGACCATGGGGATTACCCTATACCCGAGGATCAACCTTTAAACCTAATTCGCTCTTGAACTGTGACATTAAAGGTTTGTACACTTACAGCATCAGAGGGACTGTTAAGGGGGCCGGTTCCACATAATTCCAAGGAATAAAGGGTCACCGTGGACCACGAGGATACAGTCACCATTTGGAGGCGGGCCGGCAATCAAACACCGCCCCGTCAGCTGAGTCTCTACGCTCAGGCGCTTGTGAGGGAGTGCCCTGTAGGCATTTACCGGGCACTGAACGATGCCCAGGAAGACCGAGCGCTGCTGGCCCTGTTCCGTGTGGACAGGCCGCAAGCGACCCTGGCTTCCCTGCACCAACTTCCGGCTCTTGCCCTCTCCAGTTACCACCAGCTGCTCCACGACCTCGCGCGTGAAGGACTGGGGCCCGGGGGTTTCGACGGCGAAGTCCCCATCTGTCCGTCGCTGCCGGTACGGTCCAACCCGCCGGACCACCCGTGGAGGAGCCATGTGTGACAACTGCCGCCGGGCCCTGTACGAGTTGAACCTCCAGTGGGGCAACCAGTCATTGGACATCGCAAGGATCCGACGCATCCTCGACGGCCAGGAAGACGAGGCAGCGTAGCTTCGCCGGGCCCTTTATTCGGCGGCTATCCTTTCTGTACTGCCCATTGACCAGCAATCCGCCCCAAGGAGGCCGTAACACCATGTTTACGAAAAAAGGCGACGCCGCAGTCCTCGCCAAACTAGGCGAAGCTCCCGCACCGTACCGGGAGATCGGCGAACGCCTTCACCGCATCATCAGGGACAACGCGCCGTCCCTGGAGCCCATCGTCCGCTGGGGACTGCCGTTCTATGTGAAGGACGGCCAGGATGTTTGCTACATCAAGCCGGACAAGGACTACATCGTCTTCGGCTTTGGGGAAGTGATTAATCCTGCCCAGGAGGAGGGAGCCCACATGCACCCGGTCGCCTGGAACATCACATCGCTCGACGATGCCACCGAAGCCAGGATCAAGGCCCTGGTAGAAAAGGCGGCCAGCTGACCTCCGCCACTGGCGGACACAGGAAAGCGCGAACGACGGCGGCTGGCCCGTTTCGGTTCCCCGGAAACCAAAGCGGCCTGCCGCCGTCGTGCTTTATGGCCCTTAAGGGGTTAGTGCCCTTTCGCAAAGTCACGGGTCTTTCATGACGACTGCGTTAAGTTGTGCTGGTCACATCCGTTTGCTTCTTCACGGGTGATCCGCCCACTCTTGCATCACCCTATATTTCAGCGCTTGTCAGCGCGTGCCCAACGAAGGACACCATTTATGACTGACGTTCTCTGGTTTTCCGATCTTGGCCTGTCCGACCTTGACCAGGTTGGCGGCAAGAACGCTTCTCTTGGCGAGATGGTTCAAAGCCTCGCCTCTGCGGGCGTGAAGGTTCCGGACGGTTTTGCTACCACGGCCGATGCTTATCGGCGGTTTTTGAGCGGATCCGGGCTGGATGCCCGGATCGAGAATATTCTGGAAGGCCTGGACAGCGGCGATGTGGCCGCTTTGGCCAGTGTCGGCCAGCAGATCCGGGATTCGATTCGTGAGACTGCTTTCCCTGCGGGTTTCGAAGATGAAATCCGTGGGGCGTATGAGCGTTTGACGCAGGAGCATGGCGATGAGGTGTCGTGGGCCGTGCGTTCGTCGGCCACGGCTGAGGACTTGCCGGATGCTTCCTTCGCCGGACAGCAGGAAACGTTCCTGAACATCCACGGTATTGAGAACATCCTGGTGGCGATCAAGGATGTCTTTGCGTCCCTTTACAACGACCGGGCCATTGCGTACCGGGTCCACCACGGCTTCACGCACTCCGAGGTTGCTTTGTCGGCGGGTGTGCAGCGCATGGTCCGTTCCGACGTCGGCGCGTCCGGGGTGATGTTCACCATGGACACCGAGACCGGTTTCCAGGATGCCGTGTTCATTACCTCCTCGTACGGTCTGGGTGAAGCCGTGGTCCAGGGTGCGGTTAACCCGGATGAGTTCTACGTCCACAAGCCAGCCCTGGTGGCGGGGCGTCCGGCGGTGCTCAAGCGCGGGCTGGGGGAGAAGGCCATCCAGATGGTGTACACGCAGTCCCGCGAGGTGGGCCGCACCGTGGACTTTATCCCGGTGGCTCCGGAGCTGCGCAAGCGTTTCAGCCTGACCGATGCCGAGGTGGAGCAGTTGGGCCGGCACGCGCTGGCCATCGAGGCGCATTACGGCCGTCCGATGGATATCGAGTGGGGCAAGGACGGGGTGGACGGGGAACTGTACATCCTGCAGGCCCGCCCGGAAACGGTCGAGTCGCGGAAGGCCGCGGGATCGGTGTCGCGTTACCGGCTTGCCGAGCGGTCCACCGTGTTGGTCGAAGGCCGGGCGATCGGCCAGCGGATCGGTGCCGGGCAGGTGCGGGTGTTGTCCTCGATCGATCAGATGGCCTCGTTCCAAGAGGGCGATGTGCTGGTGGCGAACATGACGGACCCTGACTGGGAACCGATCATGAAGAAGGCCGCCGCGATCGTGACAGATCGGGGTGGCCGGACCTGCCACGCGGCGATCATCGCCCGTGAACTGGGCATCCCCGCCGTCGTCGGGACCGGGTACGCGTCCCAGATCCTCAAGGACGGCACCCCGGTCACGGTCTCCTGCGCCGAAGGCGAAGCGGGGCTGGTGTATGAGGGTTTGCTGGAGTACACGCTGCAGGAAACGTCCCTGGAGACCATGCCCGAGGCTCCGGTGAAGATCATGATGAACGTCGGCACCCCGGAACAGGCGTTCAGTTTCGCCAAGCTCCCCAACCATGGGGTGGGCCTGGCCCGGCTGGAATTCATCATCAACCGCCAGATCGGTATCCACCCGAACGCGCTGCTCGCCGTGGCCGGTGAAGTGGCCCGCCCTGCCACCCTGGATGACTTCACGGTCCGGCAGATCCGGGAGAAGACCGCCGCTTACGACGGGCCCCGGGACTTCTACATCAAGCGCCTGGCCGAGGGCATCTCCACCATCGCCGCCGCGTTCGCGCCGGAACCGGTGATCATCCGGCTCTCGGACTTCAAGTCCAACGAATACGCCAACCTGATCGGCGGTCCGGCGTTCGAACCCGAGGAAGAAAACCCGATGATCGGCTACCGGGGCGCGTCCCGGTACCTGTCCGAGTCCTTCCGCCAGGCGTTCGAACTCGAATGCGAAGCCCTGAAGTACGTCCGCAACGAGATGGGCCTGGACAACATCAAGCTCATGGTCCCGTTCATCCGTACGCTGGACGAAGCCCGCGGCGTGATCGAACTGCTCGCAGCCAACGGCTTGAGCCGCGGCGAGAAAGGCCTGGAGATCGTGATGATGTGCGAACTGCCGGCCAACGCGCTGCTGGCCGATGAGTTCCTGGAGTACTTCGACGGGTTCTCCATCGGCTCCAACGACCTCACCCAGCTCACTCTGGGCCTGGACCGCGACTCGGCCCTCGTGGCCGAAGGCTTCGATGAGCGCAACCCTGCCGTGACCAAGCTCTTGGAAATGGCCATCACCGCGTGCCGCGCCAAAGGCCGCTACGTCGGCATCTGCGGCCAAGGACCCAGCGACCACCCGGATTTCGCCGAATGGCTCCTGGCACAGGGAATCAGCTCCATCTCCCTGAACCCGGACGCCGTCACCGAAACCTGGCTCCGCTTGGCCCGCACCGGCAACCACGCCACCGTCTAAATGGTCGACCACCACACCGTGGGGACGGGCACCCAGCCCGCCCCCACGGTGTTCTTCCTTTCCGACAGCACCGGAATCACCGCCGAGACCCTCGGCAACACGTTGCTGACCCAGTTCCCCGCGCAACGCCTGGAACGACGCACCATTCCCTTCATCACCACGGTGGAGCAGGCCTACGACGTCGTAGCAGTCATTGACCGGGTTGCTGCTGCCGGGCCGCGGCCCCTGGTTTTCTCTACGACGGTGAGCCCCGATGTCCGTGCCGTCCTGTCACAAAGCACAGGCCACTTCTTCGATCTGTTCGGCGCCCACATCGGCCAGTTGGAGCAAGCACTCGGTTCCTCGGCCAATGGCCTCCCCGGCCAGGCGCATGGCGTCGGTGACGCCGTCCGGTACCAGTCGCGGATGGCCGCCGTCGAATACGCCATAGAGCACGACGACGGCCAGTCGCTTCGGGCACTGGAACGCGCAGAGTTGATCCTGATCGCCCCCTCCCGCTGCGGTAAGACTCCCACCACGATGTACCTGGCGCTGCAGCATGGGATCCTTGCCGCCAACTTCCCTTTGGTGGAAGAAGACTTCGACACCCTCACCCTGCCCAAGCCGCTGCTCCCGTTCGCAAGCAAATGTTTCGGCCTGACGTCGCAGCCGGTCCGGTTGAGCCAGATCCGGCAGGAACGGCGTCCAGGGAGCAACTACGCCTCGCTCCCGCAATGCACCTTCGAACTCCGCAACGCCGAGGACATGTACAGGGCAAACAACATTCCCTACGTGAACTCGGCGTCCATGTCCGTCGAAGAGATCTCCGCGACGGTGCTTCAGAGGATGCAACTGCACCACTGACAGCGTCGTGGACGCCCCCGGGCCGCATTTGATTCCCGGCACTCGGGCGCCGTATTTGATTCCTGCCGCACCATCGCGGCCGTCTTCATCACCCACAGAACGCGCTCCGGCGTGTTTCCGGAATGTTTCGAGCATGTTAACTGGGTTGGGAAAATACTCCATCTAATTTCTCACTTAATTCTTGATAAACGCCTCGCGAAATTGCTTTCAACGGCGTAGTTTTGATCCATCAATGAATGCAAGTGACCCGCATCACACTGGCTGTGTTCGAAGTTGAACCGGCCAAATCCGTTGGAGCAGAGTGTGCCGGGTTTGCCGGTGGTTTCCTTCCACCCCCACCGGGGTTGAGGCGATCTCCGGCCGGCACCACCTGCAGATTCCGGGGCCGTTACCGCCGGCGAAGCGGTGACGTCCCGGCCCTTCTCAAAGCCGGGGTCCGGGAGTCCGACCGTTGTTTCACCGACCCCGGGATCCCACCGATTGTGACCATTTCGCGCCTCCCTGCCTGGGATTCCCCTTCCCGCGGACTCTTCTGCGTGTCCGCGGATGCTTCCACGCTTCCACCGGGCCGGGGTCGATGCCGCGCGGCCACCTGCTGTCAGTACATCAAGGAGATGTTATGAGTGAAAATCGTGTAGATGGCGTCGACCATCTGAAGAGGTCGATCAACTGGAAACAGGGCATGGCCATTGCCCTGGGCGTGCCCCTGCTGATCCTGCCATCCCTGGGCTACCTGCCGATGTATGTGTCTGCCGCGGCCATCCTTATCTGGGCGATTTCGGTGCTTCAGGGCTTCCTGCAAAACGCCGCCTACGCCGAGATGGCCACCACGTTCCCAAAGGCCTCAGGACTGCCTGGGTTCGCGCAGTTGGTCTTCCGCAATGAAAACTTCAAGGGCAAGTACGACATGGGAAAGCTGATTGGCGGTTTCACTGCCTGGAGCTACTGGTTCGGATGGAATCCCATTCTTGCCATCTTCGCCATCCTTGTGGGCGGCTACCTGCACGGCCTGTTCCCGGTGCTGGGGGAGACCTTCAGCGAATACCAGCTTGCCCTGATCTCCGGCGTCGTGATTTTTGGTGGCCTGTATGTGGTGAACTGGTTCGGGCTGAAGGACGGCGCCATTCTCGGGTACATCCTGGCTGCCATCTCCTTGATTCCGCTGGTAGTCCTGGCGGTTGCACCGTTCGCCACGGGCCACGTGGACATGGCCAACATCACCGGAAACTGGTGGCCGTCCGATTGGGGCTGGGACCTGCACCATATCCTGATGCTTTTCGGCATCTTTGCGATCTCCCAGTGGAGCGCCTGTGCCTGGGAAACGGCGGCAATCTACGGGCCCGAATACAAGAACCCCGCCAAGGACGTCCCCAAGGCGCTGCTCGCCTGCGGACTGATCTGCCTGGTGCTCTACGTCCTCCTCCAAACCGCCGTCATTGGTGTCCTTGGTGTTGATGGCGTGCAGGCCCAAGCTGTTTCGCCGCTCATCCCGGTAGCCCAGGCAGTCTTTGGCCAAGCCGGTTCGATCGTCACCATCATCATGCTGGTTGCCGCAATGGTCCTGATCATCCAAACGGCCTACCTGGGTTCATCCCGGGCCATGCACTCAATGTCAACAGAAGGAAACCTGCCCGCTTTCATTGGAAAGACCAACCGCCAGGGAACACCGTTCGTGGCCATGCTCATCATCGGTGCGTTCAATCTGGTCCTCATCTCCATGGGCAACGCTGCCGCCATCCTTGCAGCCTCAGCCATCGGCTACACGCTCGCCAACGGCATTAGCCTGCTGGCCTACGTCAGGGCAAAGAAGCACCCGGCCTTTGCCAACCTGGAGCGTCCGTTCAAGGCCCCGAAGGGCTGGAAGCATGTGTCCTTGCTCTTCGGCCTGTTCAACGTACCGTTCTGCGTAGTCGGCGTGGTCTACCTGAACAGCTTGGAGATTGGTTGGACGTCAACCTGGGTAGGCTTCCTGGTCCTCGCCCTGTACCTGCCTATCTGGCTTTACTCCCAGCGTGAGAAGCGACGTCCCAACAGCGAGTCCACCGAGGAAGCGGTGCAGCCCGTCGATGCAGCAGAGCCGGAAAAGGTCCTGGATCCCACCCCATAGGAAGCGGGCGTACGGGGGCGGGTGGCGCGGCGCGCGAAAGACTCTCCCGGCCTCCGTGCGCCGCTCCCGATGAGGCCAGATGGCCCACCAAATACAACTGAAGGCCCTGACGGCACATGACCAAATGGAGTGTCATGGAACCGTCAGGGCCTTCAGCTGTCTTCGTACTGTGGCGGACCGCATGGCGTTTCCCTGGGACGACTGCATGTTTCGCATATGTTTCCAGCATGTTAACTCGATTGGGAATTAATGGCGGATAATTTCTCAGGTAATTCTCGATAAATCGCTCGCATGAATGAAATTCATGGCGTAGTTTTACTGCATGAAAGGAATGCGGGTGACTGGCATCACAGCAGTTGGGTTCATCGCAGAGCTTCTCTGAATCCCTGGAAACCAGGGCATGCCAGGCATTCGTACGGCCACCTGCCGGCCCCACCGGACCAAAGGTGCTCGTACGCTCCGTTCCGTCGGCCTTGATGACCATTTCCGGACAGTGTTGAACGGTTCCGGCGCATCAATGGCCCGTTATGTACGTTCGCCCTGATGAGCAGTACCGGGCCGTGCGGGATGTAGACACATCGCTTCCCGGGGCCTGCACGCCGTCAGCAGGCGTCCCTTCCCAGGAAACAAAGGAGTTAGTTGTGACTTTGAATGCTGATACTGAGGTTTTGGTGGGTGTTTCGCATCCGTTGGATCCGTTGTCGCGGGTGGAGATCGCGCGTGCGGTGGCGGTGTTGAAGGAGGGTCCGGCTGCGGCTGAGTCGTTCCGGTTCATCAGCGTGGAGTTGCGTGAGCCGTCGAAGGAGGATTTGCGGGCTGGTGTTGCGGTGGCTCGTGAGGCTGACGCGGTGCTGGTTGACCGTGCTCAGGCCAGGTCTTTTGAGGCCGTGGTGGATTTGGATGCGGGCACGGTGGATTCGTGGAAGATGTTGGCGGAGAATGTGCAGCCGCCGTTCATGTTGGATGAGTTCGCTGAGTGTGAGGACGCGTGCCGGAAGGACCCGGACGTGATCGCGGCGTTGGCTAAGCGTGGCCTGACGGATCTGGATTTGGTGTGTTTCGAGCCGTGGTCGGTGGGGTATTTCGGTGAGGATAACGAGGGCCGGCGGCTGATGCGGGCGTTGGTGTTCGTCCGTGATGAGGCTGATGATTCCCCGTACGCGCACCCGATTGAGAACTTCATTGTTTTCTATGACCTCAACGCCGGCAAGGTCGTCCGCCTGGAGGATGACCAGGCCATCCCGGTGCCCTCGGCCCGGGGTAATTACCTGCCCAAGTATGTGGGGGAGCCCCGGACGGATTTGAAGCCGTTGAACATCACCCAACCCGAAGGCGCGTCCTTCACGGTCACCGGGAATCATGTGCGCTGGGCTGACTGGTCCTTCCGGGTCGGGTTCACCCCGCGTGAGGGCCTGGTGCTGCACCAGCTCAAATTCCGTGACAATGACGTGGACCGTCCGGTGATCAACCGTGCTTCGCTCTCGGAAATGGTCGTCCCGTATGGTGACACGGCCCCGGTGCAGGCGAAGAAGAACGCGTTCGACTCGGGTGAGTACAACATCGGCAACATGGCCAACTCCCTGACCCTGGGCTGTGATTGCCTGGGTGAGATCAAGTACTTCGACGGGCACTCGGTGGATTCGCACGGCAACCCGTGGACGATCAAGAACGCGATCTGCATGCACGAAGAAGACGACTCCATTTTGTGGAAGCACTTCGATTTCCGTGAAGGCACCGCCGAGACCCGCCGGTCCCGGAAACTGGTCATTTCCTTCATCGCCACGGTCGCGAACTACGAATACGCCTTCTACTGGCACCTCTTCCTCGACGGAAGTATTGAGTTCCTGGTCAAGGCCACCGGTATCCTCTCCACCGCCGGGCAGCAACCCGGTGAAAGGAACCCGTACGGGCAGAACCTGAACAACGACGGGCTCTACGCACCGATCCACCAGCACATGTTCAACGTCCGCATGGACTTCGAACTCGATGGGGTGAAGAACGCCGTGTACGAAGTGGACATGGAATACCCCGAACACAACCCCACCGGCACCGCGTTCATGGCCGTGGACCGGCTCCTGGAAACCGAACAAGCCGCGATCCGGAAAACCGATGAGGCCAAGCACCGGTTCTGGAAAATCACCAACCACGACTCCAAGAACCTCGTCAACGAACCCGTCGCGTACCGGCTGATCCCCACCAACGGCATCCAACTCGCCGCCCGGGACGACGCCTACGTCTCCAAACGCGCCCAATTCGCCCGCCACAACCTCTGGGTCACCCCCTACGACCGCACCGAACGCTTCGCCGCCGGCGAATACCCGAACCAGGCCACCGGCGCCGATGACGGACTGCACATCTGGACCCAAAAAGACCGCAACATCGTCGATCAAGACCTCGTAGTCTGGTACACCTTCGGCATGCACCACGTCGTCCGCCTCGAAGACTGGCCCGTCATGCCCCGCCAAAACATCGGCTTCATGCTCGAACCCCACGGCTTCTTCAACCAAAACCCCACCCTCAACCTCCCCACCACCACCAGCACCACCCAAACCGGTGACAGCGACACCTGCTGCCACAACGGGAACTAACCAGCACCAGCGCGGACTGGCACGAAATCCACACCAGCGTGCCAGTCCGTTCTTTACTTCCGGTCCCCGGTGCGGCAGCGGCAAAGTCGTCCGTTGCCGCACCGGGGACCGGTTTCATTTCCACAGCCGTAACCCCTTTAGGAGCCACCTCATGAAACTCCAGGTAGCCATCGACCTCCTCACAACCGAAGCCGCGCTCGAACTGGCTGGCAAAGTAGCCAGGTATGTGGACATCATCGAACTAGGGACATCCCTGATTAAGACCGAGGGCCTTGCCGTCATCACGGCCGTCAAGGAAGCCCATCCGGACAAGATCGTCTTTGCCGACATGAAGACCATGGACGCGGGTGAGCTGGAAGCCGACCTGGCATTCGGCGCCGGCGCGGATCTGGTCACTGTGCTTGGTGCCGCGGACAACTCCACCATCGCCGGTGCCGTCAAAGCCGCGAAGGCCCGGAACAAGGGTGTGGTCGTCGACCTGATCGGCGTCACGGACAAGGTTGCCCGCGCCAAGGAAGTCTGGGGCCTGGGTGCATCGTTCGTGGAGATGACCGGTGGCCTCGACGAGCAGAGAGCCCCGGGATTCGACCTGGATGGGCTGGTCCGTGCCGGCGTCGCATCCGGCGTACCGTTTTCGGTTGCCGGTGGCGTCAAGCCGAGTACCATCGACGCCGTCCAGCAAGCAGGCGCGGATGTCGCCGTCGTCGGTGCCGCGATCCACGCAGCGCCCAACCCGACTGAAGTCGCAAAGGATCTCCGCTCGGCCATTATGTGGCGGCCTGCCGCCTAAGGCCTGTTTGGGGGGCCGCAGCGGGCCGGGCGCATCTATACTCAAACGCATGACAACTGGGCGGACGGAAAAGGCCGAAGCGACCGTAGACCACCCGGAATCAGGAGCCACCCTCGGGGCATTGGAGGGCGTTATCGCTGTCCAGGTGAAACGGCACAGGGTAGATGCGGGGATGTCGGCGGCGGAACTGGCGAACCGCACAGGCTTGTCCAAAGCGATGATCTCGAAGATCGAGTCGGCCAGCACCTCGTGTTCACTGACCACCTTGCAGCGACTGGCCCAAGGCTTGAACGTACCGGTGACCGCGCTGTTCCAGGGCGCGGACACTGAACGCGAAGCCACCCTGACCCGGGCCGGGGAAGGAAGCGTCACGGTCAGGAGCGGTACCCGGCACGGGCATGAGTACCGTTCCCTCGGCTCCCTCAAGCGTCGTGACCAGGCCATCGAGCCCAGTCTCGTGACGCTGACCAGCGCCTCCGATGTCTTCCCGCAGTTCCAGCACCCCGGCACGGAGTTCATTTACATGCTCGAAGGTCGGATGGTCTACGGGCACGGGTCTTACGAATACGAGCTCGCCACCGGGGATTCGCTGGTCTTCGAGGGCGAAGGTCCGCACGGTCCGCTGCGCCTGGTGGAGCTGCCTATTCGCTTCCTCGCGGTTTCGGCCCGCTGAAAGAACCAGAAGGGGCGGCCTGGATGTATCTTCAGGCCGCCCCTCTTCACGTGCGCATGGCGCTTTACGAACGCGAGGGAGATCCGAGCATTTCGGGCTCTTCGTCCACCAGGTACGCCTCTTCGGCGTGGGCGGCGATGTCGATGCCGCGTAGTTCGTCTTCCGGCCGGATGCGTAGTCCTACCGTCACCTGAACGAGTTTCGCCACGATCCAGGTTGCGGCGAAGGAGTACAGCAACACGGCTCCCGTAGCCAGGGCCTGGGTGCCGAGGAGGCCAAAACCGCCGCCGTAGAGCAGTCCGGCGGCCTTGTTCGGAGCTGCTTCGGTGGCGAAGACGCCGATCAGCAGCGTGCCAATGACGCCGCCCACCAAGTGCACTCCCACCACGTCCAGGGAGTCGTCGAAGCCCAGGCGGAACTTCCACTCCACAGCCAGCGAACACACCGCACCGGCGATGGCGCCGATGGCGATCGCGCCCAGGGGGCTGACCGCGCCACAGGCTGGGGTGATCGCAACGAGGCCGGCGACGAGCCCGGAGGCGGCGCCGATGCTGCTGGCACGGCCGCGGCGGAGGCGTTCGACGGCGATCCAGCCCAGGAGGGCGGCGGCAGCTGCCACTGAGGTGGTGAGGAAGACGACGGCGGCGGTGTTCCCGGCTGCGAGCGCTGACCCGGCATTGAAGCCGTACCAGCCGACCCAGAGGAGTCCGGCACCGACGAGGACGAGCGGCCTGCTGTGGGGGCGGACGTGTTCGCTTTTGGGCCACCCGGCACTTCGGCCTAGGACCAGTGAGAGGGCGAGGGCGGCCACTCCGGCATTGATGTGCACTGCCGTGCCACCGGCGAAGTCGATGGCTTTGAGCCCGTTGAGGATCCAGCCGCCGGTGACGCTCCCGTCGGGGGAGTTCAGGGCGAAGACCCAGTGGGCGACGGGGAGGTAGACCGCTGTTGCCCAGAGGGCGGCGAACAGCATCCAGGCGCCGAACTTCATGCGTCCGGCCGCGGCGCCGGCGATGATGGCAGTGGTGATGCCTGCGAAGAAGAGCTGGAACGCGGCGAACAGGGCCGGTGGGATGGCGGCGTTGGGGTCATCGGCAAGGAGTTGTTCCAGTCCGAGGTATTGGGTGGGGTCGCCGAGCAGTCCGGCGCCGCCGAGGGAGTTGCCGAACACCGCGGAGTAGCCGAACGCGGCCCAGAGGACGGCGACGATGCTGACGCCGCCGAAGCACATCATCATCATGTTCAGGATGCGGCGCGAGCCCACCATCCCGCCGTAGAACAGGGCAAGCGCGGGGATCATCAAACAAACCAGGGCCGAGCTGACCAGCAGCCAGGCGACATTTCCCGTATCCATGGGAAACCCCTTTCGAACGGTTCTTTGGGTGCAGCGGAGCGATGTGGGTGGAGTGCGTTGGGGGCGGGTGACCGCCGCCCCCAACGCAGGTCTTCTTGTGGGGCGGGTCAGGCGAGGGCGGGGGTTTCCCAGAGGTTCAGGACGGTACCGATGTTCTTTTCGTCGGCGGTGCGGTAGAGCTCGGTGGCCCAGGCGACGTCTTCGATGGGCATGCCGCCGACTGAGTAGAGGATGATTTCTTCGTCGTCGCGGCGGGCGGGGAGTTTGCCGGTGGCGATGTCGGCGATTTCTTCGATCTTGGAGGCGGGGAGCTTGCCTTCTTCGAGGAGACCGAACCAGTGGGATCCGGGGATGCCGAGGATCTGGTAGGCGGTGGGGCCGTATTCTTCGAGCCAGGCCTGGTAGAGGCCTTCGGCATCGATGACCAGGCGGGCGTCGCCTTGGAGGAAGTCGTCGTCGAAGCGGGCCGCGGCGGGCAGGAGCAGGAGCGCGCCGGGTTTGATGGCGTGCTTGGGGAAGTAGGGGAAGGCTTCGCTTCCGGCGGCATCGGTGGAGGTGGTGGCCATGACGACGTCGGCCTCGGAGATGGCGTCCTCGATGCTCGGTGCCGCCGCGACTTTGCTCAGTTGCGGGAAGGTGGCCTGGGCCCAGTCGACGAAGGCCTGGGTGCTGCCTTCGCTGCGGCCTTTGACGTAGAGGGTGTCGATCGAGGGGCGCAGGGCGAGGGTGGTCGACAGGACGGAACGGGCGATCACGCCGGGTCCGACGACGGCGGCGACCTTCGCGTCTGCTTTGGCCAGGTGCTTGACTCCGACGCCGGGAACGGCACCGGTGCGGTAGGCGCTGAGGAGGTTGGCGCTCATGATCGCGAGCGGGGCGCCGGTGTCGCTGTCGTTGAGGACGAAGACGTGGATGGAGCGGGGGAGACCCTTCTGCCGGTTTTCGGTGTTGGAGCCGTACCATTTGACCCCGGAGGTACCGAAGCGGCCGCCGAGGTAGGCGGGCATGGCCATGAAGCGTCGGTCCGGTCCGTCCTTGGGCATGCCCTCAAACGCAGGGGCTGCCGGGAAGGTGATCATGGCGCCGTGGGAGTTGCCGTTCTCGCCGGCCATTCGGTAATCGCCCTGGCGCAGGAGGACGAGGGCTTCCTCCATGACGTCGGTGCAGCGGACCAGGTCGCCGACGCCGGCGGCGATCATGTCGGGTTCGCTGAGGTAGCGGAAGTTGATCTCGGTGGTCACAGGTAACTCCTTAGTGGATCATGTCATGAAACGTTGATAACTGACATTCAACACAGGCGGCGTTTCCGATCCATCAAGCCGAAGTTTCCGGCATGTAACTTCTCCCTCCGCCCCGGACGCCAAAGGTGACGCCCGGGCTACCACTCCGCGAATGAGGTTCCGCGCGCAGGACAAGTCCACTAGCGTCGTCTCCGAAGGCTCCACCCCACAGGTGCGCCTTCCGGCTATCCAGGCCCCGGACGGTCCAGACCAAGCAAAGGAACACCATGGCACTGAGCAAGGGAACGCACGTGGAGTGGAACACCTCCCAAGGCAAGACACACGGCAAGATCGTTGAAAAGAAGACGAGCGATTTTCAGCTTGATGGCAACACCCACCGCGCCAGCGAAGATGAGCCGCAATACGTCGTGGAATCTGCGAAAACCGGCGCCCGCGCAGCCCACAAAGCATCCGCACTGACTGAACTGCCGTAGCGGACGGCGGAAATCCGTTGATCCTGGGCGGCTATATTTGGCCGTGTCAGCCACCACCACAAAACACGGGAGTCTGCACGCATGGCCAAGGAACTCGCCACCCAGCTCATAGAACAACTCCAAGCTGCCGGGGTGCAGCGGATCTACGGGATCGTGGGTGACAGCCTGAACCCCCTTGTGGATGCCGTCCGGCAAACCGGCGGATCAGCAAAAGGCGGCATCGACTGGATCCACGTGCGCCATGAGGAGGCCGCTGCCTTCGCTGCCGCCGCGGAAGCGCAGCTGACCGGGAAGCTCGCCGTGTGCGCGGGCTCCTGCGGCCCCGGCAACCTTCACCTGATCAACGGCCTCTACGACGCCAACCGGACAGGCGCTCCAGTACTGGCCATCGCTTCGCACATACCAAGCAAGCAGATCGGCAGCGGATTCTTCCAGGAAACCCACCCTGACAGGCTGTTCAATGAGTGTTCCGTCTACTCGGAATTGATCAGCACGGCCGAGCAAGCCCCAAGGGTCATGCACAGCGCCATCCAGAGCGCGCTGGCACTCGGCAGAGTATCCGTCGTAACACTCCCGGGCGATATTGCCGGCCTCGAAGCCACGGCGCCCACGCCACTGCCGGCCACCTTCCGCCCGGCCGCCTTGATCCCCGATCCCACGAGCGTGCAGGCCCTCGCCGATGCCATCAACGACGCCGGCAAGGTCGCCATTTTCGCGGGGGCGGGCGTCGCGGGAGCCCACAGTGAGCTGATCGCCCTGGCCGAACTCGCCAAGGCACCCATCGGACACTCCCTGCGGGGCAAGGACTTCGTCCAATACGACAACCCCTTCGATATCGGCATGACGGGCCTGCTTGGATATGGCGCGGCAGCGGAAGGCATCGAGGACGCTGACCTGCTGATCCTCCTCGGGACCGATTTCCCCTACGACCAGTTCCTGCCGGATACCCGCACGGCCCAAGTGGACAGGGCCGCACAGCGGCTGGGGAGGCGGACGGACGTCGACCTTGCCGTGCACGGCGACGTCCTGCCTACCCTCACCGCCCTGCTGCCCCTGGTGAAGCCGAAGACCAACCGGCGTTTCCTGGACCAGATGCTGAAGAAGCACGATCGCCTGATGAACAAGGCCGTGGGAGCCTACACCCGGAAAGTGGAGAAGAAACAACCCATCCACCCGGAGTACGCGGCCTCACTGCTGGACCAGGTTGCAGCAGAAGACGCCATCTTTACGGCCGACACCGGGATGTGCAACGTGTGGACGGCCCGGTACATCAACCCCCTGGGCACGCGCAGGTTGATTGGTTCCTTCCTCCACGGCTCCATGGCGAACGCCCTGCCGCATGCCATCGGAGCGCAGGTGGCGTTCCCGGAACGCCAGGTGGTCTCGGTTTCGGGGGACGGAGGCCTGTCCATGTTGCTGGGAGAGCTCATCACGGTCGCAGCGCTCAAACTTCCGGTGAACGTAGTGGTGTTCAACAATTCCACCTTGGGCATGGTGAAGCTGGAAATGCTTGTGGACGGCTTGCCGGACTTCGGTGTTGACGTTCCCGACGTCAACTATGCGGCAGTGGCCGCCGCCCTGGGCTTCCATGCCGTCCGGGTTACGGATCCCGCGGACATCGAAGGGGCCTACCGTTCGGCGTTCGCGCACCCCGGACCGTCGCTGGTTGAGCTGATCACTGACCCCCAGGCGTTGTCCCTCCCGCCCAAGATTTCGGGCTCCCAGGTGATCGGCTTCGCCACCGCAATGTCCAAGGTGGTGCTGAACCGTGGGGCAGGGGAGGCGGTCAGCATGGCCCGGAGCAACCTCCGCAACATTCCGCGGCACTAGCGGAAGCAGGGGAGCGGGGTCACGCTCCGGGCCGGCCGGGCCATTCCTTGCCGGCCCAGGGATCGTAGTTGGCGATCAACTCTTCCTGCTCCGGGCGTTTTGCTTCCTGAACGTGCTGTAGGTTGATGCGGACGCGGTACCACAGGGAGCTTGAGCCGCGCATGCCGTCCACCAGGACATCGGCAGGGTGCAACTCCGGCACAACAGCTGCGTGGCGCGACTTCCACTCCTCCAGTGCTTCAAGGGCTTCAGGCTTGGTCTTGGTGCGGGCCACCTCAATGAGCGGCATGACCGACTGCCGTCGTCCGGAACCATCACCTGAACGCGGAGCCTTTTCTGCCGGTCCCAGTTCGGCGCCCAAAGCGAGGAGCCGGTCCAGGCTGCCTGCAGCACCATCGATCCCTGCGTGGGGATCCCCTTGCTCCGCAAACCGCGCCGGTACGGTCAACACAGTGAATTGGCCGGGCCTGGCCGTCGCCAGCTCATCCCAGGTGAGGGGAGTGGAGACCCTGGCGTCGGGTAGCGGCCGCACCGAGTAGGCGGAGGCCACCGTCCGGTCCTTGGCGTTTTGGTTGAAGTCAACAAAGACGCTTTCGCCCCGTTCCTCCTTCCACCATCGGGCAGTGGCAAGTCCGGGTACCCGGTTCTCGATTTCGCGGGCGAGCGTTTCGGCCGCGAAGCGCACTTGTTTGTAGTCGTGCTCGGGCTTGATGCGGACCAGGATGTGTAAACCCCGGGATCCGCTGGTTTTGGGCCACCCCACCAATCCAATGTCCTCCAGCACTTCCCCCGCCACGTAGGCAACATCCACGATTTGGGACCAATCCACTCCTGGCATTGGATCCAAATCGATACGCAGTTCGTCCGGATGGTCAAGGTCCTCTGCGCGCACAGGATGCGGATTGAGGTCGAGGCACCCCAGGTTCACTACCCATGCCAATCCTGCAGCATCCCGGATGACCGCTTCCTCGGCCGAGGTCCCGGATGAATAGTGCAGGGTTGCCGTGTCGATGAAAGGCGGATGGTTCTCAGGAACACGTTTTTGGAAGAACGGCTCGGCGTTGATGCCCTTGGGGAAGCGCTTCAGGACCATGGGACGGCCGCCCGCACCGCGCAATGCTCCCTCCGCAACGGCCAGGTAATACCGGACCAGATCCAGCTTGGTGATCCCCGGTTCCGGAAATACCACCTTGTCCGGACTTGAAATGCTGACGTCCCAGTCGTCGATGGCCAGGATCTCGGGAGGGGTCTTCGAGGGACTCATGGCGTCACGCTAGCAACGTTCGGCCCCCTGAACCAGAGGAGTTGCCGGGGGCACCTTGCGGAGCCCTCACTTGCAAGTCAGCGAACGACGGCGGCTACCGCACTGATCTCCACCAAGGCACCGGGGGCGCCGAGGCCTGCCACGCGAGCGGCCGTGACCAGTGGAGGTTCATCCGAGGCGAGCTCGGCAGCGATGGCCCCGTACCCGGCCGCGAGGTCCGCGCCGTCGACGAAGAGCACAGTCCATTGCACCACATCGGAGAGGGCCGCTCCGGCCGCGGCCAGGGCGGTGCGGGCATTGGCCAAGGCGCGGGCACTCTGAACTGCGACGTCGTCCGGTCCAACGAGTTTGCCGTCTGCATCCACCGCATTCTGCCCGCCCACGTAAATGGTGGTGGCGCCAGGAGGCACGATGGCGACATGGCTGAAGGCGGGGCTATTCACGAGCCCTTGGGGACGAAGGCGCTGGACAGTAGGGAGCTGGTCAAAAGCCATGAACGTAATGATGCCACCACCCAGGCGTGTTGTGACTCCGCTGACAAATGACGCCACCGTTTTCATAAATTAGGTAAGCCTAAGCTAATCTTCCATCTGTGATTGAGCAAACTCTGATTGAGCAGGGAAAACACGCGGGCCTCACGGCTCACGACCTTGTGTTGCGCTATGGCGCCAAGGCCGTTGTGCACGGTGCTGGCCTGGACCTGGAGCCCGGGCGGATCGTCGCCCTGGTGGGCCCCAACGGCAGCGGAAAGTCCACATTGCTGCGGGCCCTGGCACGTTTGCATGCCACGTCATCGGGAAGCGTTACCGTCAACCCCTCGGACGGTAACGCAGTTGATGCCCTCATGATGAAGCGCAGCGATTTTGCCCGCCACGTGACGTTGCTCTCGCAGAGCCGCCCGGTCCCGCACGGCCTGAGCGTTCGTGACGTAGTCGAGTTCGGCCGCCATCCCTACCGTGGACGCTGGCGGGCGGCCGACCCTGAGGGGGCTGCCGCCGTCGAACGCGCCATGCTGCTCACCGGCGTCGATGAGTTGGCCGGCAGGGGAGTCCACGAGCTTTCCGGAGGGCAGCTCCAGCGCGTGTGGCTGGCCAGTTGCCTGGCCCAGGACACCTCGGTGCTCCTGCTCGACGAACCAACGAACCATTTGGACCTTCGCTACAAGGTGGAAATCTTCGACCTCGTTTTCGACCTGGCCCGCGTCCACGGTGTGGCCGTCGGCGTCGTGCTGCACGACCTCGACGAGGCTGCGGCGCTGGCCGACCAGGTAGTAGTGCTCTCCGAAGGCCGCATCGCTGCGGCGGGTCCTGCACACGAGGCCCTCGACGCCACACTCCTCAGCGAGGTCTATTCCATCCCCATCGTTACCCACACTGATCCGCTGACCGGAAGGCTGCGCACCCGCGCAGTGGGCCGGCACAGCGAAACCCAACCCCCCAACAATGAAAGGACCACGCGTCCATGAAAATCCCCAAGGCTTTGGCCGCTACCGCCGCTGCCGCGCTTCTCCTCACCGGCTGCGGCACCACTGAAGCACCAGCCGGTTCGGCCTCCAGCGGCGCCGCAGGCGGCGGTGCCATCACCGTGACCGACGCCCGCGGCACGGAGGTCAAACTCGACGGACCCGCCAAGCGCGTGGTTGGCACGGAGTGGAACGTCGTGGAGAACCTCACGACGCTCGGCGTCATGCCCGTGGGTGTGGCCGACGTCAAGGGTTACAGTGCCTGGGTCACAGCCGGCAAGCTGGACGGCACGCCCAAGGACATCGGAACCCGCAGCGAACCCAGCTTCGACACCATCGCTTCCCTGGATCCCGACCTGATTGTCGCCACCACGGACTTGACCGACCCGGTCATCAAGCAGCTTGAGGAGCTGGCTCCCGTTGTGGTGGTCAAGTCGGCCGACGCGAGCCGCCAGATCGCACAGGCAGAGGACAACCTCAAGCTCGTCGCCAAGGCAACAGGCACGGAAAAGAAGGCCGATGAAGCCATCGCCGCGTTCGATGCAGCGGTGGCCAAGGGCAAGTCCGACCTCGAAAAGGCCGGGCTCGCAGGCAAGCGCGTGGCATTCGCCGACGGTTGGGTGGCCGACGGCAAGGTTTCGGTCCGGCCGTACGTCAAGGGATCCCTGCTGGCGGACATCAACACCGAACTTGGGCTGGTGAGCCCCTGGACCATGGAAGGCGATCCCGCCTACGGGCTGGCGTCCACCGACGTCGAGGGCTTGACCGCCATCAACGCGGACAGCTTTGCCTACATCACCAACAACGCCGACGGCGACTTCACCGATGAGCTGACCAACAACGCGGTCTGGAAGTCCCTTCCGTTCGTCGCTTCCGGAAGCGTCCACCGCCTGCCGGACGGCATCTGGATGTTCGGTGGCCCGGCTTCGATGACGCAATACGTCGACGCCCTGGTGGCCTCCCTCACCAAATAGCACCGCCGCATCATGACCCAAACAGCACGGAGGCCCGCCATGACCGCTACCACGGCCGTGGCGGGCGCTCCCGCCCCCGCTCCTGCCGGTTCCCGGCGCAGGTCCGGAACCGCTCTTGCCGCCGTAGCCGGCCTGGCACTCCTGGCGGCCTTTTCGCTGCTCCACCTGACCCAAGGGACGGCCGACGTCGGCCCTGCCGAGTTACTGGGGTTGCTCACCGGCAGCGGCTCGGACCAGGCGACGGCGGTGTTGATCGCCTCCCGCGTGCCGCGCCTCGTGGCAGGCCTCCTGGTGGGCGTAGCCCTGGGCGTTGCCGGAGCCGCGCTGCAATCGGCAACCCGCAACGTCCTGGCATCGCCCGATACCTTGGCGGTCAACGCCGGCGCGCATTTCGCGATCGTAGGCGTAGCGGCGTTCGGTTTTTCCTTGCCCGCGCTTTTGTCCGGTGGCGTTGCCTTCCTTGGCGGACTCGCCGCCGCCGTGCTCGTGCTGGCCCTCTCAGGCGGTGGAGCCAACGGCAACGGCGGCCCCATTCGCTTGGTCCTTGCAGGGACCGCACTGGCGCTGGGCCTCCATTCGGCGACCAGCGCCCTCCTGCTGCTGTTCAGCCAGCAGACAACCGGGCTCTATGCCTGGGGCCAAGGGAGCCTCGCCCAGTCCCGCACGGATGAATTGCTGCAGTTCACGCCGGTGGTACTGGTGGCTGTCGCCCTGCTCCTGGTACTGTCCCGCAGGCTTGACCTCCTGGGCCTGGGGGACGACGCCTCGAGGCTGGCAGGTGCCGATCCGCGCGTAGCCCGGGTGGCCGCCGTCGTCCTGGCTGTTGTCCTGTCCGCAGCGGCGGTGACCATTGCGGGACCCATCGGTTTCGTGGGGCTGTGCGCCCCGGCCATCGTCCGAATGCTGGCCAGCCGCCTCCGCGGCCTTGGCCGCCACCGTTCCCTGCTGCCCGTTTCCGGGTTGGCCGGAGCGATAGTCGTGGTTGGCGCGGACGTCGCCGTACGCGGGCTGTTCGGTGCCCAGGCCGGCGTCGAGGTGCCGACGGGCGCGGTGACCACCGTCTTTGGTGCTGTGTTCCTGGTGGCCCTTGCGTTGCGCATGACCGACGCCGGCCTCAGCGCCGCCGGGGATGCCCTGGCGCGATTGCGCTCGCGCAGGTTTTACTGCGGCGTCCTGGTGACCTTGCTGGTCCTGCTGGCGGGGCTCCTCGTGGCGGGAGCTTTGCTCGGCGATGCCAAACTGCTGCTTGGGGATCTGGTCAATTGGATAACGGGGCAGTCCGGAAACCGGGTCAATGCCATCCTGGGCACCCGGATGCCGCGTGTCCTGGCCGCAGTCCTGGCGGGTGCGGCGCTGGCCCTTGCCGGCGCCCTCATCCAGGCGGTCTCCCGGAATTCGCTGGCCGAGCCCGGCATCCTGGGCGTCTCGGGCGGCGGCGGTTTGGCCGCCATTGCGGTGATCACCACGGTTCCCCTGGCTGGAGCGTGGGTAGTTACCGGCTCGGCCTTGCTGGGCGCCGCACTGTCCGCCGCGTTGGTCTTTGGCCTGTCTTTCCGCGGAGGCCTGCAGCAGAACCGGCTTGTCCTGATCGGAATCGGCGTCTCCGCAGGACTCGCGGCCATCATCACTGTCCTGCTCGTTTCAACGGATCCGTTCAACCAAACCAAGGCTTTGACATGGCTTTCCGGATCAACGTACGGGCGAAACTTCGCCTCGGTCCTGCCTCCGCTGCTTGCGCTGGTGATGGCGATTCCCGTCCTGGCCGCCCTGCGGAGGGACCTCGACCTGATCGCCGTGGACGACGATTCACCCCGCGTACTTGGCATCCGCCTGACGCGCTCCCGGTTGATCCTCCTCTCCGTGGCAGTGCTCCTGACCGCCGGGGCGGTTTCATCGGTGGGTGTCATTGCGTTCGTTGGCCTCGTAGCTCCCCACGCTGCACGTACCCTGGTGGGTGCACGGCACGTGCGCGTGCTTCCGGTGGCCGCCCTGATCGGCGCTTCCACGGTAGTCCTGGCCGATGTCATCGGCCGGACAATCATTGCTCCGGCCCAGATTCCAGCCGGCATCACCACGGCATTGGTGGGCGCGCCCTACTTTGTCTACTTGCTGTGGCGGTCACGCGTGGATCGAAGTGCCTGAAACCGGCAGGCGCGGCCCAGTGGCCTTGGTCCTTGAAGGGCGGAAGGCGACGGCGGTAGCATAGCCGCCACCACACCCGAACGCAGCCAAACCGAGGAGCCAACCATGGGTGAAAGTGCAGCGGAGAAAACGTCAGCCGAGTTGATGGTGGACCTCATCATTTCCCTGGACGGCTACGCCTCGGGGGAGGGCTGGCCCGGCTGGTGGGGGTTGGAAGGACCCGAATATTTGGCGTGGCTGGACGAGGAAGGAAAAAAGGACATCACCCTTCTTATGGGGGCCAACACGTACAAGGTCATGTCCAGTCTTTCCCAGCAGGCGGAGGACGATACCTCGGGGTTTTCCGACGACGAAGGTGCAAGCCTGACGGGGTTGGCGGGGATGCCCAAAATCGTCTTCTCCAAATCCGTCAAGGAACCGCTGGCTTGGCCAAACACCGAGCTTGTACGTGGTGATGCAGTGGAAGCCGTCCGGGAGCTGAAGCGCACCCGCACGGGAACCTTGAGTACCTTGGGCAGCCTCAGCCTGACCCGGTCACTGCTCACTGCGGGGCTGGTGGACCGCTACCGGCTGGTGGTCTTTCCCGTCATTACCGGCCGGACCGGGAGCGAGCGGATCTACGACGGATATCCGGATGTGGCGCTGGAACTCGTGGAGAGCCGTACCTTCGATGGGCGGTCCCAACTCCTTGAGTACATTCCCACCTTGATCGAGGGACCGCCACCGGGACGCCCGTGACCTGCCGGCTTCGCACGCCGGACTAGTAAATAAGTAAACTTACTAATAGGCTGGCAAGCCGGGAGGGTTCCCGGACGAAGGGTGGAATGAGGCAACCATGAGTGAAAAGCAAGGCATCGCCAAAGTCACGGACATCATCAACCACACCAAAATTGGCATGTTGACCACCGTCAACGAATCAGGGGCATTGGTCAGCCGGCCTTTGGCCGTCCAAGAGGTCCGTGATGACGGTGACCTCTGGTTCTTCACGGGCTTGGGCACCTCACAGGTGGCCCACATCCGGGGCGACAACAGGGTCAACGTCTCCTTCGGCAAGAACACCGAGTGGGTCTCCGTGGCCGGCACCGCGGAAGTGGTCACGGACAGGACCACCATCCGTGAACTCTGGAACCAGGCCGTGGAAGCGTGGTTCCCTGACGGCCCCGAGACTCCTGAGGTCTGCCTGCTTCGTGTGGACTCCGACTCGGCGGAGTACTGGAGCGCTCCGGGCGGAACCGCTGCCACCGTCCTTCAATGGGTAAAGTCCAAGGTTTCCGATTCCCGGATGAGTGTCGGCGAGAGTGGGACGGTGGACCTCTAGGACCCCGCCTGCTCCGGCACTACGAGCATGTAGCCGGTGGGCAGCCCGCTGCTCCACCGCCGCGGTTCGCGGACCACAAACTGTGTGGCCAATTGCTCCGGATTCAGCAGGGTGCCCGGGGCCGGTGAAGGCCCCCACTGACCGCTGCCGTAGGGGTACAGCGGATCCAGCACCCTGATCCCGGTTACCTGGAACTCCGGATGCAGCAGTGGATCGCCCACTGACTCAAACCCACTCATCACCCATGCGTGGCGTCCACTCCACATCACCAGGCCAACAGGCCTGCCGGTGTTGGCCATGGCCCGCGCGGCCGTTCGCAGTGCGTCCGCGTACCCAGGAATGCTCACCACCCGGTAGCGGCCCAGGCCCACCTCCCCAAGCACGGCTGCCCAGCCCATGGGGTTGGCACCGTTGAAGGCGTTGGACGAACGCACCCGGGCCATCTCCCATAATTCGCCCTGTTGGGCCTGCCCCGCCCAGGTGCCGTCGCCGCCCTTCCGGACCAGGTTGTGTGCCATCTGGATGCTTGCGGCCACACACCACTCGAACGTGTACTGCGGTACGAAGTCGCCGTCCTCATAGAGGTTGAAGGCGAAGGGCTGCGGTTCAGCGACCTGGGTTGGCGTGGGAGGCGGTGCCAGGGTTGCCCCGGTGGTCGGCGATGCATCGCCGGCCATGGCCGCTGCGCTATCGACCGGACCGGGCTGGCTGGTTGACGATGCCTGGACGGGCGGGGGAGCGGGGACGTGGACAGCCGGTGAGCAGCCGGACATGAGGATCGCCGCAACAGCGACTCCAAGGAATAGACGGGCTGGGCTACCGGTCATGGTCGAACCAGTCTATTCCTGCCCTTGTGATGCGGGACAGGTGTGCGTAGCGTGGAGGGATAGGCTCTTTCGCCGATGCAGCCCGGCGGTTCTTGCCTTTCATCCCCTTTGGAGGCCGTCATGGCCACAGACAATTTCGCGCGCTTCATCCAGGAATCCCTCATTATTGAAGAGGACACCGACGAGGGCATGGATATCGATACTCTCTACGGCCTGTACATCAGCTGGTGCCGGATAGCCGACGTTGCGCGGGAACCCGAAACGCGATTCCTCTTCACTTTGCGCCGGCATGGGCTTCGTTGGGGCCGCCACGACGGGGGCTGGGTCCTCGTGGGCCTGCGGATGATGGGTCCCGCTGCCCGGGACTACGTCATGTCGAGTGAAGTTTCTTCCCGCGCTGGAAAAGACGAGGTGTGGGTGTTTCCCTTGGAACCGGACGCGGCCGCCTGACGGGCAGCCTACGGCGGATCAACTTACATGGAAACCGGGCTGGAGCGTGCAGGGCAACGCACCTACATGGTCCCGGCCAGGCTGAGGAGGTCCACCCCGTGCAGGGCATCCGCAGCACGGACCAGGGCCAGGTGCGAGAAGGCTTGGGGATAGTTTCCGGCCATCCGTCCTTCATCTGTGTCGTACTCTTCGCTCAGGAGGCCAAGTTCATTGCTGAGCCCCACCAACTGGTCCATGAGGCGTTTGGCATCGTCTTCCCGGCCTGTTCGGGCGTACTGTTCCACCAGCCAGAAAGAGCAGGCCAGGAAGGGATGCTCTCCGGGTTCCAGGCCGTCCACACCCGTCTCTGTCCTGTACCGCAACAGCAGGCCGCCGTCGTTCAGCAGTTCTTCCTCCAAGCGTGCCACCGTACCCAGCATCCGTTCGTGGCCGTAGGGCAGGAACCCAACCTGGGGCATGACCAGGAGGGCTGCGTCCGTTTGGGTACCGCCATAGGTCTGGGTGAACGAATTGAGCCCAGGGTTGAAGGCCCGGTCCATGATCTCTTCGCGCAGCTTTTCGCGGAGGTGTTCCCAATGCTCAGCCGGGCCCTCAAGGCCGTGATCGCGAACTGCACGAATACCGCAGTCGAAGGCGGCCCACATCATGACCCGTGAATGCGTGAAGAACCGTGGTTCACCCCGTATTTCCCAGAGGCCGTAATCCCTGTCATCAAGGTGCTTCTCGACGAATCCCAGCAGGATCTGTTGCAATGTCCAGGAGAAATGGTCTTCCTTGCCGCCGGCCATACGCAGTCTTTCCAAAGACACCATCACTTCGCCAACCACATCGGCCTGGAATTGTGCCACGGCGGCATTTCCGATCCGCACGGGCCGGGAATCGGCGTACCCCGGAAGATGATCGAGAACCCGCTCCGGTAGGTCCCGCTCGCCTCCGATGCCGTACATGATCTGAAGGTCCTCCGGCTGCCCGGCCAGCGCACGCAGCAGCCAGTCACGCCACTGCAATGCTTCGGTTTCGTAGCCATGGGTCAACATCGATTCCAAGGTCAACGCAGCATCACGCAACCAGCAAAACCGGTAGTCCCAGTTCCTGGACCCGCCAAATTCCTCCGGGAGGGAGGTTGTGGGGGCAGCGACGATCCCGCCCGTCTCGTAGTTCGTCAGGGCACGCAGGACCAAGAGGGACCGCTTAACGGCTTCTCCGTAGGCGCCATTGGACCGGCAGTGGCTTCCCCACGTTGTCCAGTAGGCAGTGGCCTGCTGCAGGGCGGCGTCCACATCCATTCTTGCCGGCGCCGGACGATGCGACGGAAACCAGGTCAACTCGAAGTCCACAACGTCCGACGCCGATACCGTGAACTCTCCTGCGTGACCGTGTGTGTGCGGCTCCGGAAGGTGCGGGCCGCGAAGGGCCAACGCATCCGGCCCTGCCAAGGCCTGGAGCATGGTCCCGCCGGACTCAACGTCGTGGATGCGTCGTGTCCACGGGACGATCTTCGCGTAGCCCGGACGAATGACCAGTTCCTGGTGCATTTCCACCACGCCCTCAAGCCCGGTGATGCGGCGCAGGACTGACGAGGTGGCATGCCCTACCGGCATGAAGTCGGTAACCCGGACGGAACCCGTGGACGTACGCCAATGTGTTTCCACGATGAAGGTCGAATCAACGTATGAGCGGCTTGTCACCAGGGCTTCCGGGTCACCCGGGGCGAGCAACCACCGTCCATGTTCATCGGTTCCCAGCAGTGCGCTGAACTGCGAAGGGGAGTCGAACCTCGGAAAACATGCCCAGTCAAGACTGCCGCCGCGGGAAACCAGAGGCCCCGTCAGGAGATCCGACAACAGTGCATAGTCCTCTATGGGATCGGCCATGGCTTTACTAAAACACAACCGGAAGCGCGACGGGAGGGCTACCGGGCGACGCTCAGCGCCGACGGCGAGCAGACAAAGAACTGTGGCTGCTCAACCTGGGCGAACGGAACGACGATCCAGCGGCCACCGTAAAACTCAACATAGGAGTCCGGGTTGCATTGTGCGTAAGCTTCTTCCCGCGTCATCGTCTTCTCCTTTCCTCATCTAGGTTTTGGACCACCACTACTGATCTGTGTCTGACCGGAACAGGTGCCCTTCTTCTCTTCGATTGGTACTCTTAACTATAGACTTTCATTGATAAGGGTCAATAGACATTCAAGGTTAAATGTCACTTTCTTCGAGGAGGACGAGTACCGGTGTCTACATGGAAAGAGCAACTGGCTTTCGCCCCGCTGGAGACTGCCGACAGGGGAGAGGAAGTCGCCCGGCGCCTCAGGCACGCCATAGAGCTCGGTGTCCTCGAGGACGGATCCCAGCTGCCGAGCGAAAGCTATCTGGCCACCAGAATGGGCGTGTCAACATTGACGCTTCGGGCAGCCCTGGCCGAATTGCGGGGATTGGGTCTCGTGGAGACCCGGCGCGGCAAGGGCGGAGGAAGCTTCGTCAAGGCCAACACGGGCGACGTCGCGCGGTTGCAAAAGCAGTCGGTCGGCACCTACTCCCTGGAGGATTTGCGCGACCTCCGCGAGTTCCGCGCGTTCCTGGCCGGCAGCGCCGCTGCGGCCGCAGCAGAGAGGTCCAGTCGGCTGTCCCTGGCACGCCTTGAGTACATGTCCGATGAAATCCGGACCAGCGAGCACCCGGCGGACGCGATCCGGGCCGACAGCAAATTCCACATTGAGCTGGCAGCGAGCTCCGGCTCCGTCAGGCTGACCAGGCAGGAGGCGGAGCTGCAAGCCGAGGTTGGCCCGCTGATCTGGATGGACCCTGCACCCCGCAGGCAGGCCGCGGCCGACGATCACGCGCGGATCGTCGAGGCCATCAAGGCCGGCGACGTTGCGCTAAGCCGGCAGCTCGCCGAGGACCATGTGCGGCGGGACATGAACCTGGTCATCGACGAACGGTTGGAGCTGGACGTTTCGCCAGTCGATACCAAAGGACAGCCTCCGTCCGTGGACCGCGTAGTGACGGCCATCGAGACACTCGCCGGCACCTTCCAAGGGATCGCCGCAGCCTCACTCCGAGACCTTGAGCAGGCCGTTCGCACCAGCATTTCCTCCGGCGTGAGCCGGGAGAAGGCGGATTCAGAGATCTATGCCGTGGCCAGGAGGTCCCTGGCCATCGGGGTACCCCTCCTGTACGGCAACGGCTTCATGGCCGATCAGGAATTCTACGGGGAGGGATGGATAGCATGGTGCTACGCGCCTACAGGCCCCGAGTCCCACCAACGGCTGTACATCGATATGGATCTCTATGAGGTGAACACCGTCCCGTGGCTGCCGGGGGAGGACACAGAGGAGGGCGGCTACCACGTCAGTCACGCGTACGTGGACGCCAGCGGAACCAATGAGATTGTGATGACTTTCGGCAGGCGGATCTCAGTAGACGGCCAATACGCCGGGGTAGTTGGCGCAGATGTTTCGGTCAGCCAACTCCAGACTGCGTTCGAACCCCATCTGCGCGCTTTGCCGCCCAACAGCTGCATCGTTGACCAGCACGGAGCGATTCTCGCAACGAACACCGGCCGCTTTGTAGGTGGAAGCATCCCCGTCGATTCCGGGGATTCACGCGAGCTGCCCGGCGTCCCATGGCGGCTCTGTATCGGCTACGAAGGGTAGCCTCCCGGCGGAACCAGGGAACTCCACCCCGGCCAACTCGTTGAGCGAGAGGGGATCCGCAATTCTCTTTTACTGGTAACGATGCATATTCGTTTGGGTACTAATCTCCTCTGACAAGACCTACCGCGACGCTGCATTTACCGTGGTTCACGGGGCTTTGCGA
>NZ_JBIVGD010000014.1:0-155791 GCF_044748465.1 Paenarthrobacter sp. NPDC089988
GCATCAAGCGCTACCTCGCCCGCCACATCTACCGCACACTCAACGCCTCAACAACAAGCGCGCCTTGACAGACATAGAAGAGTCTAGGGGACAGGTCTTGCTCTATTGACGGCTCAGTGGAGCAGGTGCTGTCCCCTAGTTGGGCTGGGATGACGGATGTCTGACATATACGCCTCGCTGCAAGTAATGAACTCGTGCCGGTTGGGCGGTAAATGTGAGCATGGATGAATGCTTGAGGCAACGAATTCTCCATCCGAAACCACCGCGCCAGCCAACGCAGCCCTCGCCGCCGAGGCCAAGATCGCGCGCATCGCGGTCACTATCTTCCCGATCCTGGTGGTTGTTGCCGGCGTTCTTGGCTTCCTGCTTCCGGATCTGTTCAAGCCACTCGGCGTGACGGTGCCGTACCTGCTGGGCGTCATCATGTTCTGCATGGGCCTCACGCTGACGCCGCCGGACTTCGCCTCCGTGGCTCGCCGGCCGTGGGCTGTGGCGTTGGGAATCGTTGCGCACTACGTGATCATGCCCGGCGCCGGTTGGCTCATCGCCGTCCTGCTTCAGCTTCCACCGGAGCTCGCGGTGGGCCTGATCCTGGTGGGATGCGCTCCGTCCGGAACCGCGTCCAACGTCATGGCGTTCCTGGCCAAGGGTGATGTGGCACTGTCCGTTGCGGTTGCTTCGGTGTCCACCTTGATCGCACCACTGGTTACCCCGGCACTCACCCTGCTCCTGGCCGGATCCTTCCTCCACATCGACGCCGGCGCCATGGTTCTGGACATCGTCAAGACCGTCCTGCTTCCCGTCATCGCCGGCCTCTTGGCCCGTCTGTTCCTGTCCAAGCTGGTGGCGAAGGTTCTTCCCGCACTTCCGTGGGCGTCCGCCGTCGTGATTTCACTGATTGTTGCAATCGTGGTGGCCGGCAGCGCCAGCAAGATCGTCGCGGCAGGCGGCATCGTGTTCCTGGCAGTGGTGCTGCACAACGGTTTCGGACTGGGCCTCGGCTATCTGGCCGGCAAACTTGGCCGCTTGGACGACAAGGCACGCCGCGCCCTGGCGTTCGAGGTTGGCATGCAGAACTCAGGCCTGGCCGCGACCCTCGCCACGGCACACTTCAGTGCTCTCGCGGCGTTGCCTTCCGCGGTGTTCTCCCTGTGGCACAACATTTCCGGGGCGATCGTGGCCGCGTGGCTGGCTCGTCGCCCGCTGAGGGGCTAACTCCGCGTCGACCGGGCGGGCCGCCACGACCCACATTGGCCCAGCTACTCCGGCGACACGCCGCAGTACCCCGCGAAGTGGGAGATAGCGGCCGTCAAAGTGGGTGGTGGCGGTACAGGCCTCCCAACACGGCAGGCGCAGTGCAACCCAGGGTTAGCCAAGCGTGGTTCCACGGCGGTGCAGCTTCCAAGGGCTCGCCACGCGGACACCCTCGGCAGGGGCTTTCCCGGCCAAACGGTCCAGCAGCATGCGCACAACCTGTTCGAAGATCGGATCCGGGCCAACGGTGGTGAGGGGTGGATCGAAGTCTTGGCCCTCAGTTGAATTGCCCACTCCAACAATCTGGACGTCCTCAGGGACCCTCAGCCCCAGGCGGTAGGCCGCGCGAATGGCCTGCAGGGCTTCCATGTCGTCAGTACAGAAAATGGCGGTGGGCCGGTCCGGCAACTGGAGCAACTCGAGCCCGGATTGGTAGGCAATCGGCGGCCGGTGCTGCGATGTCCGCACCAGGGACTCGTCCACCGGAATCCCGGCTTTGGCCAGTCCGGCAGCGTACGCGGCGAAGCGGCTCTTGGGGCGGCCTTCAGGTTCGGCCCGACGGATGCAGGCTATCCGGCGGTGTTCTGCGGTCAGGAACTCCATGCACTCGTGCAGGCCGCTGTCCTGCTCGGGTGCGAGGACATCGAATCCATCCGGCTTCAGGGTTCCAGAGATCACCACCTGCGCCACACCCCGACGGGCAAGCTCGCTGATGGTCGGATCCTCCTGCTTGGATTCCGGGAAGAATCCGACGATGACACCATCCGCGCCACCTGACATGACGAACTTCCGCCAGTCGTCACCGAGCAGAATCACAGGCTGCAAGCCGTGCTCCGGGAGGATCCTCGCAGCAGCGGTGGCAAGAGCCCGGTCCCATGGCCAGTCAAGGTTTCCAATAGCCACAGCCACTACGTCCGTCTTTCCGCGGCGCATTCCGCGGGCAGCTTGGTTGGGCACGTAGCCCAAATCCTTGACGGCTGCGAGGACCCGCTCTTGCGTGGGCTGGCTGATCCGGGTGGTTCCGCCGTGCCGGCCGGAAAGGACATAGGAAACCGTGGTCAAGGAAACGTTCGCGGCAGTGGCCACATCCCGGATGGTGGGCTTGGATGCCTTGCTCACGTGCTGCTCCTGATCAACGGACGAATTTCTTGAACTCTATCCGTCCCAGCGTGGACGGCCCTTGACGCGCGTTGTTGTTAGCGCTAACAATCAAAACAAGCCAAATCCACACATGGGAAGATCAGTCGATGAAGAACTGGGCAGGGAACCTCGAGTACTCCTCCGCGAATGTCTACCACCCCACCGCCGTCCAAGAGGTCCAGCAACTGGTGGCCGACGCGTCCCGGATCAAGGCGCTGGGTTCGCGTCACTCCTTCAACCGCGTTGCCGATACTGACGGCACCCACATCCTGCTGGATGCCCTCCCCCAGGACATCGTCCTTTCGGCGGACAAGACCACAGTGAAAGTGAGCGGCGGCATCAGCTACGGCGCCCTGTGCAGGGCCTTGGAAGAGCACGGCTACGCCATCCATAATCTCGCTTCCCTGCCCCACATCTCCGTCGCGGGTGCCATCCAAACCGGCACCCATGGGAGTGGGGTCAACAATCCCTCCCTGGCTGCCGCCGTCGTAGGTGTGGATTTGGTGCGCCCCTCCGGAGAGTTGGCGACACTCACCCAGGACGACGACGAATTCCTCGCCAGCGTGGTGGGACTTGGTGCCTTCGGCGTAGTGACGGGCCTGGAATTGGCCATCCGCCCGAGCTACGACATGCGGCAGCGGGTCCTCACTGATCTGCCCTGGGACACTGCGCTCTCGAACTTCAAGCAGATTGCATCCAGCGCCTACAGCGTCAGTTTCTTCACGGACTACACGGGTGATGCGATCCCACAGGTCTGGCTGAAAGCCTTGGACTCAGAGCCCGCCCTGCCGGACCTCTTCGGAGGTACGGCGGCCTCAACGGCACTGCACCCGCTTCCGGGGATGTCGGCCGAGAACTGCACCGTCCAACTCGATGAGCCTGGCAAGTGGCTGGACCGGCTCCCCCATTTCCGGCACGAGTTCACCCCGAGCAACGGCGAAGAGTTGCAGAGCGAGTTCATCCTTCCGCTGAGCGACGCCCCCGCTGCGCTCACCGCTGTGAGGGCCCTGGCTGACAAACTGGCACCCCTGCTCTTCATCTCGGAAATCCGCACCATTGCCGCCGACGAGTTCTGGCTCAGCCCCTTCTACCGGCAGCAAAGCGTCGCGCTCCACTTCACCTGGAAGCCGCTCCAGGCCGAGGTGGAGGCCGTGCTGCCCGAACTCGAGTCGGCGTTGGCACCCTTCGGATCGCGGCCGCACTGGGGCAAACTTTTCACGCCGGGCTTGTACAACTTCGCCGCCCTCTACCCGCGTTTCGAGGACTTCCGGGCACTCGTCCACGCCAACGACCCCTCCGGCAAGTTCCGGAACGGGCTGCTGGAAAGCGTCCTCGGCGTTCCTACCCCGGCAGGCAACTAACGCACGACGGCGGTCCCGTCGCCTTGCGCTGCTCGCGGCATCCCGCGGGTTGCCCGCTCTTCCGTTGCCGGGCAACCAGGGAACGCAGACGTCCACCCGTCGCCCTGCGCTGCTCGGCACCCGCGGGTTGCGGCGACTGGATTACGTTGAAGTGCTACTCGATGTGAGCCAAGACCGCACCGGTGGTTACTACTCCCCCGGGTGCTGACAGCACTTCCGTGAGCTTTCCCGCCCGGTGCGCAGGGACCTGGGTTTCCATCTTCATGGCTTCGAGCACCACCAGGGGATCCCCTGCGGCAACCTCGGCTCCAGGTTCGACGAGCCACTTGACCACGGTGCCGGACATAGCCGCAACCAGGGCCGACTCGGCAGGGGATGTCACACCGTCCACAACAGAACCCGGCGTATCGGTCAACCCGGCCACAGGAGGCAGCCCTTGCCCCGACCGTGCCCAACCGTCAAGCAGATCAGCCGGAAGACCCACAGCCAGCCGCTTGCCATCAACGTCCACGGTGATGGTCCGCCGTTCGCCTCCGGCAGCTACGGCACTGTAATCCGGGTCAACAGGGATCTGGTCCGCGAAGTCCGTCTCGATCCAGCGAGTATGAATGCGCAGCCCTTCCAAAGACGTGAAGTCCTCCGATTCCAGGACCGCCCGGTGGAACGGCAGGACCGTGGCCAGCCCGGTAACGTTCATTTCCGCCAGGGCCCGGCGAGCTCGACGCAGGGCCTGCTGGCGGTCCGCCCCAGTCACGACCAATTTGGCGAGCAGGGAGTCGAACTGCGGAGCCACGATAGAGCCTGCCCGGACACCCGAATCCAAGCGGATGCCGGGACCGGTGGGTGCCACAAGCGAAGCAACTGTGCCGGGTGACGGCAGGAAGCCACGGCCAACGTCCTCGGCGTTGATGCGGAACTCGAACGAGTGTCCGCGAGCCACTGGATCCCCAGTGATGCTCAGGGGTAGCCCGGCGGCGATCCGGAACTGCTCCTGCACAAGATCCACGCCAGCCGTTTCCTCGGTGATGGGGTGCTCCACCTGCAGTCGGGTGTTCACCTCAAGGAAGGCCACGGCCCCGTTGGCTGAGACAAGGAATTCCACGGTGCCGGCACCGTAATACCCGGCCTCACGAACGATCGCCTTTGCGCCGTCGTAGATCTGCTGCCGTTGGGATTCGCTGAGGAACGGTGCAGGGGCTTCCTCCACAAGTTTTTGGTGGCGACGCTGCAACGAGCAGTCCCGGGTTCCGACCACAATGACGTTGCCCTGTTTGTCCGCAATGACTTGGGCTTCCACGTGACGGGGACGGTCCAGGTACTGCTCAACAAAGCACTCTCCCCGCCCGAACGCCACCACGGCTTCGCGGACTGCGGAGTCGAAAGCTTCCTCCACCTCGGCCAGTTCACGGACTACCTTGAGACCGCGTCCGCCGCCGCCGAAGGCCGCTTTGATGGCAATGGGCAGCCCGTGCTCCTCAGCGAAGGACCGGGCTTCGGCCGAAGACTCCACGGGTCCGGCACTGCCGGCCACAAGCGGGGCACCGGCCCGCACGGCGATCTCACGAGCCGTGATTTTATTGCCCAACCGGCGGATCGACTCCGGCGACGGACCGATCCACTCAAGTCCGGCGTCGAGCACGGCCTGGGCGAAGTCCGCATTCTCGGAAAGGAATCCGTACCCCGGGTGGACGGCATCCGCGCCGGAACGGGAAGCGACGTCGAGCAGTTTGCCGATGTTCAAGTAGGTGTCAGCCGGGCTGTTTCCACCCAGGCTGAAGGCTTCGTCGGCAACTGCCACGTGCATGGCGTCCGCGTCGATGTCTGCGTAAACGGCTACCGAGGAGATTCCGGCATCATCGCAGGCTCGGGCGACGCGGACGGCGATCTCGCCTCGGTTCGCAATCAGGACCTTGCGCATCAAGTACTCACTTTTCTGGGATCGGGGTGAAGTCTGGGGAACCGGGGACGAACCGGAAGCGGATCCGTCCGCCGATGGGGACCTGCGCGGCGATGTCCAGGTGTTCATCCCGCACAACGCCGATCACGGGGTACCCACCGGTGATGGGGTGGTCTGCCAGGAACAGGACGGGCAGCCCGGCGGGCGGAATCTGAAGGGCACCCGCCATGGTGCCCTCGCTGGGAAGCTCACCTTCGCGGAGGCGTTCGAGTGGTGTGCCGTCAAGCCGCATTCCCACCCGGTTCGACTGTGGCGTGACCAACCATTCCTGGCCGGTCAGGGATTCAAGGGCGGCCTGATCGAACCAATCGGCGCGCGGGCCTGGGACCACATCCAGTACGGTGACGCCGTGGCCGGGAAATTCAGGCTGGAGCTCGGGGCTGCCAACTGCGGTGGAGACCGTCTCTGTTCCCAGGGGCAGTATTTGCTTGGGCGCGAGGGGTGCGGGTCCAATCCCGGACATGGTGTCCGCTGATCGGCTGCCGAGGACCGTGGGCGCATCGATCCCTCCGCGGAGGGCCAAATAGTTTCTGAACCCGGTCGCGGGCGCGCCCAGTGTGAGCACTTCACCGTCGAGCAGCGCGAAAGGCGTGGCCATCGGTATGGTTCGCGTCGCATCCGGCGGCCTGCCGGCGTCGGGCCCGTCTGCATCAGCCCACGACGGCGATTGGACAGTCAGCGTTGCAGGCGCACCGGTCACGGCAATCACCTGGTCTCCTACGGCCTCGACGGTGAGTCCGCCGCCCACGGATTCGATGGCCGCAGCTGAAGAGGCGTTGCCCACAAGCCGGTTGGCGCGGCGGAACGACGCGCGATCCAGTGCACCGGCGGCGGACACACCCAGGGGGCCGTAGCCTCGGCGGCCGAGGTCCTCGATAAGGCTCTGTGCTCCGGGGCTGAGGATCCTCAGACCGGCAGCCGCGTGGTGTTCAGCATCGGACTCGGAGTCATGCGAGGAGGCAGTGACCACTTCACGGACAGCACGGTATTGGACCCTGTCGCCAGGCCGAACCAGCGCCGGTTGGGCGCGGTCCAAATCCCACATCCGGGCACCTGTGCGACCGATCAGCTGCCAGCCTCCAGGGGAACGCCGCGGATAGACGGCCGAGTACTGCCCGCCCAAGGCCACGGAGCCGGCAGGGACGGCGGTACGTGGTGAGGCCCGGCGCGGAACGGTCAACGACTGGTTTTCCCCAACCATGTAGCCAAAGCCGGGTGCGAAGCCGGCAAAGGCGACGGTCCAGATCTGGCCGGTGTGGGCAGCTATCACGCCATCCACGCTCAGGCCGGTGAGTTCCGCGACATCGGCGAGGTCTTCGCCGTCGTAAACGGTATCGATGACCACCAGCCGGGAATCCGTATCCTCCGGCGTGGTGAGTTCCAGCTCCAGCAGCCGCTCCCCAATGGCCCGGGTTGCGGACGCTGACTCGCCCACCACCATGACTGTCTCTGCGGCGGCCAGTACGTCAACCTGCCCCGGGAGGGGGGACGTGTTCAGCATGGCCTGCAGGGCGAGCACATCCGGGAGTCCGTCCAATTCGGCGAGGACTGCTCGCGTGCCCACGGGCCTCACGGATCGGACCTTCTTGGTGGTTACGGTTTCCATCACGGTTTCCATCATTCACTTCGCCGGCCGGTCAGGCGTGCGAACCCTCCAGGAGATGGGCTTCTTCCTCCGGCTTCGGGTCGCGTCCCATGAGCATGCCCACGATGGTGACAACCGCTGCCAGCAGAAGGTAGCCGGCAATGAGGTACCAGCCGTGGTTGGCTGCACCGTAGAGGGCCGTAAAGATAATGGGAGCCACGGCACCGCCGATCACACCGGCCAAGGTGTAGGCCAGGGAGCTACCCGCGTAGCGGAGACGGGCCGGGAACTGCTCAGTGATGAACGCGGCCTGCGGGCCGTACATGAAGGCATGCAGTGCCAGACCGATCACGACGCCGACGGTCAGCATCACCACGGACTTGCCCTGGATCATAAGGAAGAAGATCGGGATGAAGATGGCAGTCGCCGCGGCCGTTACGCCATAGACCAGGCGGCGGTTGATGCGGTCGGTAAGGGCCCCGGCCGCTGGAATGAGGAATAGCTGGAAGGCCGAACCGATGAGGATTGCGGCCAGGACGTTTCCGGTGGTCATGCCCAATTCCTTGGTGGCGTAGACAGCAACGAACACGGTGAAGAGTGCGTAGAGGACGTCCGGGCAAACACGGGACAGGGCGGCTGACACCAGTGCCTTGGGCTGCTGCGTGAAGACTTCCTTGATGGGGGCCTTGGGACGTTCGCCGTGGGCCTGGATGGCTTTGAACACGGGTGTTTCTTCGAGCTTCAGCCGGATCAGCAGGCCGAAGACCACCAGAAGTGCGGAGGCCAGGAACGCTACGCGCCAGCCCCAGGACAGGAAAGCCTCTTCACTGAGGGAAGCAGCCAGGACCGCGAGGACTCCGTTGGCCATGAGGTTGCCGGCGGGTGGGCCGATCTGTGCAGCGGAAGACCAGAAGCCGCGCTTGTTGGGGTCACCGAATTCGCTGGACAGCAGCACGGCGCCACCCCACTCGCCGCCCACTCCAATGCCTTGGGCAAGGCGCAGGAGGACCAGGATGGTGGGTGCGGCGACTCCAATCACGGAATAGTCGGGCAGCGCACCGATGAGAACCGTAGCAACGCCAATCAGGACCAGCGTGAAGACGAGAACGTACTTGCGCCCGATCTTGTCGCCCAGGCGGCCGAAGATCACTCCGCCGATGGGACGGGCCAAGTACCCGACGGCGAACGCCGAGAAGGAAAGCAGGAGGGCAACGAATTCGTCGTTCGAGGGGAAGAAGATCTTCGGGAACACGAGTGCCGACGCGACCGAATAGATCGCGAAGTCGTAGTACTCAAGCGACGTTCCGGTGAGGCTGGCGATATATGCCTTGAGGGCGCCGGCCGGTGGCTTCCTTGTCACGGCCTTGGCTGCCTTGTTGGTGCTGGTCATGGTTTCCTCCGGAGGGGATGAGGGGTACTGCTTGGCCTGTTGGCTAGATGAACGAGCCGATGGTGACACCGGCATCGCTGAGGGCGGACTTCACTGCGGTGGCCATGGCGACGGCACCCGGTGAATCTCCGTGCACGCAGATGCTTTCTGCGCGGATGGTGAGGGTGGAACCGTCAATTGCCTTGACGGTTTGTTCCGTTGCCATGCGCAGGACGTGCTGGGCAACGTCGGCGGGATCGTGAAGGACAGCTCCTGGCTGGGAACGGGAAACCAAGGTGCCGTCGGGGTTGTACGCGCGGTCAGCGAAGGCTTCCGAAACCGCCCGCAGGCCGGCTTCTTCAGCCAAGCGCAGGACCTCCGAGCCGGGGAGTCCGAGGATCGGAAGGTTGGGGTCAACCGACTTCACGGCTTCCACTACGGCGCGAGCTTGGGCCGTGTGCTTCACGATTGCGTTGTAGAGCCCGCCGTGTGGCTTCACGTATTGCACCCGGGCACCCGATACGGCCGCCAGGGCCTGGAGCGCACCAATTTGGTAAACCACATCGTCCGCAAGTTCCTTGGGGTCGATGTCCAGGAAACGGCGCCCAAACCCGGCAAGGTCGCGATACCCGACATGGGCGCCGATTACGACGCCGGCCCTCGCCGCCTTTTCGCTGGTGGCACGGATGACGCTGGGGTCGCCGGCGTGGAATCCGCACGCAACGTTGGCACTGGACACCGATTCGAACATGGCGGCATCGTCGCCCAGGGTCCAGCGGCCGAAAGACTCTCCGACGTCGCTGTTCAGGTCAATGATTGCCATGCTGTGATCCCTGCCTCGTGATGTGCGTTACATCAAGGATGCACCAAGTTGTGGGATTGTTCAACAATCCAGCGATCCCAGTTTTCGGCAATCGTGTAATTTTGGTGTTATGGCCAGTGCAGAGCAGCAAGCAAGCGAACAAGCTGGCTTCGACACTGCCCGCGCACGCGTGCGCATGCGGGTCCCCTCAGTGGCGGAGCGGGTGGCCGAAGAACTCCGCTACCAACTGGCCGAAGGATTCCTTGTTCCCGGGGCCAAACTCACCGAGGCCACCATCGCTGAGGATCTGGGCGTCTCCCGCAACACCGTCCGAGAGGCTTTCGCCGAACTGGCCAGTGAACGCCTCCTGATCCGGCAACCCAATCGCGGCGTTTACGTAGCAACGCTTGAAGCGGGCGACATCCATGATGTGTATACGGTTCGCCGCGCCATTGAAGTCAGCTCGATCCGCGCGGGCGGCTCACCGGAGCGCATTGCCGCCGTCAGGGCCGCCGTCGAGGAGGGAAAGAAGGCCGCTGCCGCCAATGACAACGACGGCCTGGGCAGCGCCAACCAGCACTTCCACGGCTCGATCGTCGCCTTGGCTGAGAGCAGCCGGCTCAACACGATCATGCGGCAGGTCCTCGCCGAGATGCGCCTCTACTTCCATAAGGCCACGGTCAACGCACACTTCTACGTCGACTGGCTCTCGGAAAACGAGCAGATCTGTTCCGCTTTGGAGAATGGCGAGCTGGAAAAGGCCGGCGACCTCTTGCTGGCCTACCTCAACCGCTCAGAGCAACAACAGTCCACGATCCACGGTGAATAACCGAGGGTAGGTCAGCGCTTCCCCTTCTTGCGGGATCCCCGGCCTCGACCCTTGTCTGGATTGGGCGCGTAGCGCTGCGAAACCGCAGGTTTCTTTCCGGCAGACGAAGTCCCTCTGCGGTCCGGCTTCGGAGTCTTCTTAGGTTTCTCTTGCTGCGCCGACGGCTGACGCGAACTCTGCGCGGTACGCCCACGCACAATCCCAATGAACTCCTCGATCACGGGACTGTCATTGCCCGCAAGCCACGCGAGGCCGATCTGCGTACCGGGAACACCTGACAGCCTCCGGCTCACGGTCTGCTTGTTGTTCAGGTGCCTGGCCACAGGCATGGGCATAATGACCAAGCCCGCTCCGGAGGCCACCACCTGCAGTGCCATGTCCGGGCCACCCATCCCGGCTACATCCAGGAAGTTTTCCTCGGACACATCCTCGAAGGCCACCTCTTCGAAGACCGAGATTTCATGCCCTTTCGGCGCCACCACGGCCTGCTGTTCCTCGTACAGCGGGATGACGTGCAAGCCTTCGCGATCCACGGGCAGCCGCACAAAACTGAGGTCCGCGGAGCCGTCACGCAGCACCGAAAGCTGCGATTCGTCGTCGGACATGAAAGCGTGCAACGGAACATCCGGCATCCGCTCTTCCCACCGACGGATCCACTTTCCGGGCGTAACGCCCGCCACGTAGGCGAAGCGGAGCTCGGGTGTTTCGGGGGACTCTTCAGCGTCTGGCACACACTCACAGTACCGGGCCGGATACCCTTGAAGCATGACTCCCAAGAACTCCCAGACCATGAAGCCGGCAACAGCTGCCAAGAAACTCGGTATCTACTTGCCCGCTGCACCGCAGGAGTTCCAGGACTCACCCGTCACGCGCGACGAATACGCCGAACTCCAGGCCAACCCGCCCGAGTGGCTCGCCGAACTGCGCCGCAACGGCCCGCACCCGCGGCCGGTTGTGGCCCAGAAGCTCAACATCTCCATCAGCGGCCTCACCCGCGGGGGCGTCACCGAGCCACTCACGACGGCGGAAATCGCCGAGCTGCTGCAAGCTCCCCCGCAGTGGCTGGTGGTTGAGCGCGCCACCCACGCTGCTGTGCGCGCCGAGACCTTGAGGGTCAAGGAAGAGGCCCGCAAGAAGGCTGCCACCAAGGAAGCCAGGGAGAACGCCGCTGCCAAGCGCGAAGCTCCCAAGGGAACCAAGCGCAACTCCTAAACCAAAGGCTGTGGCCGGGGCCGAAACGTCCCGGCCACAGCTCTTTACTAGTCCTGGTGGAGCATCACAAAGTTGCCACAGCCGTCGTCGAAAACGGCAGTGACACCCGAGGGATCCTCCGTAGGTTCGCCCTTGAAAGTCACGCCGGCGGCCAGAAGCCGCTCATACTCGGCCCGCACGTCAGGCACGCCGAGGACAACGGCCGGCATCCCGGCTTCGTACACTGCATTCATGTAGTTGGCACCGATGGGGTTATCGCTGGGTTCCAGCAACAGGCCTGGAACGCCGTCTCCCGCACCCGGGTCCTTGATGATGAACAGGTTCGCCTCGGGCATGGCCATGAGGGTGTCGAAGCCGAGCGTCTCCGTGTAGAACGTGTGGGCCGTAGCCGGGTCTTTGACGTGGATACTGCACATTTTCAGTCTCATGGCCCTAGGCTACGCCGCAGCACCGACAGCCAAAACGTGCACGCATGCGGCGACGGCCACGGAACAATCCCGCAGCCGTCGCCAACCCGTTAGGGTTCCATGCGCCAGAACGTGCGGACAACGTCCCACGCAAAGCGTGCGATGTTGACCAGCAGGTTCAGGCGGCCCCAAGGCTCGGGACGTTGCTGTCGTCGAGACATGGTGCACCCCCTCCCACAGGACAGGGTGCGACCGCACAGCCTGCTTGCACAGAATGCGCGCAGGGGCATACCCTTGTGGTGTGGTTTGCAAGGATATACCCCTTGTCATCGCACCAAAGAGCGCCTCGCGCTGAACGAAGGACCCGATTGCACTCGGGTCCTTCGTTATTTACTAGGCGGCAGGCTTTTGCCCGCTGACACGAGTGTACCGAGAGTTGGCTACCCGATTTAGAAGCCCAGTCCGGGATGTTGAAATCGCCCTGTACCAAACTCCCCGCCGGAACGCATACTGAAAACACAGCCTTTTGCGTCCGGGAGGTACTCCGATGCTCATGTGGGGTTTGGCCCTGATCCTCGCGACAGCGGCCACGACGTTCGTCCTGCATCGCAAGCTCACGCACGGTCTGGGACCAGAACCGGACACGATCTTTTGGGACCTGTTTGCCGGACTCGCGGTGATCGCGCCGGCCATCGTGGTCCCGTCCGTGCAGTGGGCACCCGCCGGACTGGTGATGGTGGCACTGGCAGGAACGACGGCGGCAGGAACCTTGGCAGCCGCCCGGAAAGTCGAGCGCGTGCACGCCGCCGAGCCGTGGCGCCGTGCAGGTTTTGCCGATGACGCCGCACACCACGAAGTCATTCTGGCTCAATGGCGAAGGTACGAATTGGACCCCGGCCAGACCATCGACTACCCCGCCATGACGGACGTGCGGGTAACAGAAACGGCGACCCTCACCAAAGCCATGCGCGAGGCGGAATATTGCAAGGTGACCGCAGGCACCGACTACCGTGCCGCCGTCGAGCGCCTTGCCCAAGCCCTTACCGAGGCCGAGCGTGCCGCCGGCGTCCCCCATGCCACACTGTGAGGCCCGCCCAGCGCCCCATCGCGTAGTTTTAGGGCGCAGAGCCGGCCCAACAACGCGGGTCTAGCTTCGGGAAGCGCCGGTACGGGAGAAGTTCCTGAAGAACTCAGGACGCACCCGGTACATCACCAGCATGACCACAACACCCAGCAGGATCACGCCCATGCCCAGGATGAACACCAAGCCAATGCCGCCAACAGAGGAGCCCGAGCCGTAGGCCGGATCAAGGGAGTCAATCGCGGTCTTCACGAACATGACCAGCAGGATCACCCCGCCCAGCAGAGGTGCCAGGAACTTGAAGAAGAACGAACGCACACTGCTGAAGGCGGAAGCCCGGAAGTACCAGACACAAGCCAGCGCTGTGATGCCGTAGTAGAAACAGATCATCATGCCCAAAGCAGTGATGGTGTCCCACAGGGCGTTCTCAGAGACGGTCCGGGTGATCACGTAGAAGCCCGCAGCTGCAATGGCCGCGGCGATCGTAGCGGTGCTGGGCGACTTGAAGGTGGGGCTGATACGGCCGAAACGAGGCGATATGGCCTTGTAGTGGCCCATCGCCAACAGCGTCCGGGCGGGAGATACGAACGTCGACTGCAGCGAAGCCGCCGAACTGCTCAGGATCGCCAAAGACATCAAAATGGCGAACGGGCCCATCACCGGACCGGCCAGCACGGCGAAGATGCTCGACTGATTCTCCGGATTTCCTGCACCGAGACCGGTATCGCCAACACCCGCGAAGGAAAGCGTGGCCAGGGCAACGGTCATGTAGATGACCACGATGACCAGCACGGTCACGGTTGCTGCGCGGCCGGGCGTCTTCTCCGGATTCTTCGTTTCCTCATTCATGGTCAGGGTGACGTCCCAGCCCCAGTAGATGAAGATCGAGAGAGAAACTCCGGCCGTGAAAGTGGTGAAGGAGTCCACGGCGAACGGATTGAACCAGTCTGGCGAAATGGCTGTGGCATCGAAGGCCGTTCCGTTGGCCACGTGCGCGAAGGCCGAGATCGCGAACCAGCCGAGAACCAGCAGTTGGAACGCCACCAGCACATACTGCACGCCCTTGGTGGTTTCCATGCCGCGATAGGAAATCCAGCAGGCCGCCGCGATGAACACCAGCGTCGTGGCGATGTTCAAAGGAAGGATCTTGCTCAGCTCAGCCAGTGACGGATTGCTGAACACCTGGCCCAGCATCAGGTAGAAGAAGTCCACAGCAACCGCGGCGAGGTTGGAAAGCACAATGATCGTGGCGGCGATGAGCCCCCAGCCACCCATCCAACCGATCCACGGACCAAAGGCGCGCGTGGCCCACGTAAAGGAGGTACCGGCGTCGGGCATTGCGTTGTTGAGTTCGCGGTAGCCGAGCGCCACAAGCAACATCGGGATGAAGCCCACCAGGAAGATCGCAGGCAGGTGGACGCCCACCTCCGAGACGGTCGGGCCGAGTGCTGCGGTCAGGGTGTACGCGGGTGCAATGCAGGAAACGCCAATCACGACGGCGCCGATGAGGCCCACCGATCCGGCTTTCAGCCCCTTCTCACTCAGGGCCGAATCTTTCGACTGGACCGTCTTTGGTGCAGTTGACATGGAATTGCCTCTCAGGCGACGGATGCTAGGAGCGCTGTCGCGTGTAGTCGCGGGGAACCACGATCATTGGTACTGGCAGGGCACGCAGTATGCGGTTTGCGGTGGTGCCCAGGAAGGTGGCGCGGTGTTGCGCCAGGCGGCTGGAGCCGATGAGAAGGATTTCGCCGTCTTCCCACTCGAGCCGGTCCACCGCTTCTTCGATGGTGCGGCCTTGTGCGACGACGATTTCGGGCTCGGTCCCGGAATCGGACGCAGAACCCCCGACGGCGGCAAGACGGTCGGCGGCATGCACCCAGGCGGCGTCGGCGAGCCCAGGCGAGTTACCGCCGTCGAGCGCCAACAGGGAGACGAGCCGCAGCGGAAGGTGACGGTCCGCCGCAGACTCCACGGCGACGTCGAGCAGTTCGTCGGCGCCCGGCCTGGTACCAAATCCGCAGCTGAGCCGGGTGATGCCGTCCGTGCGGTGATAGCCGTGCGGCGCCAAAGCAACGGGAAGCGGTGCGGAATGCAGGAGCGAACTCGCTACCGAGCCGATGGTGAAGCGCTTGAAAAGCCCATTGTTGGTAGCTCCGATAACCAGGGCGACGGCGTCGAACTCCAAGGCTGCATCGATCAGCGTCTGCGCTTCCGAATCGCCCCGGCGGATGTGCGCCCGGGCAGTGACGTCGTCCGGAACCAAGGCCAGGCCTTCGTCGAGCCACTGCTTTGCCTGCTCGTTGAGGATCGAATCGTACCCGGGCTCCGGTGGGTAGACCGCGTTGAACGGGGAATCCTCCGGAACCACCAGGACCAGATCCAGGCTGGCGTCCTGGCCGCGGGCCAGCGCAATGGCGAGGTGGACGGCGTCACGACCCCTCGCGTTGGCGGTGTAACCGACGACGTAGCGCATGGTTGCCCTTTCGATACTTAAACAGTGCTGCCGGCAGTCCGGGGACGGCACTTCCCCCGGACTGCCGGTTGCTTGATTCTGCGGCTAGACGGCTACCGAAGCCAGCTTGTTGGCCTCGACGATGCGCGCGGCCGTTGCCTGGCCCATGCGGACTGCGCCATCGACGTGCTGGTAACCCTCGGCGGCAAGGTCGGACGAGGACCAGTAGATGGGGCCGACGTTGGCGTGCTGGTCCTTGCCGTAACGGTGCAGGCCGCCAAGGTCGTAGCTGGAGGCGTAGGCGCCGCGGGTCCATTCCTCGGAGCCCCAATCGGACTCGTAGTACACCTCGGGAGTCAGGGCCTTGTCACCCAGGAAACCGGCGATGGATTCCAGGATGGCCTTCTTGCGGTCTTCGGCGCTGAGCTCGAACACGGCGTCGGCCTTTTCGTCGGACACGAAGCCCACCAGCGTGCCGCGGGAGTCGCCGTGGTTGGTGTTGTCGTAGACCTCCTGGACCAGCGCACCGGCGCCGAAGCCCGTGCCGGAGAGTCCATCTTCACGCCAGAACGGTGTCTCGTAGACGGCGTGGACCTTGATCACCAGGCCCAGCGACTGGTGCTGGTGCATCTGGTGCTGGCGGCGCGGCAGCGGCGGGTTGAAGGACACGCGCGAGTACAGGTTCGGCGGAACGGCCATGATCACATAGCGGGCGTTGACGGTTGCGCCGTCGGAAACAACGGTGACGTTGTTGCCTTCCCAGTTGATGGTGCGCACCGGGCTGTTAAGGACGACGTCCGAGCCCAGCTCAGCTGCCTGCAGCAGCGAGACCTGCTGCATGCCGCCGATCACGCGCTTGTCCAGGATGAAGTCCTCGTCCGTGAGGTGCGTGAAGGAGCCGGCAGAGGCCGCCATGAGGATGGCCTGCAGCGCGGAGAATGCGTGGGCGGGTTTGGTGAGCATACCGCCGGCGATGAAGAGGCCAATGTTGTTGCAGGCTTCTTCATTGTTCGAGTTCTGACGGAGCCAGTGATGGAAGGAAATAGTGTCCAGTTCGCGCGCCTTGGGGTGTGCCCAGGGTTCGGTGGGGCCGATTTCCGCAGCGAGCCCGTCAAGGATGGCTACAAGCTTGTCCATTTCGGCTTTGGTGGTTTCGCTGACCGGGAAGGTGTCGCCGGTGTAGCGGGTGGGCTTGCCGTCTGCGCCGATGTAGACGGACTCGCCTTCGCGGTAGCGCGAGTACATTTTCAGGCCGAGCTCGTCCAGCAGGGCCATGAGGGCGGTCTGGTCCGGGGAAACCCACTGGCCGCCGATCTCCAGCATGGCGCCGTCGATGGTGTCGGTCCAGGTCCGGCCGCCCACGCGGTCGCGCGCTTCAAGCACTGCGACGCTGAGTCCGGCCTTCTTCAGTTCGCGTGCCGCCGTCAACCCTGACGGCCCGGCACCGACGATCACAACGTCGCGATCAAGATTCTGCATGATGTCCTCTCCGTGGCCGTCCGTTGGTGGCTGACCAATAAATGAATGTCATTCATTTATATCCAGAGTAGCCCGAAAGTCTGCGGCTGTGAAGACCCGATGGAATAATGCTGGGGACACAGGCAGCAGAAAGGCTTCCGATGCCCGCACCCTCACCAGCCCCCTCCACCACCTCCAGGCGGCGTGCCGGGCGACCAACCGCGGCGGTCCTGGACCAGGGCGGAATCACGACGGCGGCACTCGGGTTGATCAGCACCAAGGGTTACGACGGGCTCACCATGGCGGCGTTGGCCCGATCGCTGGGGGTGGCCCCGTCAGCGCTGTACAACCACGTCTCCTCCAAGGACGACGTGCTGCTCCTGCTAGAGGACCATCTCGCGGCAATGGTGGACGTGTCAGCTTTTGGCGTAGAACCGTGGGACGTCGCGGTCCGGCGCTGGGCATGGTCTTACCGGGACGTATTCTCCGAGCACACTCCCCTGATTCCCGTCATTGCCGTACTTCCCGTTGCCAACGCCCCCAAGACCCTGGCCATGTATGAGGCCGTGACCGCGGGCTTCCGCGATGCCGGCTTCCCCGAGGAACGGATCATCTCCGCAATCGTGGCCCTCGAGGCCTTTGTGTTCGGGGCCGCCTACGACGTCACCGCGCCGGAAGACATTTTCGACGCCGGTAACCTCTCCGACCAGGTCCCGAACTTCACCTCCGCCGTGGACCGACTGGCCTCGGAGGGGCACGAACGGCCCACGGATGTTGCGTTCAGCCTGGGCCTGGAAGCACTGATTGCGGGTTTTGGGGCGCTGCGCGCGTAGTCTGCCTAGGCTGGACCCATGACTGAAACGCTGGACGAGGGTCCGTTCTATCACGGCACGAAAGCCGAGCTTAAGGCGGGCGACATCCTTTCGGCGGGCTACCGGTCCAACTATCGTCCCGACGTCGTGATGAACCACATCTATTTCACCGCCTTGCGTGACGGTGCCGGACTTGCTGCGGAGATCGCCGTCGAACTGGCCTTGGAACCCGGCGAGCCACATGTTTACCTCGTGGAACCGACCGGACCGTTCGAGAATGATCCGAACGTTACGGACAAGAAGTTCCCCGGAAACCCAACCCGTTCCTACCGCAGCAGCTCGCCACTCAAAGTGGTTGCGGAAATCCACGACTGGACACGGTTGACCCCGGAGGCACTGCAGATGTGGCGGGAGCGGCTGGCGGTGCTTTTGGGGGACGAGGCCGGGGAGATCATCAACTAGCTTCCTAGTGCAGTTGCGGCAATGCTGGCCATTCAGTTTTCCAACGCACTCTCTGTTGCCGTAATCGGCCAGGTTGGCCCAGCAGGAACAGCTTGGCTGCGCATGTGCTTCGGGGTGGTGTTCTTATGGATCATCAGCCGTCCGGCAATCCGTTCCCTGCGCCGGCGCGACCTGCCGGCGTTGATCGCACTCGGCGTGGTGACCGGTTTCATGACCACATTCTTCCTCGCCGCCGTCGAACGCATCCCGCTGGGGACCGCCGTCGCCATCGAGTTCCTGGGACCCCTCACAGTGGCCGGGTTGATGAGCAGGAACCGTAGGGCGCTGGTCTGGCCGTTCCTCGCCCTCATCGGCGTAGTGCTGCTCACGGAGCCTTGGGCGGCCTCGATCGACTTCGCCGGCGTCGGCTTCGCCCTGGCCGCCGGTGTCTGCTGGGGTCTGTACAACGTCCTGACACAACACGTTGGCGACCGCTTTTCCGGGATCAGCGGCTTGTCGCTCACCATTCCCGTCGCAGCCCTGGCCACCCTGCCCGTGGGACTGCCGCAAGTCCTTGGGCACCATTTCGAATGGTGGGTCCTCCCCGCGGCGGCCGGCATCGCCCTGGTCACGCCCGTGATTGCCTTCGGTCTGGAGATGCTTGCGCTGCGGCGGATGACCCACACGGCTTTCGGCACGTTGCTTTCCATCGAGCCGGCCTTCGGCGTGCTGATCGGGTTGCTGGTACTGGCTCAAGCACCCACACTCATGCAGTTAGTGGGGATCGCGTTGGTTGTGCTGGCGGGGACCGCGGCCCAGCAGGGTGGTCGCCGCAGCCCGGACGCCGCAGTCACCACCGACGTTCCTGCTACGCCTTCCTAGAACCCGCCTTACGAGAAAAGCATCACGCAGACTTCCGCCGCAGGCCAGGCCTTCGAAAGGTGAGCGTCGCGAGCGAGATCAGGGAAAGAGCGCTCACCCCGTACAGCAATCGGCCCCACGGCGAGTAGTCACCACCCGAGATCGCAAAGGTGTCCGCCAGTCCCATGCCCGCCGGAAAGGACGCCATCAAATGGCTGGGCGCCCCCAGAATTAGAACAAGCAGCACCAGTGCCAGAACGGTTCTCACACCGATCGGCCTCCTCAACGCTGCGACCAGAACCGCGGCACCCAAAGCGATGCCGATAGCGCTCCACACGAGCACCAGTGGAATCGCCAACGACTCTTTGGCCCGATCAACGGTGGAATAAATCTCAGCCAATGACATTCCCGGGACAGCCTCCAAGGGATTCCAGACAAGGATCTGCACGGCACCTATCACCGCGTACGCGACCACCGCTACGAACCCAATTGCTGCCACCCAAAGCGCAGTTCCCTGACTGCCCGCTCCCCCAAACGCCATGGTGGCAAGCCTAACGGCTCAGGGGAACGGATAGTCTTATCTCAGCTGGGAATCGCCTGGCAGTAAGTGCAAGACCCAATGGGGGATTTGGAAATGAAGAAGTTTGCGCTGCACAGCGTCGGAATTTCGGCCTTGGTCATGATGGCCGTGAGCGGTTGCGGTGGCTCAGCGGGGTCCACGGACGCCGCTTCGCCGGAGGCCACGGCGACGCCTACGCCCACAGTTGCCAAGCAGTACACCAACGATGAACTCGTTGGACTGGTCAAGCAGATCAAGCCCAAGTCCGGCAAGGAATTGACGGTAGCGTCCAGCGAGGAACTCGCGCAGGAGAATCCCATCAAGGCCCTCCTGAGCATGTTCACGATCGAACCTGCCGAGTGCAAGGACCTCGCGACGCTGGGCGGCAATACGACACTGGCCGGTTCAACCACCGCTGCCGGGGCAGATCTGGATGCTGAATCGGGGGTCATGACCATGGTGACCCTGACGTCCGGACTCGATAAGCAGAAACTCCAGGACAGCATCGACCAGAGCGGTGCACAGGCCCAAAAGTGCGCGAAAATGACCCTCTCAATGGCCGGTCAATCGATGAATGTCTCCACTGAAAAGTTCGACGGCATCAGCGCGGTTCCCGGAACTGTGGCTTACAGGACCGAAATGTCTTCAGCCAGCGGATCGACGCAGACCACGTACATGGCCTACGCCATAAAGGACGGGGTACTGATCTCGGCTACGGCTTCCGGCAAGGGCGCCGAAGCGAGCGGTGTTGCCACGGCCAGCGACCTCATGGAACAGGCCGCAGCGCTGATCAAGTAGCAGTCCTCTATTTACAGGGGCCGCGACCCTCGCCGGGTCGCGGCCTCTTGTTTGTTCCGGAGACAGCCCCACATCCTCTTGTAGCCTAAGTAACTAACTTGTATCCTAAGTGAAACAACTTAGGAGACCCATTGAGCACCGTAGACCTCATCCGGCACGTCAAACTGTCCACAGCCCGACTGCCCCTCACCGTGCCCATCAGCGACGCCAAAGTCTTCACCGGCCGCCAGAAGCCGATGACCGAAGTGGTGTTCCTGTTCGCCGAGATCACCACGGAACAGGGCCACAGCGGCATCGGATTCAGCTACTCCAAGCGAGCCGGCGGCCCCGCACAATACGCGCACGCCAAGGAAGTCGCAGAGGGCGTCATCGGCGAGGACCCCAACGACATCGGCAAGATCTACACCAAGCTCCTCTGGGCCGGAGCCTCGGTTGGGCGGTCCGGCGTGGCAACGCAGGCACTGGCCGCCATCGACATCGCGCTCTACGACCTCAAGGCCAAGCGCGCCGGACTCCCCCTCGCCAAACTCCTGGGCTCCTACCGCGACTCCGTGCAGACCTACAACACCTCCGGCGGCTTCCTCAACGCCACCCTGGACGAAGTCAAAGCCCGGGCCACGCAATCCATCGAAGAAGGCATCGGCGGCATCAAGATCAAGGTGGGCCTGCCCGATTCCAAGGAGGACCTCCGCCGCGTTGCCGGGATCCGCGAGCACATCGGCTGGGACGTTCCCCTCATGGTGGACGCCAACCAGCAGTGGGACCGTGCCACCGCACTGCGCATGGGCCGCCAGTTGGAGGAGTTCAACCTCATATGGATCGAAGAACCGCTGGATGCCTACGACTTCGAAGGCCACGCACACCTCGCACAGGTCCTGGACACCCCCATCGCCACCGGCGAAATGCTCGCTTCCGTCGCCGAGCACAAGGGCCTTATCAGCGCCAACAGCTGCGACATCATCCAGCCGGACGCCCCTCGCGTCGGCGGCATCACCCAGTTCCTGCGCCTCGCCGCCCTCGCTGATGAGCGCGGTCTGGGCCTGGCCCCGCACTTCGCCATGGAAATCCACCTTCACCTCGCCGCCGCCTACCCGCGCGAACCATGGGTTGAACACTTCGACTGGCTCGATCCCCTCTTCGAGGAACGGCTGGAAACCAAGGACGGCCGCATGATCGTCCCGGACCGCCCCGGACTCGGCGTCACCCTGAGCGAGCAGGCACGCGCCTGGACCACCGAATCCGTGGAATTCGGCGCGTAATCTTGAACCCATGAGCCGCAACCTGACCACGGACCTCGCCGCCGATCTCCGCAACCGCATTGTGGACGGCGCCATCCAGCCAGGTGAAAAGCTCCCCAGCGAAAACACCCTCATCAGCGAATACGGGGTGAGCCGGACAGTGGTCCGCTCCGCCCTGACGCGCTTGCAGGCCGAGGGACTCGTCGAGACCGAACGCGGGCGGGGCAGCTTTGCGCTGACCCCGCCCGACGACGGGCCTGTCCATGCGCCCGGCACACGCCAGGTGGCCAGCATGGAAGACCGACTGCAGATGCTTGATTTCCGCATCGGCGTGGAAACGGAAGCCGCAGCACTGGCCGCGCAAAATCACTCGGAACGCCAACTGAAGGCGGTCCAGGGAGCTTTGGAACAGTTCACTGCGAGCTCCGGGCACCCCGCCCACGCCATGAAGGCCGATTTCGAATTCCATCGGGCAATCGCTGCCGCTTCCGGCAATCCCTTTTATATGGACTGCATCTCCGCGCTCGGCCAGACCATGATCACCATGCCCCGCCCGCGCCTGGTCTCCAGCGACGAGCCCGATTCCCCGGAGCGCTTCGCCCAGGTGGTACACGAGCACTCCTCCATCTACCAGGCCATCGCCGAGTCAGATCCCGCCGCTGCCGCCGCAGCGATGCGCCTGCACTTGAGCAACTCACGACGCCGGTTCAAGACTTCCGCGCGCGGCTGACCTCCCGGCCCCTCCCACAACTGAGTCGCAATAGTGCGCGTTTTCGGCGTTCAAAACGCGTGTTCACAGCGCGCACAAATGCGACCCAGTAGGGTACGCCGTAATGTGACGCATTACTCCGTCCAACCAAGACATATTTAGTCGCATAGAGACCTCAGATAAAGAAATGGGAATCCCCACGTCGTCCCGTTGAGAACTATTGATTGACGTTTCACGAAACTGGCATCCAAATTCCGAGTGCCGCTAACTTTTGATGACTAGTCAAAAGCCTTTGGGTGCTTCGTTGCAGGGATTCCTGTCTTGTCATGCACCCGGACAGAAAGCGCACCGGCATGACAACACAGCAAACAGAAACCTCATCCATCCAGGCGTACCTTGGGCAACTCCCGAAAAACATCGAGGTCCTCGAACCAGGCCTGGAAACCACCCGCTACAGCTACGACGCCGCCACCGCCAAAACCGCCGCGGGAACACAAGCCCCAGGCCCCGCCGTCGTATTTCCCGCAACTGCAGCCGACGTCCAGGTCGCCGTGACGCTGGCGGCAGAACTCGGCATCACAGTGGTTCCCAGGGGCGCCGGCAGCGGCCTCTCCGGCGGGGCCACCGCAAGCGAAAACCAAGTTGTCATTTCCACTGAAAAGCTCAACAGGATCATCGAAGTTTCACCGCTGGATGAGGTTGCCGTAGTGGAACCGGGCGTTATAAATGCCGAACTGAACAAGCACCTGGAATCCCACGGACTTTTCTACGCACCCGATCCTGCAAGCTTTGATATTTCCTCCATCGGCGGCAATATCGCCACCAATGCCGGCGGGCTCCGCTGCGCGAAGTACGGGGTGACCCGGGAATCGATCCTGTCGCTCGACGTCGTCCTCGCCGACGGCAGCCTCATCACAGTTGGCCACCGCTCCATCAAGGGCGTCACCGGGCTGGACCTGACGTCCCTGTTCGTCGGTTCGGAGGGGATCCTTGGGATCGTCACAAAAGCCACCGTGAGGCTCCGTCCCGTGCCTGTGGCCCGGAAGACCGTGAGTGCCTTCTTCGACAGCACGGCGGAGGGCACGGACGGCCTTGCCGCAATCACCCTTTCGCCGGTGCGCCCGGCCGCGATCGAATTCTTCGACACCCCGAGCCTGGCGAATATCGACGCCTACTCCGGAACGGCGCTGCGCGAGCGAGGCGCCGCACTGATCCTGATCGAGCTGGACGGGTACGGCATCGGCGACCAGGCCGCCGACCTCGCTACTGCACTCAGTGCCGTCGGCGGCCGGGTGACCGTTGAAGCGGACGACGACGGCGTGCGGCTTTGGGAGTTGCGGCGCAGCGGACGCGGCCTCCCGCACAACAAGTGGTACATCGGCGAGGACATCGCGGTGCCCAAGTCGCAGCTTGCCAAGGTCTACGCAGCCTTTCCGGCGCTGGAAGCCCGCTTCGGCGTCGACATTTCAGCGGTGTCGCACGCCGGCGACGGAAATCTGCACCCACTCATCACCCTGGACAAAACGCCCGACGACGGCCCTAACCCGCCTGCCGCGCTGTTGGAAGCAGCCACTGAACTCGTGAAGGTGGCGCTCTCCCTCGGCGGCACAGTCACCGGCGAACACGGCGTAGGCACCGTCAAGAAGGAATGGGCCGCACTGGAGCTGTCCCAGCGCAGCCGCGAACTGCAGCACGCCATCAAGGCAGCGATTGACCCACTACACCTTCTCAACCCCGGCAAGGCCATTTAGCCAAACAGCACCACCCGGCCACCCCAACGGCCGTACCCAACGCATCCAAGGAGCAACCATGAACACCTTCGCCACCCCCGAATTCCGCAGGCGAGCCTTCCTCGCGGGCCTCGGTGCCCTGTCAACCTCGGCACTCATCACCGCCTGCGGCGGGCCTACCGCCAGCACTGGCACCAACGGAGGCGCCCCTGTGGAAGGCGGCAACATCACCTTCCTGATCCAGGGCTACGACACTGGCTGGGTCTCCAGCAAGACCTCCATTTCCAGCTACGAGGGCAACCTCTGGGGCCAGATCACGGACAAGCTGGTCTACGTCAACGAAAAGGGCGAGCTCAGCCCCTGGGTCGCCGAGAAGTGGGAGGAGCTCAACGGAGCCAAAGACTTCGTCCTGCACCTGAAGGAGGGCGTTACCTTCTCCGACGGAACCCCGCTGGATGCCGCAGCGGTGGTGGCCAACCTCAATGCCTGGGCCAAGGGCGATTCGGCACGCGGCATCAGCAAGGTGGGATTGTTCCCGTCCACCAACTTCGTCTCCGCCGAGGCGGCCGACCCCAAGACGGTCAAGGTTTCCTTCTCCTCCCCCGCGCTCGGGTTCATCGCCACGTTGGCGTATCACGGCTGCATCCTGCTCTCGCCGAAGACCCTCGCCTTGCCGGTCGAGGCGCAGGCGGACCTCAGCCAGGAAATCGGCAGTGGCCCCTTTGTGGTGAAGTCCTGGAAGCAGGGCGACAGCTACGTGTTGGAGAAGCGCAAAGACTACAACTGGGGCCCGGCGGCACTCGGCCACACCGGACCGGCCCGCCTGGACACCATTACCTACAAGGTCATCAAGGACACCTCCGTCCGGACCTCCACGGTGGTTTCCGGACAGGCGGATGTTGCCTTCAACGTGGAGCCGCAGGAAATCGAGTCCCTCAAGGCACAGGGCTTCACGGTGGGAACGCCCCGCTACCTCGGCTTCGTCGATGGCTTCCAGGTGAACACCACGGCCTTCCCCACCAATGAACTCGCGGTTCGGCAGGCCATCCAGCACGGAATCGACCGCGAAGAGATCCGCAAGACGGTCTACACGGACGACTGGAACGCGGCCACCACGTTCATCCAGGGCAATGTCCCCGAGGCAGGCGAGTTCAGCGACTCCTTCAAGTTCGATCCGGAGAAGGCCAACAAGGTCCTGGACGACGCCGGCTGGGCCAAGGGCTCCGACGGTTACCGCACCAAGGACGGAAAGACCCTCGAGTTCACGCTCACGCCCAATCCGTATGTCCCTTCCACCAAGGCCGAGGACGAGCTCATTGCCCAGCAGCTTAAGAAGGTAGGCATCAAGGTCAACCTCAAGGTGGTGGACGTCGCCGGCTACGCCGCAATCCAGGCCAGCAAGCCGCCGCTGTTCCAGACCTCGCGAAGCTTCGTCGACGTCGGCACGGTAGCCGGTGTCCTGACCAGCCAGAACAAGGGTGAGGACTGGTTCAGCGTTGGTACCAGCGACCAGAAACTGAACGACCTTTCGACGGCGATCGCCACCGCCTCGGACCGCGCCTCCCGGGAGAAGGTGGCGGACGAACTGCAAAAGTACGTGCTGGAGCAGGGCTACTTTGTACCCCTTAACCAGCTCGTCCAGCGTCTATACCTGATCAACCCGAAGATCAAGGACGTCCAGTACAACGGCCTGGCGTACGCGAACTTCTACACCGCCTGGATTTCACAGTGACCAGCGACTACCGGCGCTTTGCCCTCACGCGTGTGGGCCAGGCGGTCATCGTGGTCCTCCTCGCCTACGTCCTGACGTTCCTGGTGATCAGCGTGCTTCCCGGCGACGCCATCACCAATTCGCTGCGCGATCCGCAGCATGGACTCAGCGAGGAGGACATCCAGCGGATCGTGTCCTACTACGGGCTCGATCAGCCGGTGATCGTGCAATTGCTCCTGTCACTTGGCCGGTTCCTGACGGGCGAACTCGGCTTTTCCTTGCAGTCCAACCTCCCGGTGACCCAGATCGTCGGGGATGCACTGCCATCAACCCTGACTCTGGCGTCGAGCGCCCTGGTCATCGCAATCGTTTTCGCCGTGGCCATCGCCTACGGCGCCCAGTACCTTCCGGGAAAGTGGGGAGCGGTTGTCCGTTCCATCCCGTCGCTCTTCCTTTCCGTGCCGAACTTCGTGATCGGCCTCATCCTGATCGAGCTCTTCGCCTTCCGCCTGCACTCCTTCACCACCACTGATCCCAATAGCCCAGTGGCCACACTGTTCGCGGCCATCACCTTGGCGATCCCCGTCTCGGCGCCGTTGGCCGAGGTCCTGATTGCCAGCCTGGACCACGAGTCCCGGCAGGAGTACGCAGTAGTGGCACGCTCCCGTGGCCTGACGGAAGCCAGGCTTTTCGCGAAGCACTTGGTGAAGCCATCGGCGCTGCCCTCGGTGGCGATGGTGGCCTTGATCGTCGGTGAACTCCTGGGCGGCTCGGTCATCACCGAAACCATCTTTGGTCGCGACGGCATCGGCACCGTGGTTCAGAAGGCGGTGACGGGCGAAGACCAACCGGTGCTGCAAGCAGTGGTATCCCTTTCAGCCGTGGTGTTCGTGGTGGTCAACCTGCTGGCGGACCTGGCCTCGCCGCTGCTGGATCCGCGCGTCAAACTCCGGGAGAAGGTAAGCGCATGACCGCCCTGCTCAGCAACCCCCAGCTCAACCAAACAGAACCTGCGCAGCGGAAACTGACGGATGGGCTGCCGCCCGTCACGGTCCTCCTGTCCTTCGCAGTGGTTTTGCTCGTCATCCTGTGGTCCCTGGTGCCCGGTCTCTTCACGCACTACAGCCCCGTTACGGGCGATACCGCAAGCAAGTTGGCCGCACCCAGCGCAGCACACTGGTTCGGCACCGACTACCTTGGCCGCGACCAGTACGCGCGCGTCGTCCATGGCACGGCCTCCTCTGTCACGAGTGCCTTGGTGGCCGTCCTGATCGGCTTGGTAGTTGGCAGCATCATTGGCCTCGCGGCAGGTTTCCGTGGCGGCTGGGTCGACTCGATCCTCGGCCGTTTCGTGGACGTACTCCTGGCCATCCCGGGCTTCCTCCTGGCTGTGGTCATCGTGAGTTCCCTTGGGTTCCAGACCATCAACGCCGCCATCGCAACGGGAGTGTCCGCCGTCGCAGTTTTCGCCCGGCTGATGCGTGCAGAAGTGCTGCGCGTCCGCGGCGCAACGTACGTCGAAGCGTCCTATCTGGAAGGCGGCAACCGGCTTCACGCTTTGCTGGGGCACATCCTCCCCAACGCGTACCGCTCCGTGCTGGTCCTGGCCGTCCTGCAGTTCGGTACATCCATCCTGGTCATCGCATCGTTGGCGTTCCTTGGCTATGGCGATCCTCCTCCGGCTTCGGACTGGGGCCTGCTGGTGGCCTCCGGCAAGACCTACGTCACGGCTCCATGGCTCGTGTACGCGCCGGCGCTGGTCATCGTCATCACCGTCTTGTCCGTGAACCGCATCAGCCGCTGGCTGCGAAAGGCGAAGTGACATGAGTTCCCTCTTAACAGTGCAAGGTTTGTCGATCGCGTACGGCCGTGCCGCCGTCGTCCATGACGTGGGGTTTTCGCTCGCAAAAGGTGAGAGCCTCGCGCTGATTGGCGAATCGGGCTCCGGAAAGTCGACCATCGCCAAGGCCGTCCTCCGGCTGCTCCCGCACGACTCCACCGCCACCGGGAAAGTGGAGTTGAACGGCCAGGACCTCCTGTCCCTTCCGGAGAAGCAGTTCCGGCCCTTCCGCGGCCGTGAGCTCGGTTTCATCCCGCAGGATCCTGCGTCGGCCCTCAACCCCGTACGGTCCATCGGCGCCCAAGCCCACGAGGCCGCCGCGCTGCTGGGCGAAACGGACCCCGAGGTCCGGCGCACGAAGATCCTGGAGGTCCTCGAACAGGTGGGATTGCCCGATCCCGGCCGCGTGTACAACTCCTACCCGCACCAATTGTCCGGCGGTATGCTGCAGCGCGTCCTCATTGCGCTGACGGTACTTCCGCGGCCGTCACTGATCGTCGCGGATGAGCCCACCTCCGCCTTGGACGTCACGGTGCAGAAGCTCATCCTGGACATGCTGACCGAGCTCCGCCGCGAACTGGACATCAGTCTGCTCCTCATTACCCACGATCTTGCCATTGCGGCGGAACGCACCGATTCTCTGGTGGTGCTGAAGGATGGCGCGGTCCAGGAAAGTGGTCCGTCGCGCGAAATTTTCGCCGCGCCCGCAACGGAGTACGCGCGCAACCTCCAGGCAGATGTACCCGCCATGCACCCGGACAGGTACCGGAACCAGCGGTTAACGCACGACGACGGCTCCCGGACTGACGCTTCAAGGTCACCAAACGTGCCCGCACAGATTGATGTGCGCGGGGTAACCAAGCGGTTCCATGCCGGCGGGAAGGACGTCGTGGCCGTGGATGGCGTCTCGTTCTCCGTGGAACGGGGACGGACGCACGCACTTGTCGGCGAATCCGGATCGGGCAAAACCACCGCCGTCCGGTTGCTGCTCGGGCTGGAACAACCGGACGGCGGGGAGATCGCCGTCGCCGGCCAGCCGACGTCGGGCAGGTCCCGGAACGAAGTCCGCGAGATCCGCCGCCATCTCCAACTCGTGTACCAGAACCCGTTCACCTCCCTGGATCCCACGTGGAAGGTCAGCAAGATCGTCCAGGAACCCCTGGACCAGTTCGGGGTGGGCACCAAAGCGGAACGGGCCCAACGGGTCCTCGATGCATTGGAGTCCGTTGGCCTTCCCGCCTCCGTGGCGCCACGCAGGCCGGCAAACCTGTCCGGTGGCCAGCGGCAACGCGTGGCTATCGCCCGCGCGCTGGTGGTGCGTCCCGACGTCGTGGTCTTGGACGAACCCACGTCCGCGCTCGACGTGAGCGTCCAGGCGGGAATCCTGGAATTGCTCTCCAAGCTGCAGCGCGAACTTGGCCTGACGTACCTGTTCGTCTCGCATGACCTCGCGCTGGTCCGGCAGGTTGCGGACACCGTTTCCGTGCTCAGGCGTGGGCAGGTAGTGGAAGACGGCCCCGTGGAGGACATCTTCCTGCGTCCCCAACATCCCTATACCCAGGCACTGCTCCAAGCGATCCCGCTGGCCACGCCTGTCCGGGACAAGACAGAAGCCAAACAACTAGCGGAGGCATCAACATGACCGTGAACCTGACCACCAACCGCCGGCCCGCCCTGATCGAGGCGTTCACCGCGCCCCAGGGATTCGGCGACGCAACACTGCGCGACAAGCGTGCAGACGCCATCGAACTCCTGGGCGGCATCCCGGATCCCAGTGTGTTGCCCACAACGGAACTGGCCGCGGCCACGGCCCGAGTACTGGCCAAACCGGGAGTCCCCGCGCTTCAGTACTCGCGGACCGAAGGCATTTCTCCGCTGCGCGAGTGGATCGCCGAACGCGAGGGCGTCTCCGTTGACCGCATCCTCATCACTAACGGCGGCTTCCACGGCTTGTCCCTGGCCATCCAATCCGTCGTGGAACGTGGCGACCTTGTTGCTGTGGACAATCCCATCTTCCCGTTGTTCCTTCGGGGGCTGCAGCTGTCCGATGCCAGGACCCTGCCTGTGTTCGTGGGCCCGAACGGATTGGACGTCGACCATCTCAGCGATCTTCTCCGGGGCGGTGCCCGGCCATCCGCCCTCTATACAGTGCCGGACTTCCATAACCCCTCGCAGGGAACGCTCCCGGGTGAGGCCCGACGCGAGTTGGTGAGGCTGGCCGAGCACTACGGATTCGTGATCCTGGCGGACAACCCTTATCGAGAGCTGCGTTTCTCCGGAGAGCAGGAAAGCGTGGAAGAGTTCAACAACTCGGACCACGTACTCCACATCAACACGTTCACCAAGACCTTGGGTCCCGGCCTCCGTCTCGGCTGGACTGTCACCCCTGAGCACTTGGCGCGTGATCTTGTGGCGCTCAGGAGCCGGCAGGACTCCCACAGCTCCACGTTGGTCCAGGCGGTCATCGGCGAACTCGTGACGTCCGACCCCGGAATATTCGACTCCACGCTTGAGAAGGCGCGCGCTCTGTACCGGAGCCGTGCCGAGACCCTTGTGGCGGCGTTGGACCGGGAAGCTCCCGGGGCGTTCGAGTCCGTCCTGCCCGAGGGCGGGCTCTTCTTGTGGCCGCGACTGGCCGAAGGGTCAGTGGACCCGGACCAGCTCGCCGCTGATGCCAGCGCGGAAGGTGTTGAGTACCAGCGGGGTTCATTCTTCCCGTCCGGACCTGGCACCGAAGCCGACCGCCACCTCCGCCTGGCCTACGGCGACGTGTCCGCGGAGAAACTCGAAGAGGCCGCAGCCCGCCTTGGACGTGCCCTGAAGCGCCAGTCCTGACCCATCTGGATCGCAGTTCAGGTCGTTGCCAGCCCTGGGAACGGCCTGAACTGCGACTTACTTGGCGGGCACAAACAAAAGAGCCCCGGTCCTAAGACCGGGGCTCTTTCAGATTGCGTGCGCGAGGGGGGATTTGAACCCCCACACCCTTTCGGATACTGGCACCTGAAGCCAGCGCGTCTGCCGTTCCGCCACTCGCGCGCAACTTCTTTTTCAGGACCCTGACCGGTAACCGGCTTCGCTTCCTTCAAAAGCAGCGAGATCAAGCATAACGGACACTTTGGGCAAAACACCAATCGGCCGCCGCAAGGGTCCTGGAACGACATTTCGGAACACACGAACAAGGCCGCAAAGGCAGCCAACAACAGCTGAACAGCGAGGAAATTTAGTCGCTGCCCCGGCCCGCCACGACGGGCATGTGGCGAACTTTTCCGGGTCGCAAGGCGTTGTGGATTAAGGCCATTCCCAGTCACTCCCAGTAGTATCGGGAAGTGAAAGGGCCGTTTGGCGCTCACTTCAGTGTGTGCACGGACGGGACCATGGACCGACTATCGAGCCAGGCACCGCGTGTGCCGCGACGAAGAAAGGAGAAGGACCATGGGTCTGCTGGACAAAGTGGAACGCGGCATTGAAAAAGCCGTCCGCAACGTCTTCTCCACGGGGTCGCGGGCACGTGTTGAGCCGGTGGAAATAGCCAGCAAACTGCGGCGCGAACTGGACAACCAGTCCATCACCATTGCGGCGGGACGCACCCTCGCCCCCAACGTTTTCGATGTCCTCCTCAGCAATGACGATTTCACCAGGGCACAGGAATGGGGCACGCCCCTCGCCGAGGAGCTCTGCGATGTTGTTATCCAGCATGTGCGCAGCCAGGGCTACACGCTGCAGGGTCCCGTGCGGATCTCCTTCCGCCGGAATGAGGAAGAGCGGGCCGGTCACTTCGAAATCGCCTCCCGGACCGAAAAGTCCGACGGCGGCGCTCCCGCCCCGCAGGCTCCGCGGCCAAACCTTCCAGCGGCACCGGCCCGGCAACCCACCAGGCTCCAACCTGTCCTGGATATCGGCGGCCAGCGGTACTCCCTCAATGCCCAGTCGGTTGTGCTGGGCCGCTCCTCGGAAGCAGACATCCTGGTGGATGACACCGGTGTTTCGCGGAAGCACCTTGAGGTCCGTACGCAGAACGGCACCACCTGGGCCGTAGACCTTGGCTCCACCAACGGCAGCTACGTCAATGGCCACAAGGTAGACGGCAGCGTGGAACTCACAGACGGCTCAACCATCACGATGGGACGTACCAAGATTATTTTCCGCCTTCTCCCCCAAAACCCGGGTGGCAACGCGTGAACGACATCAGCGAACTGACAATCACCGCTCTTCGCTTCGGTTTCCTCTTGCTGCTGTGGGTCTTGATCTTCAGCATCGTGTCCACCATGCGCCGCGACTTCCAGATCGGACGCAAAGCCGTGACTGGCACGCCCACGGCGCGTGAGGTCCGCAAGCATCCGGAGTTGGCCGCCTCGCCGCCGCCCGCCATCCAGCATGCCCGGAACCTCGTGGTCACCGAAGGACCGTTGAAGGGCACCACGCTCCCCCTCGCAGCCAGTCCCATTCTGTTGGGCCGCGCACAGGAAGCCACGCTTGTCCTGGAAGACGACTACGCTTCAGGCCGCCATGCCCGCCTGTTCCCGCAAGGCAGCCGTTGGTTCATCGAGGACCTTGGCTCCACCAACGGCACCTATCTGGCCGATCAGCAGCTCACCCGCGCTTTGCCGGTGGAGCTTGGCGTCCCCGTGAGAATCGGCAAGACGGTCATTGAATTGAGGCCGTAGTCCGTGGCCGCCCCCCAGACCACCGAAGGCAAGGAAACGCCGGCGGAGCGCCCCCTCATCATGCGCTACGCGGCGCGTTCCGACGTCGGCCGGATCCGCTCCAAGAATGACGACTCCGCTTACGTGGGCCGCCATCTTGCCGTCGTCGCCGATGGCATGGGCGGCCACGCCGGTGGCGACGTGGCCTCGGCATCGACGGTCCTGGACATGATCCACCTGGACCACGACGATTACCCGGACGGCGCAGACACTGTCCTTGCTGACGAGATCCAGACCGCGAATTCCTTGCTGTCGGAGCTCGTCCACCAAAACCCCAAGCTTTCCGGCATGGGCACCACCGTTACGGCGCTGCTCCTTGAGGGCCGCAAGCTGCACTTTGCCCACATCGGCGATTCCCGCGCCTACCGCCTGCGCAACAAGAAGTTCGAGCAAGTCAGCATCGACCACACCTTCGTGCAGCGCCTCATCGATGAGGGCCGCCTGCGCCCGGAGGAAGCCGAAACACATCCCCACAAGAACGTCCTGATGCGCGTCCTGGGCGACGTTGACGCGAGTCCCGAGCTGGACCTGGACATTCTGGATGTCGAGCCCGGCGAACGCTGGCTGCTGTGTTCCGATGGCCTGAACTATGTGGCCGGACATGTAGTGGAGCGCAAAGTCCGCGAGATCAAGGACCTCCGCGAGTGCGTGGAAACCCTGGTGGACCTGACCCTTGAAGCCGGCGCCCCGGACAACGTCACCGTCGTGATGCTTGAGATCGTGGAAGAAACGGACGACGACGTCAGCACGGCCGCCGTCGACGTCGTACCTCCCGCGGTACCCGCCCAAGCCGAACAGGCGGACACGGTCACCGCCAGCAAGTCAGCGGAAGAAACGCCAGCTTCGAAGGATGCGGCGGCGAAAACCGCAACAGGCAGCAAGGAGCCCGCAGCGGGTTCCTCGTTCAGCGCCCACGGACCCGGCACCAGGGATCCTGACGCCGCAGATCCCGATGCCCCCGGCAAGGAAGCGGCCAAGGACCACTCCGCCGAGGACAAGGAACCGCCCGCCACGACGGATCCCAACCTGGGCGAGCACCTGTCCGCCGAGGTCCTGCGCGAGGAACTGGCCAGCCGGCCCCACGAACTGGTTGGCGCGGCGGCGACGGCTGCCGAGACCGGCTCGATTCCCACGGTGGCAGGCCGCACGGTGGCCCGCCGGGCAGCGACGGTCCTGACGCACAAGGCCGAACAGGACCGCCTCGAACTCGAAGAACCCCCGCGGCGCCGCATCCGTTGGCTCATGCCCGCCGTGGCCGCCGTCGTGGTCCTTGGCGTGGTGGTGGGCCTGTGGCTCGGCTATGCCTGGACCCAGACCCGTTACTACGTGGGCGAGTTCGACCAGCGCGTTGCCATCTACAACGGCATCTCGCAGCGGCTCGGTCCCATCCAGCTTTCGCGATTGGAGTCGGTGACGGACCTTCGCGTCGACTCGCTGCCCGAGTACGGCCGCCAGAGCGTCCGGCAGACCGTTCCCGCCGGAGACCTGGACGACGCCCAGCGGATTGTGGAGAACTTGAAGAACTACGGCAGCGCTTCGGCAAGCTGCCCCAGCTCTTCCCCCACCGCAACTCCCACCCCCTCCCCAAGCACCAGCGTTCCTGTTCCAAGCACGGCAGCGATTGCCACACCAACGCCCTCGCCCGTCCCGACTCCATGTGAGGCGGCAAAATGATCCAGACTGAAACAACTCCCAAGCCCCGCCGGAACGTCGAGCTGGTGCTCATCGTCCTGGCCCTGGCCGTGGGCATCGGTGCGAGTGCTTTGGTGAGCATCAATTCCGAGTCCGGGCTGGACAGCGATTTCTGGTTCCAATCCAGCCTGCTCGCCTTGGCTGCGTTCGCCTTCCACGTGGTCCTCCGACTCCGCGCTAAATATGCCGACCCGGTAATACTTCCGATTGTGGTTGCACTCAACGGACTGGGCCTGGCGCTGATCCACCGCATGGATGCTCCGGGCGAAGACACAGGGAACAACCAGCTCCGTTGGACGCTCATTGCCATGGCCGTGGCCATCGCCGTCATCTGGTTCCTCAAGGACCACCGGATCCTTCGTCGGTTCACCTATATTTCCCTGGCTGTCAGTGCTTTCCTGCTGATCTTGCCCTTGGTTCCGGGCATTTCCGCCGGTGAGATCCTCGGCGCACGGGTGTGGATCCGCGTCGGCCCTATGACGTTCCAGCCTGGCGAAATTGCCAAGATCACCCTCGCAATATTCTTCGCCGGGTATCTATCCTCCAACCGGGACCTGATCCTGCTGGCCGGACGCAAGATCGGCCCCATGCAGTTCCCGCGGTTCAAAGACCTCGGCCCCATGATTACCGCCTGGCTGGTGAGCATCGGCGTCTTGGTCTTCCAGCGTGACCTCGGCTCGTCCATCCTCTTTTTCGGCCTGTTCATCGTCATGATCTACGTGGCCACCAGCCGTATCTCCTGGGTGGTGATCGGCCTCGCGCTGATTCTTGGCGGCGGCTTCATAGCGTCCAGGATCTTCTCGCACGTCGCGTTCCGTATCGACAGCTGGATCAACGCCTTCACCCCGGAAGTCTTCGGACGGTCACCCGGCGGCAGTGGACAGATTGTCCAAGGCCTGTTCGGCATGGCCGACGGCGGGCTCGTGGGAACGGGACTGGGCCAGGGCAGGCCGGACCTTGTTCCCTTTGCCAACAGCGACATGATCGTGGCACTCATCGGCGAGGAACTCGGCCTGATTGGCCTGTTCGCCGTGGTGATGCTCTACCTGCTGCTGTTCACCCGCGGCTTCCGTGCCGCACTGGGCACCCGGGATGCGTTCGGCAAGCTCCTTGCGTGTGGCCTGTCTTTCGCCATCGCCCTGCAGTGCTTCGTGGTGATCGGCGGCGTGACCCGTTTGATCCCGCTGACCGGCCTCACCACGCCGTTCCTCGCCGCAGGTGGCTCGTCGCTCCTGGCCAACTGGATCATTGTTGGATTACTTCTCATGATTTCCAACACGGCACGGGGTCCAGTGGACACTACACCCATGGTCAACAGGCCACCGGCAACCAGCAGCACCCCGGCTGCCCGTAAGCCGGCCACCGGACAGAACCCCAGCACACCAACAGAGGCGGTGAAGCAGCAATGAACCAGGCTATTAGGAGTTCGTGGATGGCTGCCGTCGCCATGTTTGCCTTGATCCTTGGCGCCATCAGCTACGTGCAGGTGATCGGCGCCGACGATCTCAACAAGAATCCTTGGAACCAGCGAGCGATCCTCGCGTCCTTCTGCAATGACCGCGGGGCCATCATCGTGGCCGGCACGCCGATCGCCGAATCTGTCACAGGGACCGAGTCCTGCGCGTTCCAGCGAAAGTACACCCAACCCGAGCTGTACGCCGGCATCACGGGTTACTTCTCCAAGGGCTTTGGTTCCACGGGCCTTGAGCAGTCCATGGGAGATACCCTCGCGGGCAACTCGGACCAGTTGTTCCTGGACCGCGTCAGCCAGATGTTCCTCGGGAACGAGCCCAAGGGTGCCTCCGTGGAGCTGACCTTGGACCCCGCCGTCCAGAAGCTTGCCTATGACCTGATCCCGGACGGCCAGCGCGGCTCCATTGTGGTGACCAACCCGAAGACCGGAGCCATCCTGGCCATGGTCTCCAAACCGTCCTACGACCCCAACCTGATCGCCACCCATGACACCAAGGCGGCGCAGGCCAACTACAACGAGCTGAACCAGATTCCGGGCATCAACCTGAACCAGAACGTGAGCGGCCCCACGGGCAACCTGCTCTCTCCGGGCTCTGTCTTCAAGCTGATCGATACCGCTGCGGCGTTGAACTCGGGGAAGTACAACAAGGACAGCGAGCTTCCGAACCCCGCCAGCCTGCCGCTCCCGGGATCCAGCGCAAGCCTCCCCAACTATGCCGGCGGTAACTGCAATGTCCGGGAGACGGCGTCGTTCTCCTTCGCCCTGGAGCAAAGCTGCAACACGCCGTTCGCCAGCATCGCGCTGGACCTTGGCCAGGACGCCATCCGCCAGCAGGCCGAGAAATTCGGTTTTGGTGACTACTTCGGCGACCAGTTGAAACTCCAGATGGCGCCGAGCGTCTTCCCGAAGGACCTTGACCAGGCACAGTTGGCACAGTCCTCGGTGGGCCAGCGCGACGTCAAGGCGACCCCGTTGCAGATCAACCTCATGACCGCGGCCATTGCCAACGGCGGCGTGCAAATGAAGCCAAACCTCGTCAAGACCGTCAGGTCCCCGGATCTCCGCGTTATCAGCGAGACCAAGCCCGAGGCCCTCCGCACCAGCACCACGGCTCCCATCGCCGGCCAGATCACCGAGTGGATGACCAGCGCCGTGGACAACGGCATCGCCAACGGCGCCGCTGTTTCCGGCGTCAAGGTGGCCGGCAAGACCGGCACCGCGGAACTGGGCGATTCAGGCCTGAACAACTCATGGTTTACCGGGTTCGCCCCGGCAAACGACCCGCAAGTGGCCGTCACCATCGTCATGGAAGGTGTGGATGTGCTCAGCGGTGCCAAGCTAACCAGTCCGAACGCAAAGAAGATTTTTGAGGCGGTGTTGAATAAGTGAGACCTACTTCGGGAATCACACTCGGCGGCAGGTTCCAGTTGACCAGTCGCATTGCGATTGGTGGCATGGGCGAGGTCTGGAAGGCCAAGGACCAGATCCTGGGCCGGATCGTGGCCATCAAGGTGCTCAAGGAGGAATACACCGGCGACCCCGGATTCCTGCAGCGCTTCCGTGCCGAGGCCCGCCACACAGCACTGCTCAACCACGTGGGTATCGCCAACGTTTTCGACTACGGCGAGGAAGCCGGCTCCGCGTACCTGGTCATGGAGCTTGTTCCGGGCCACCCGCTCAGCGCCATCCTTGAGCGCGAGCAGGTGCTGTCTCCGGACATGACGCTCTCCATCATTTCCCAGACGGCACGTGCCCTGGCCGTGGCGCACGCACAGGGACTGGTGCACCGCGACATCAAGCCCGGCAACCTGTTGATCACGCCGGACAACCGCGTCAAGGTAACGGACTTCGGCATCGCCCGCCTTGCGGACCAGGTACCGCTGACCCAGACCGGACAGGTCATGGGCACAGCCCAGTACCTCGCACCGGAACAGGCCACCGGCCAGACCGCTACGGGGTCCTCGGACATCTACTCGCTGGGTGTCATCGGCTATGAGTGCCTCACGGGCCACCGGCCGTTCTCCGGCGAGTCGCAGATTGCCATTGCCCTGGCCCAGGTGAATGACGCTCCGCCGCCCCTGCCGGAGACGCTCCCCACCCCGGTGCGGGCGCTGCTCATGTCCATGCTGGCCAAGGACCCCAAGAACCGTCCCGCCAACGCCATCAAGCTGGCGGAAGCCGCTGAGGCCATCCGCAACGGGGACATCGCCACGGCCCACGCCGCCGTTCCCGGCATGCTCCTTTTTGAAGGTGCCACCGGCCCCATCACCGCTCCGGTCAACACGGCCACGGCCCCCACGGGCGTGGTTGCCTCGCCGTTCGGCAAAGAGCAGTCGACGACGGCGACCTCCGCACTTCCGGTGGTTGGCGCCGCCGCTGCCGGGGCTGCTGTGGGCGCCGCTGCCGCTTCGTCGGACAACGCGCTGACCCGTGCCAACGCCTTGGAAGCAGAACGCCAGCTCAACGACGACGAGACCGTTTACAGCGACGATGACGGCAACTACGACGACCAGGAACCGGAGCGCAAGAAGCGCAGCCCGTGGACCTGGCCCCTCGTGGCGCTGATCCTGCTGGTCCTTTTTGCCCTGGTTGGGTTCCTGATTTCACAGTCGGGTTTCTTCTCGCCGAGCCCCAGCCCCAGCAGTTCCTCGTCCAGTCCCAGCGTGTCCTCGAGCCCCACCAGCAGCTCGGCTTCACCCACGCCCTCCCAGACGTCGCAGACGCCCACTCCTTCGCAGTCCACGCCGGAGAAGATCAATGTGATCCCGGAGCAGTTCCAGGGACAGCAATTCCCGAAGGTCAGCTCTGAATTGCGGGCAATGGGCTTGGGCGTCAACGGCCAGGAGGTCTTCAGCAACACCGCCGCGCCGGGCGAGGTCATCAGCCTCAACCCAACCGGTCCCGTTGACCCAGGCACCACCATCACCGTCCAGTATTCCAAGGGTCCTGAGATGGTGGCTGTCCCGAGCATCGGCGTGGGCTTGCCCGAAGACCAGGTTCGCGGGCTCATCGAGGGCGCAGGCCTTCGTTGGGTGGCTGGCGATCCCGTCAACGGTTCCCCAACGCAGCAGCCCGGGACGTTCGTCCGGTCTTCGCCGGCCGCGGGCACCAACGTGGAAGCAGGCTCGCTGGTTACCTACTACCTGTCCAAGTCCGTGGTTCCCACCAGCCCGTCGTCGTCCAGCGCAAGCCCCAGCGCCCAGGCAACCAAGTAGTTCACCATGTCAACGTCACGGCCCGGTCCGGCACACCGAGAGGAAAGCACGCCTGTGTCTGAACAGCGCATCCTCAACGGTCGCTACGAACTCGGTGAGCTGATCGGCCGTGGCGGCATGGCAGATGTCTACCGCGGCACGGATACGCTCCTTGGACGGACCATCGCGGTCAAAGTCCTCCGGGCGGATCTCGCCCGCGATCCCCAGTTCCAGGCCCGCTTCAAGCGCGAGGCACAAGCCGTAGCTGCGCTCAACCACGCCTCCATCGTGGCCATCTTCGACACCGGGGAGTACTCGGTTCCCGGCGGCCCCGGAGAGGACGTACGCGTCCCGTACATCGTCATGGAGTTCGTCTCAGGCCGTACCTTGCGGGACATGATCAAGGCTAAAGAGCTGACGGTCGAGGACTCCATTGGCTATACCCTCGGTGTGCTGTCCGCCCTTGAGTACAGCCACCGCGCGGGCATTGTCCACAGGGACATCAAGCCCGCCAACGTGATGGTGTGCGGTGACAGTGGCGACGTGAAGGTCATGGACTTCGGCATCGCACGCGCCATGGCGGATTCGTCCGCCACCATGACCCAAACGCAGGCAGTGGTAGGAACAGCGCAGTACCTGTCGCCGGAGCAAGCCAGGGGCGAGACCGTCGATGCCCGCAGCGACCTCTACTCGGCAGGCTGCCTGCTCTTCGAACTCCTGACGGGCCGCCCGCCATTCGTGGGCGACAGCCCGGTGTCCGTGGCCTACCAGCACGTGCGGGAAGTTCCGGATCTTGCCAGCGCCCACAACCCCGAGGTTTCCGAAGCCCTCGATTCTGTCCTGACCAAGGCCTTGCAGAAAAACCGCAGCGACCGCTTCCAGGATGCCGCGGCCTTCCGCCGCGCCCTCAGGGCAGCGAGCAACGGCATCCCGGTACCTGCCGTCGCCGCCAGCGAGGCTCCTACGGATCCCAACGACCTCGTGGATGACGAGGGCCCCGCAACCCAATTGCTGAGCGCCACCGCCGTCGGGTTCCTCGACGTGGACCAAATCAACGAGGACCCCGAGCGGGCCGGTTACAACGAGCCGCAGGCCTACGCCACCCGAGCCCAGGAGGAACCGCTTCCGCTGGGCCTCCCACCGGAACGGGAGCGGACCCCACGGCAGAACTCCCGCCGTCGTGCGTGGGCAGCCACGCTCGCCATCTTCACCATCCTGGTCCTTGCCGGCGCCGGATTCTGGATCTACAGCGTGGTCAACACACCCCCGCCCGCGCCCGCCAAGGTGGCTGTTCCCACCGTGGCGAACATGTCCGAGTCGCAGGCGATCCAGGAGCTTTACGGCGCCAAATTGGTGCCCAAAACCACGCGTGTTGCCAGCGATTCGGTGGCCAAGGACATGGCCATCGGCACCTCACCGACTGCCGGTTCCCAGCTCGAACAAAACGCCGAGGTGATTCTGAACATCTCCAGCGGCCCCAGTTCCGTGACCATTCCGAAGGACATCGCTGGGCGCACGGAAGCGGACGCCAGGGACTACCTCCGAAGCTTGGGAATCACCGGCACCATCTCGACCGTCCGGACCAACAGCCCCACAGTCGCTGCAGGCCTGGTGATCACCACGGGCCCTGCGCCCGGAGCACCCATAGCTGCCGGGTCCAACGTGGAACTACAGGTCTCCTCGGGCAAGGTCCTGATGCCGCAACTCATCGGCCTTGCGCAAGCAGAAGCCGAAGCGCTGCTGAAGGAAAACGGTTTGGTGATGACCGTCGTCGAGCAGGAAAACAGCCAAGTGGAACCCGGCAAGGTGACCGCCCAGAGCGACGCTTTCAACGTCGAAGTCGATCAGGGCAAGACCATCACTGTGACAGTGGCGAAGGCGCCGGCCCCGAGTCCCACTCCCACACCAACGCCCACGGACAAGCCGAAGCCCTCGCCGTCAGCCACCAAGAAGGACTGACGAGCGCCCCGACGGTCGCAATCGTAGTCGCCGGTGTCCGGCAGCGTGCGTCAAAGCGACGAAGGAGCAGCACGCAGAGGACGGCGGCGGCGGCCGACCAACCGGCTTAGTGCTGGATCAGCGGGCTCAGCTTGGCGGCACGTTCGGCGGCACCCTGCATGCCCAGTGACTCCAGCCAGTTGCCAAGCATCTGGTACCCGCCTTCGGTGAGTACGGATTCCGGGTGGAACTGCACGCCACAGAGCGGTGCTGTCTTGTGCTGGAGTCCCATCACCACACCGTTCGTGGTCTCTGCCGTGATCTCCAGGACGTCCGGGATGGAGTCGCGGACGGCCGCCAGCGAGTGGTAGCGCGTAGCGGTCACCGGGGAGGGGAGGCCCGCGAAGACACTCTTGCCTTGGTGTTGCACAGGCGATGTCTTGCCGTGCATCAGTTCAGGTGCGTGCGTCACCACGCCACCGTAAGCCTCGGCGAGGGCCTGGTGGCCCAGACAGACGCCGAACATTGGTTTGCTGTTTTCGCCGCACCACTTGATGAGCTCAATGCAGACACCCGCTTCGGCAGGCGTGCCGGGACCGGGCGAGACAAGGACGCCGTCGCGGGCCGCCGCGAGTTCCCTTGCTTCAGCGAGCGTCACGTCGTCGTTGCGGACCACGGTGGTTTCGGCACCGAGTTCCTGCAGGTATCCAACAAGGGTGTAAACGAAGCTGTCGTAGTTGTCTACGACCAGGATTTTTGTTGTGCTCATGGCTGCTGTGCTGCACCAATCGTTGAGTCGGTCAGGGTGGTGAATTGGGAAAACCAGGGGAAAAGGAACTCGACCATAAGTACCAGGGCCGCCCCTGCGAGGACCACTGAGGTCAGGATCCGCACCCACAAGGGTCCGGGAAGGTTACGGAAAATCCAGGCGTACATCCGCTACCCCTTTCCTTGGGCTTGGGCTACCAGGGCGGCAATGTCCGACGGCGGTCCGGCTGACGACGGTTGCCAACTATCCAGTACTGAGTAGGCGATGATTCGTTCCTGTGATCCGAAACGGGGGTTGCAACTGGTCATGGTCAGGATGCTTTCGCGGGGGGTGGCCCCTTGTTGGGTAGGGACGGGCAATAGCACGTCGGTCCGGCTCGGGAGCACGATCTGGTTGTTGCGGAAAACGTAGGTGTAGTAGGCGTCTTTGGTCTGAACGTAGATCTTGTCGCCGGGCACCAGGGTGTGGATGCTGTCCAGGACGGCGCCGTGGGTTTGCCGGTGCCCGGCCACGGCAAAGTTTCCAACCGCTCCGGGCATGCTGGTGCTTCCGTAGTGCCCCAGGCCCAACGTGTCCAGGACGTCGGATCCGGTGCCCTCAATGATGGGGCGCGTGTACGTTGCCCCGAAGCGGGGAACGTACATGATGCCGATGGTTCCGCCGTTGCCCGGTGCCGTACCCACCACGGGCTTGCCGTAGTCTGCCGGAGCAGCGGGCGTAACGGGGCCGGTGAACTCCTGCGCGAAGCTCTTGACGGCCTCGGTCTGCTTGGCATCGGCCTCTACGTTGGTCCACCAAAGTTCCCACGCAACGAAGAGGAGCAGGACCACGCCGGCGGTGATGAGCAGTTCGCCGATAATCTGGCTGGTTTTGCGGACTATGTCCATGGGGCGGAGCTTCCGGCGCGGGGCTTTGTTCCCCCGGCTTTCGGCAGACGGCACAGCAGCAGCGGCTGAGGTCTGCTGGTGCGCCACGGGCTCTCCTCGTCTGGGGACGCGGGCGGCGCAACCGGCCCTTTGGTTACGGCTAGACTTGACAGCTAGACCAACCCGGAACGCCGCTGGCCGTTGACCGCTGGAATTTTCCTTCCTGCAGGATATCAAGGCAGGCTGCGACGGGTTTATGTGAACCAGCCAAGGAGGATCCGTGCCCGAGTCCAAGCCCCGCAAGCGGCCTGCCCGTCAGGAACAGCAGACTTCCGCCGCGCAGCAGTACAAGCCGAATCCGGTTTGGTACAAGCCGGTGATGTTTGGCCTCATGATCATCGGCCTCATCTGGATCATCACCTTCTACATCACTGAAGGGCAGTTCCCGGTCCGGGATTGGGCCTCATGGAACATCGTGGCTGGCTTCGGCATTGCGATCGTCGGCTTCCTCATGACTACCCGCTGGCGTTCCTAGAAACTCCAACCTCACATTTCCGTGCCAGTGAACGTCTACAGGGTATGAACAGCAGGCACACCACCATGGATTCTCCGTTGGGGCAGTTGACGCTGACTGCCCGCGGGGAATTTTTGACGGGCATCTTTTATGAGGGCCACTGGCATTTGCCGCCAACCGAGTACTTCGGAGACCCGGTGGAGGCGGAGGATGCCGTGTTTTCGCAGGCCGAGTCGGAACTCCGTGAGTACCTGGACGGCACCCGGACCTTCTTCGACGTAGCGTTCAAGACCAGCGGGAATCCCTTCCAGGAGCGGGTCTGGGAGCGGCTGCAAAGTATTCCGTTTGGGGAAACAGTCACGTACGGCGAGTTGGCCGCCGAGTTGGGCGATCCCCATCTGGCCCAGGCTGTTGGATCTGCCGTGGGCCGCAACCCGATCAGCATTATCATTCCCTGCCACCGCGTTGTTGGTCACAAGGGCCAACTCACGGGCTACGCCGGAGGGTTGACCAACAAGCGATTCCTGCTGGAACTTGAGGAACCCGCGTCCATCAGAGAGAGCAAACTCTTCTGATGGGACCCACTCCGGCCGCACCCACCAAGAGACCCTTCGAGGCGGTGGTCCAGGACCACGGCGCCACGGTCCTTCGGGTGTGCCGCGCGGTACTTGGCATCCACGAGGCCGACGATGCTTGGTCAGAGACCTTCCTCTCAGCACTTAAGGCTTATGGCGAACTTCCGGCGGATGCCAACGTCGAAGCCTGGCTCGTGACCATTGCACACCGGAAATGCCTGGACTTGCTGCGCGCCATGGGCCGGCGCGCGGTCCCTGTGGACGCACCCCCGGAGGAGCCGTCCCGGATCGGTCTCCCTGGTGATGGGCACGCGGATATCCTCGAGGCCGTGGGCCAGTTGCCACCAAAGCAGCGCCAGGCCGTGGCCTACCACTACTTGGCCGGGCTTCCCTACAGAGACATCGCTGAGCTGCACGGCGGTACCCCCGAGGCCGCACGTCGGGCGGCAGCGGACGGCGTCAGGGCACTCCGGGCGGCCCTCGCTGACCAATCCATGAATTCCCACCCCACCCTGGTATCGGCAACACCGAAAGGAGCCTCCCGATGACCCCCGAATCCTCCCCGGACCACGGCGACGTCGCCACCCTCCTGAAGCCCTTGGATTCCGGGCTTGAAACAGCACTGGCCAGTCTTCATGCCCGCCTGATCCGTGAGGCCTTGGATGACAATTCGCTGGAGATCGCCTACACGGTGGTCGACTCACCAGTCGGCAAACTCCTCCTTGCCACCACCGCGCAGGGAATGGTCCGTGTGGCCTTTGAACTGGAGGACCACCAGGCGGTCCTGCAACTCCTCGCAGACACCGTCAGCCCCGCCATCCTCAAGGCTCCGTCTCGCTTGGACGAGGCCGCCAGGCAGCTGGACGAGTACTTCGACGGCGCACGCCGCAGCTTTGACCTTCCCCTCGACTTTCGGCTGGCACGCGGGTTCAGGCTGGATGTCCTCCACCATCTTCCCCAGATCGCCTACGGCAGCACCGAGAGTTATGCCCAGGTGGCCCAGGCCGCGGGCAGTCCCAAGGCCGTCAGGGCAGTCGGCACCGCATGTGCCACCAACCCCCTGCCGGTGATCGTCCCCTGCCACAGGGTGGTCCGCTCTGATGGCTCGTACGGCGGGTACCTCGGCGGCGCCGATGCCAAACGCACGCTGTTGACCCTGGAGGCGGCATGAGTGATGACGCGCTGTTTCCGGTGGAGCTTGTCCAGCCGGACACGCACGACGCCGGTCCCCGCCTGATTGCCCCGGGTGCCGTCCACGTGCCGGGTTGGCTCAGCCTGGAGCAACAGCGATGGATCGTGGACCGCTTCGGCGAATGGACCCGTGGCCCGGTACCGCTCAGGGCAGCAACCCTCCCCGGCGGCCACCAAATGTCCGTGCGGACCGTATGCCTCGGCTGGCACTGGCAGCCGTACCGCTACACGCGCGAGGCTACGGATGTGAACGGCCGTCCCGTACTGGACTTCCCGGACTGGATGGTGCGCCTCGGCAGGAAGGCTGTCGCGGCCGCCTACGCCCCGGAAGTGACTAAGGACGCATCATTGGCGGACCTGGCCGTGGACTACACCCCGGATGCAGCCTTGGTGAACTTCTACAACAATGCTGCAGCCATGGGCATGCACCAGGACAAGGATGAGCACTCGAACGCGCCTGTTGTTTCGCTGAGTATTGGCGATTCCTGCGTCTTCCGCTTCGGAAACACAGAGACCCGCACCAAGCCGTACGCGGACGTCCACTTGCGCTCCGGAGACCTCTTCGTCTTCGGCGGCGCTTCGCGGTTCGCCTACCATGGCATCCCCAAGGTGCACTCCGGAACGGCACCCGCGGACTGCGGGCTCTCCGAAGGTCGGATCAACATCACCATGCGCGTCACAGGATTGTCGTAGCCAGCAGGCAGAATAATCCACAGAACACCCACCCGTGGTAGGCCGCACCCTGGCTGCTGCGGAGGATGCCACAGAGGAGCACCGCATGACCCCGGGAGAGAACGGCACCATTATTGGCCAAGACGGCCTTGCACGGCCCGTGTGGGCCGCATCAGACCCGTTGATGCAGTCGTACTACGACCATGAATGGGGCATGCCGGTCCGGGACGAACAGGGGATGTACGAGCGCATCAGCCTCGAAGGCTTCCAGGCGGGCCTGTCCTGGGCCACCATTCTCCGGAAACGCGAGGCCTTCCGAAAAGCCTTCATGGACTTCCACCCGGAGAGTGTCGCTGCTTTCACCGAGGAAGACGTGGAAAGGCTCATGTTGGACGCCAGGATCGTCCGCAACAGGCTCAAGATCCGCGCCGCCATCACCAATGCCAAAGCCACCATTGCCTTGCGTCAGGACGGTGGCCTGGTGGACTTCGTATGGTCCTTCAAACCCGAATCCACACCGGCGCCCAGAACCTTGGCAGACATTGCCACCACTTCGCCGGAGTCCATCGCCCTTTCCAAGGCCCTCCGCAAGAAGGGTTTCGCCTTCGTCGGTCCCACCACCATGTACGCGCTCATGGAAGCCATCGGGATCATCGACACCCATTTAGTGGACAGCCACCGGCGAGGGTCCTCGGGCGTCTGGGGTTAACCGCCGGGATGGCCACACCGGCTGTCCACAGAAGTGCGTAAAGTTATCCACAATCGGGGATAACTTATGTGGACATCCACGCATTTGCTGGCTTCTTCCCCGCCGTTGCGGCAACCATAAGCGTCCAACGGATTTGAACAGGGTTATACCCACTGTGCATCGCCCTGTGGATAGTGTTCGCTTCTTCACGGAAAATTCACCTCTGGAGCATTGCGTCCTTCACTCTGCGGAGGGCTGCCCGGCTTCAGGGACGGGGCCCCGGCAGAAGTTGTCCTAAAGGCGACTATCCACTTAACAACAAGCGACTGCCCACAAGTTATCCACAGTTGGGGAAAAGGTGTGGGTTGATACGAGGAAATCCCTGAATTGGCGGGCTTTGAGCGGCTCATCCACCTCTGAACTACACAGCTGTAAGTTATTAACAGTGTTGATAAGCCTGTTGATACCCCCTTATTAACAGGTGGATTAACAGGGTTTTCCACACCTTGGGTCCCAAGCGGCCGCTTGTCCACATAATCGCCCCCGCCGGGGACAAAGTTATCCACAGATGTGGATGGAAACATGCCAAACGGGGGATATCTACCCTCTTTTCCCCGAATGCAGGCCTCACCAAAGCTAACTACACAGATGTAAGTTACGCACAGTGTGGATAACATCTGTGGATAACCAATAAACGGCACCGAGAACGGGGGAGAGGCATGGGCAGCGGGACCAAGATCGACTTCAAACGGGAGATCCACAGCTACAAGGCCCGTGCAGGGCAGCTGGAACTGGTGACTGTTCCTCCGCTGCAGTTCCTCATGGTGGATGGGCACGGTGATCCCAATACTGCCCAGTCCTACGCGGACGCGCTCTCCACCCTTTATCCGATGGCCTACACGCTGAAGTTCTTCAGCAAGAAGGAGCTGGGCCGCGACTATGCAGTCATGCCCCTCGAGGGCCTGTGGTGGTCCGAGGACATGGCGAGCTTCACCAGCTCAAGGGATAAATCCAAATGGGACTGGACCATGATGATCATGGCTCCGGACTGGATCACTCCGGAACACAGTGACGCAGCACGTCACACCGTGGCGGGCAAGGGCGGTGCCCCCGCTCTGGATTCACTTCGCCTGGAAAGCCTTGACGAAGGGTTGGCTTTGCAGACCCTGCACGTGGGCCCATACGACGCTGAGGGACCCGTGCTGGAGGAAATGCACCACGGCTACATCCCGGACAACTCGCTGCGGATGACCGGCAAACACCACGAGATCTATCTCAGTGATGCCCGAAGAACTGCTCCGGAGAAACTCAAGACCATCCTCCGGCAACCCGTAGCCCGCGACTGACCTTCCCGACTAAGTCGCAGTTGATGCCGTTATGAGTGCTTCGAATCGCCATCAACTGCGACTTACTTGGGTGGAACGGCAGCTAGCCGGCAGAAACGCGGAACCAGGTAACGATCGCCAGAAGGGCGGCAACCAGGACCAGTCCGCCCACTTGAAGGAGTGTCTGGTTCTTACCGCGGGGAGCGTAGGCGATGACCGCAGCTGCCAGCCCGCCAGTAATGAGGCCGCCCAAGTGGGCTTGCCAGGCGATTCCTTGGATAAAGAAGCCAATGGCCCCATTGATCGCGATGAGGACCCACAGCTGGCGGGTTTCGCCGCCTCGATGGCGCTGGACCACCAGCATGGCCCCGAAGAGGCCGAAGATCGCGCCTGAGGCACCAACAACGCCCACCAAGGGGCGGTCGGGCGTCAGGAGCAGGAACCCAACAGAACCACCGACGGCGGACAGCAGGTACACGGCCAAATACCGGATACGCCCGAGCAAGGGCTCAAGGGCCTGACCGAATATCCACAGCGTGTACATGTTCAAGACGATGTGAAGCAGGAAGCTCTGCGAATGCAGGAAAGCCGCGGTGAGCATCCGCCACGGCTCGGTATCTGCGAAGACGTTGGCAAAGGCGAATTCCTGGAAGACGGCATCGCCAGGAATAACCCACTGCAGGACGTAAACCAGGACGCACAACCCAATGATCGCGTACGTCACCAGGGGCCGGCCCACGGCCAAGGTGCCGCCGTAGGCAGAGCGGTATGCCGGCGTCGTGCGTTTTTGTTCGTTGACACAGTCAACGCATTGGAACCCGACGGCGGCCGCCCGCTGGCACTCCGGGCACGCAGGGCGCCCGCAACGCTGGCACCTGACGTAGGAGGGCCTGTCCGGGTGCCGGGGGCACACCGGAATATCAGCGGACGGCTCGGCCGACGGGACTCCGTAGCTCATGGGTTCTGGCTAGAGCTGTTCGATGTCGATGCTGTTGATGACCACGTCTTCAACGGGACGGTCGCCCATGCCGGTGCGAACGCCTTCAATTGCGTCAACAACCTTGCGGGATTCCTCGTCCGTGACCTCGCCGAAGATGCTGTGCTTGCCGAACAGCCAGTCGGTGTTGACCGTGGTGATGAAGAACTGGGAGCCGTTGGTGCCCTTGCCCATCTGGATGCCGGCGTTGGCCATGGCCAGCTTGTACGGAGCGTTGAAGGTCAGCTCGGGGTGGATTTCGTCATCGAATTTGTAGCCCGGTCCGCCGACGCCGCGGCCCAATGGATCGCCACCCTGGATCATGAAGTCCTTGATGATCCGGTGGAAGATGGTGCCGTTGTAGAGCGGGGTGCCGGTCCTGTCTTCGCCGGTCTCCGGGTGGGTCCAGGACTTTTCGCCAGTGGCCAGGCCAACGAAGTTGGCGACCGTCTTGGGGGCGTGGTTACCGAAGAGGTCAACCTTGATGTCGCCCAGGCTCGTGTGGATTGTTGCTTTTGCGGTTGCAATGGTCATGCGCCCATTGTTTCATGCAGGGGCAACGCCGTGGCGGCCCGAAAGCCGGTTCCGCGCTCGGTGAAATCCGGCAAGAATCTTACGGATGAATGGCCCGTGTTCCGTGGGACACGTAGGCTAGCAACAAACCAGCATGTGTATCGGGAGGTAGTTGTGAAGAAATCAGACCGTATTGCCCGCGACATTGAGCACTCTGTTGCGACCGGCGTAGACAACGCCCGCGACTGGGCAGCGCCACGTGTTGAAGCAGCCGTCAACTGGGCTGTTCCGCGTATCCAGCACGGCATCGACAGCGCATCTCCCAAGATCCAGGAAGGCCTGAAGTCGGCTGCCCACAATCTTGCGGACGGCGTTGAGAAGGTCACACCGAAGATCCAGGACGGCCTCGCCCAGCTGGCCCCCAAGATCCACGATGCCGTTGAGGACGCAGCACCCAGGATCCAGGAAACCCTCAACAAGGCCACACCGGCCTTGGGCGTTGCCAGGGACAAAGTGGTTGACGAGTACCTCCCCAAGTTGTCCGAACAGTTGGGGCATGCCTCTGTAGCGGTGCACCATGCCCTGGAGAATGCTCCGGCGCAGGTGGACGCCGTGGCACAGAAGCTGGTGGACTCTGGCGTTGTCCACAGCGTCCAGGAGCAAGCACAGGCAACCGGCAAGCACATCAAGGCTGTTGCCGATGAGACCACCAAGGCTGTATCCAAGCAGTTGGGCAAGCAGCAAAAGCCCAAGAAGCGCGGCTGGCTGGTAGTCACCGTGATCGCCGCCGCCGTTGCTGCGGGCGTAGCTGCCTGGAAGGCTGCCAAGCCGGTTGAGGACCCGTGGAAGACGCCATCACCGGTGACTCCGACCCCCGCGCCCGTTCCGGCTGACGCTGCGGCCTCGGCCACGGCCAGCGCCAAGGAAGCAACCGAGGCAGTGGAAGAAACCGCCAAGGACGTCGCAGAAAAGGCCGAGGACACCACCGCCAAGGTTGCCACCGACGCCAAGACGGCCGTCAAGAACATCGCTGCCAGCATCCACAAGGATGAGGAGAAGGGCTCCGAAGCCTAGGTACCACTGCTCAGTCAGCTGGATAATTCTGAAGGGATCCCGCCACCGGGGTCCCTTCAGTGTTATTCAGCTTGTAACCCGGGCGTCCGCTGGTGGCGGAGTGCCGGGTGTTAGATTTGAAGGGATGTCAGCTGATAGACCCGTGATGGGTGAACTCAAGGATGTCCCGGAGCCTCCGGGCGTTTCAATTGTCATCCCGGCGTATAACGAGGAAAGCGTCATTCGCCAGTGCCTCATCGCTGCCATCTACCAGTCCGTTCCCGCCGAGGAAATCATCGTGGTGGACAACCTGTCCACGGACCGCACCGCCAGGATCGTGCGGCAAATGCAGCAGGAATACCCCGAAAGCCCCATCATCCTGCTTCGACAGGCCGACAGCCAGGGCCTCATCCCGACGCGCAACTACGGCCTCAACCATGCCACCGGCCAGATCGTGGGCCGGATCGACGCAGACTCGGTGCTTGAGCCCGACTGGGTGGAACAGGTCCAGAAAGCCTTCGCCGATCCCACCGTCCAGGCCGCCACGGGCCCGGTGGTCTACTACGACATGCCCATGCGTCGCTTCGGCTTGAAGGCAGACGACAAAATGCGCCAGCTGATGCTCCGGCTGGCCAAGCACCAGTACCACTTCCTTTTCGGCTCCAACATGGCCCTCCGGCGCTCGGCGTGGGAAACCATCCGCGACGAAGCATGCCTCGATGAAAAGGACGAGATGCACGAGGACATTGATTTGTCCCTGCACTTGGCCGAGCACGATCTCCACATCCAGTACTGGCCGCAGATGGTGTCCGGTATGTCCGCGCGGAGGCTCGAGGATTCGCCCCGGGATTACCGCTACTACGTCACGCGGTTCGATCGGACGTACAAGGCCCATAACGTCAAGAAGATGGCTTTGAAGGCTCCCATGGTGGTCTTCTTCTCGGTGTACTTCCCAGCGAAGCTGCTGCGCGCCATCCACGCGGCCAACGCTGCCCAAGGCGGCGTCCGGCGCGGGGGCCTGTAGCCCGCCTGCTTAACGCACGACGGCGGCTGCTTCAGTCCGTGCCCAGCTCGGCTTCGCGCCGGTCTTCTTCGATCCGGCCGCGCCGCTGTCCGATCACCACCACAGCCAGGCCCACCAGGATCAATGCCAGCCCGGCGTAGGTGCCGCCGGGAAGAGTCTCGTTCAGGAAGACGGCGGCGAGGATGGCCGCCCCGGGTATTTCCAGCAGGATGATCATGGACACCACCAGCGGACTCATGGTGGCCAGCAGGTGGTTGAACGCCGTGTGCCCCACCAATTGCGCGCAGACGGTGATGGCAATAATCCCAAGCCAGCCTCCGGCGTCGAACCCTGAGAGCGGCTGGCCGGCCACCAAGGCCATGACGGCAACCAGGGCGGCACACATCCCGTAGCAAAGGGCCGTATACGTTCCGGTGCCCATGGTCTGGCGGGCCTTGCCTCCAGCGAGGGTGTAGAGGCCGGCCAAGGCACCACCGGCCAAGGCCAAGACATCGCCCAGGAGTGCTTCGGGGGAGGACCCCATGTCGAAGCCGGTAATGGCAACCACACCACCGAACGCGATACCTAGGCCAACCAGCACCGGCCATCGGTGGCGTGTTCCTCGAAACAACTGGAAGACGGCAATCCACGCTGATTGCAGGCAGACCAGCGCCGTTGCCGCGGCAACGGACGTCAGCTGGAGCGCCGTGATGAAGCAGGCGAAATGGAAGGCCAGGGCAACTGCCGCGAAGGCTGACCACCCGAATTCGCGGCGCGTGACCCGGCCGAACTGCCTGGGGGTCCGGATCGCCACGGGGGCGGCCATTACTACAGCGCCAATCGCGTTCCGCCAAAAGGCAACCGCCAAGGCTGTCACTGAGGTGGCACCGAGTGTGCCGGCGATCAGTGGTCCGGAGGAGGCGACGCCCAAAACACCCAGGGCGGAAATGAGGAGGTTCACGCATCAACCTTAGTTGGGCAGGAAAACCGGAACCGCACTATCTGCGGCGTGATCAGTGTGATTGTCTTGACACATCGTTTCAGAAACCCAGGGAGATACCTGATTGAACGCAGCACCCGCCCATCCCGGAACCAAGCGGAGGCGCCGGGCCCTGATGCTGTCCGCTGCTGCGATCCTGGTGGCCGCACTCGTCGCGGGCTGGCTTATTGCATCCAAGGACCGGCAGTCCACCCCAAGTAGCCACCCAGCAGGCCCTCCCGGGGTCTATCCGGTGCCACAACGCGCCAGCACCCCGTCCGGTCCTTCGGTACCACTGAACGGTCGGGTGTACATTGTGGCGCCACCGGGGACGGACCAGCCGTCGCTTGCGGCGGTCCAAGACCTGGTGACGGCCAGCGGCGGCACCGGTGAGGTGGTAGCCGCGGTGAACGATCCGGCCGATGGTTCCTCGGCTGTCTACCTTGGAGCATCGGAGGGATCTTCCGCAGGAGCGGTGCTCAAGGAGCTCGGGCGGGACAGCGCGGACTCCAACCAGGAAGCCCTCAAGCATGCCGAAGGCTATGCGATGGCCACGGGAACCTCCGGAGGAATCCCGACGGCGGTCCTCACCGGAAGCGATGCGGACGGCCTCTTCCACTCCGTCCAGACACTTCGCCAGATAGTGAAAGACGGTTCAGTTCCCCCGATCCGCGTCAGCGACTGGCCGTTGATGGAGACCCGCGGAGTCATCGAAGGCTTCTACGGCACGCCCTGGTCCCATCAGGCCCGTCTGGACATCATCGAGTTCGCTGCCCGCCAGAAGATGAACACCTACATCTATTCGCCCAAGGACGATCCCCTCCTGCGGGACAAGTGGCGGACGTTCTACTCGGACCAGGAGCTCACGGAACTGCAGGAGCTCATCGATACTGCCACGGCCAACCACATCCGCTTCACGTACGCGTTGTCGCCGGGGATCGATGTTTGCTATTCACGGGAGTCAGATTTGGATGACGCCATCACCAAGCTCGAATCGCTCTACTCCCTGGGGGTGCGGTCATTCGTCATTCCCCTGGACGACATCGCCACGAAGGTCCAGTGCCCCGAGGACGTCAAGGAGTTCGGCTCTGGCCAATCCAACCTCGCGAAAGCCCAGGCGTCCTTCCTGAACGAACTGAACAAGCGCTTCACGGCCGGCAAACAGGGCCTCCAACCATTGGAAACAGTGCCCACCTTCTACTCCGGTTCCGGCAGCACGCCCTACAAGAAGGAACTCGGCCGGGCACTGGATCCCGGAATCGTGGTGCAGTGGACCGGAGAGGACGTGGTGTCCCACCGCATCACCCGCGACTCTGCCGAAACCGCCCGGCGCAGCTACGGAACGCAAGGAACGCCACGGGACCTCGTCATCTGGGACAACTACCCGGTGAACGACTTCTCGCAGGACCACCTCTTCCTGGCGCCACTCATAGGGCGGGACGCAGACCTCTACCAATCGATCCGCGGTGTTGTCACCAACCCCATGATCCAGCCCTACCTGTCATTGCCGGCGATCTTCAATTACGCCGACTTCTCCTGGAACGGCCCGGCCTACAATCCGCAAAAATCCATGGACGCCGCGCTGGCACAGGTCTCCGGTCCGGATCCGGACGTGCAGGCCGCCGTGAAGGCGTTCGTGGACCTGAACCAGGACTGGCAGGACGACGAACTCACTCCGTCCGCCCCAGCGCTCCGGCGCGATATTGAACAGTTCTGGAGCGATTACGACGCCGGCAGGTCACCTTCCGGAGGATTGCAGGCCCGTTCTGGGCTGCTTCAGCGCTTGCCCGAGCTCCTGCCAAAGATGGAAGTGCCGGGCTTTGCAGACGATGCCACGCATTGGGCTACCGCGGCGGCCGAGTACGGCCGCGGCGTCACGGCGGCCCTGTCCATGCTTGATGCTGCAAAGAAGGGGGATTCGGCGGCGGTTGCTGATGGCCGGAAGAACGTCCAGGCAGCGCTGGCCTCCGCCGGCGCGAAGACCCAGCCCACACTCAATCTGGGAGTTGTAACCCCCGTGCTGGGCGACAGCGAACTGAAAACGTTCCTGGAAAAAGCCGTCCAGAAGGTACCTCCCAACTGAGTCGCAGTAGTGCGCGTTTACGGAGTTCTAAACGTGCACTACTGCGACCCAGTTGGGTGCCTTGGATTGGGAGGTCCTGCTCGAAAGGGACCCGGGCTTAGACGTTGTCCCGGGCTTAAACGTTGGAAGGGGTCTGGGCTTAAACGAAAAAGTCCCGGTCATTCCTGACCGGGACTTTCCTTATGGTGGAGGCAAGGGGACTCGAACCCCTAACCCCCTGCTTGCAAAGCAGGTGCGCTACCAATTGCGCCATGCCCCCATAAGAAGCAACCCGTCAATCATACCCCACGTCCTGACTGGTTTTTGCCAGTTCAAGACCGGGCTCCAGGCTAGTCCACCTTGTCGGTTGACTTGCTCCAGACATCCTTCCGGGCTTCGGATTCCTGTGCCTTTTTATAGACCAGGACACCTGCGACTGCCGCTGCAACTACAACCAGCAACTTCTTCACAAGTACCTCGTTCCGGTCCAGTTTCCTGAACCTGTTAGGTTCCGTGGGCGTACCAGGACTTGAACCTGGGACCTCTTCGTTATCAGCGAAGCGCTCTAACCGCCTGAGCTATACGCCCCGATGCCTCATCGGGCCGAGATATGACTGTACAGCACATCCCGGCCCGATCTCAAATCGAGGCATTTTCGGGTTGGATTTCCGCGTGAATCAGCGTAAATCCGGGGATTATGGCTAGTCGTCGGTGAGGGTCACGCCGATGCCGCCAACCAACGTTGCCGAAATGTTATACAGCACCGCCGAGAGCATCGAGAGAGCAGTCAGCAGGACCACGTTCACCACAGCGATGATAGTGGCGAAAGAGGCCACCTGGCCCAGGGATGCGATCTTCTTCAACTCGAAGCCACTGCCCTCAGAACCGGCAAGGGTACCCAGGAGGCTGTCCACCTGGTTGAAGATGCCGGTGAGGTCCAGCACAGTCCACAGCACGATCGCGGCAACCACCGTGACAATACCCAGGGCCACGGACAACAGGAAGGCCATCTTCAGGACAGACCAGGGGTCCACCTTGCTGACCAGGAGCCGGGCACGGCGAACTTTGGCCTTGGGAGCAGGCTTCACCAGGCCCGGGCCTCCTTGTGGGGGACGCTGTCCGGGAGCGCCGGCAGGGCGCTGCCCGGCAGAAGCGGGACGCTGGCCGGGTTGGGCCGGACGCTGGCCAGCCGCACCGGCAGGGCGCTGGCCGGGAGCCCCGGCCGGACGATGCGGGGAGCCGCTCGGGGCCGTCGAGCGGGCTGCGCCGGCGCCAGGGCGCTGTTGCGGCGGTGCGGGCGTTCCTGCCTGGGTGTTGCCTGCTGGCTGCCGGAGTCCGCCGGGGACACCTGTGCTCGGCTTGGGATATGAGTCGGAATTACTCACTCGTTACCTCCGGTGTTGTCTTCATTCAGCTCCGCGCCCGCTTCGGTATCCGGGTCTGCGTCGTTTTGCGTTTCTGACGTAACGGTCGCCTCGGCAGCGCCGTCTTCTGCAGCCAACGTTACGTCATCGTCCTGTCCGTCTTCGGATTCTTCGCCTTCCAAACCGCGTTCGCTGTTGCGTGCAACCTCGATGATGCGGTCGTTTTTGTCCGGCTTGGCGAAGATGACGCCCATCGTGTCACGGCCCTTCGCCGGGACGCCACTGACGCCTGAGCGGACAACCTTGCCGCCCTCCATGACCACCAGGACTTCGTCCTCTTCCTGCACAATCAGGGCCCCCACCAGGTCGCCCCGATCTTCGGCCAGTTTGGCCACCTTGATCCCCAAGCCACCGCGGCCTTGCAAGCGGTATTCGTCGACGGCGGTGCGCTTGGCGTAGCCGCCCTCGGTAACAATGAAGACGAACGAGCCGTCCTGGACCACATCCGCGGCCAACAATTCGTCATCTTCACGGAACTTCATGCCGGTCACACCCGAGGTTGCACGCCCCATGGGGCGCAGGGCATCGTCCGTGGCAGTGAAGCGGATGGACTGGCCCTTGCGTGAAACGAGCAGGAGATCATCGGTTTCGCTGACCAGCTGGGCGGAGACGAGTTCATCCTCATCGCGCAGGTTGATCGCGATCACGCCTGCCGAACGGTTGGTGTCGTAGTCCTCCAGGCGGGTTTTCTTGACCAGGCCATTCTTCGTGGCCAGCACCAAGTAGGGAGCCTGCTGGTAGTCCCGGAGGTCCAGCACCTGCGCAATGTGCTCGTCAGGCTGGAAAGCGAGCAGGTTGGCAACGTGCTGTCCCTTGGCATCGCGGCCTGCTTCAGCAAGTTCATAAGCCTTGGCACGGTAGACACGTCCCAGGTTGGTGAAGAACAGCAGCCAGTGGTGGGTAGTGGTCACGAAGAAGTGCTCCACGACGTCGTCACCGCGCAGCTGCGCGCCCTTAATGCCCTTGCCGCCGCGCTGTTGCGAACGGTAGTTATCGCTGCGGGTCCGCTTGACGTAGCCACCTCGCGTGATGGTCACGACCATTTCCTCTTCGGGGATCAGGTCTTCCACGGACATATCGCCGTCGAAGCCCATGAGGATCTGTGTCCGGCGATCGTCTCCGTGCTTGGCAACGATCTCGGCGAGCTCCTCACTGATGATCTGGCGCTGGCGTTCTTCCGAGGCCAGGATCGCGTTGTACTCCTCGATCATGGCTTCGAGTTCTGCGTGGCGGTCCTGGATCTTCTGGCGTTCCAGCGCGGCAAGTCGGCGAAGCTGCATGTCCAGGATGGCACGTGCCTGGAGTTCGTCAATCTCCAGGAGTTCCATCAGGCCCTCGCGTGCCGCCTCCGTGGTGTTGGAGGCGCGGATAAGGGCAATGACCTCGTCCAGCATGTCCAGCGCCTTGAGCAGCGCGCGCAGGATGTGGGCTTCTTCCTCGGCCTTGCGCAGGCGGTACCGGGTGCGGCGTGCAATGACGTCCATCTGGTGTGCAACCCAGTGCCGGATGAAGGCATCCAGGCTCAGGGTGCGAGGGACGCCGTCCACGATCGCCAGCATGTTTGCGGAGAAGTTGTCCTGCAGCTGCGTGTGCTTGTACAGGTTGTTCAATACAACCTTGGCCACGGCGTCGCGCTTGAGCACGATCACCAGGCGCTGGCCGGTACGGCCCGAGGTCTCGTCACGGAGGTCGGCGATGCCCTGGATCTTGCCGTCCTTGACCAGTTCGGCAATCTTGATGGCCAGGTTGTCCGGGTTGGCCTGGTACGGAAGTTCGGTGACCACCAGGCAGGTACGGCCCTGGAGCTCCTCAACATTCACCACGGCCCGCATGGTGATGGAGCCGCGGCCGGTCCGGTACGCCTCCTCGATGCCCTTATGCCCCAGGATCGTGGCGCCCGTGGGGAAATCCGGTCCCTTGATGCGCACCAAAAGCGCCTCGAGCAGTTCCTCACGCGTAGCACCGGGGTTGTCCAGCGCCCACTGCACACCATCAGCGACCTCGCGGAGGTTATGCGGCGGAATGTTGGTTGCCATGCCTACGGCGATGCCGGAGGAGCCATTGACCAGGAGGTTCGGGAAACGCGCCGGCAGGATGGTGGGTTCCTGGTTCTTGCCGTCGTAGTTGTCCTGGAAATCGACGGTTTCCTCGTCGATGTCCCGCACCATCTCCATGGCCAGCTGGGCCATCTTGGTTTCGGTGTAACGCGGAGCTGCGGCGCCGTCGTTGCCCGGGGAACCAAAGTTGCCTTGGCCCAGGGCCAGCGGATACCGCATGGTCCAGTCCTGGATCAGGCGGACCAAGGCGTCGTAGATGGCCATGTCGCCGTGCGGGTGGTAGGTACCCATGACGTCGCCCACAACGCGGGCGCACTTGTTGAACGCACGGTCGGGTCGGTAGCCGCCGTCGAACATGGCGTAGAGCACGCGGCGGTGGACGGGCTTCAGGCCGTCACGGACGTCAGGCAGCGCACGGCCTACGATGACGGCCATGGCGTAGTCCAGGTAGGAGCGCTGCATTTCTGTCTGCAGGTCCACTTGTTCCACGCGGTCAGTTAGCACATCTCCCTCAAGGATCACGTCCTCGGATTCAGGGTTGCCCGCCGGGACTTCAGGAGTTTCGTCGCTCATAATCTAAGTTTCCGTTTCAGGTATATGTCAGTTATGGAATATTTAGGAACCCTGTAGGGTCCTAGATATCAAGGAACCTGACGTCCTTGGCGTTCTGCTGGATGAAGTTTCGGCGTGATTCCACGTCCTCGCCCATCAACACGGAGAAGGTCTGGTCTGCCGCCAGCGCGTCATCCATGGTCACCTGCAGGAGGGTGCGGCGCTCAGGGTCCATGGTGGTGTCCCACAGTTCCGTGTAATCCATCTCGCCAAGGCCCTTGTAGCGCTGGATGCCGTTTTCCTTGGGCAGCCTCTTGTTGAGAGCGGCACCGTTACGGATGGTTTCATCGCGTTCCCGGTCGCTGAAGACGTAGTCGTGCGCAGCGTTGGACCACTTGATCCGGTACAGCGGGGGCTGGGCCAGGTAGACGTAGCCGTTCTCGATCAAAGGACGCATGTAGCGGAACAGCAACGTCATCAGGAGCGTGGTGATGTGCTGGCCGTCAACGTCGGCATCGGCCATGAGCACGATCTTGTGGTACCGCAGCTTGGAGATATCGAAGTCCTCGCCGATGCCCGTACCGAAGGCTGTGATCATGGACTGGACCTCGGCATTGCCAAGGGCCTTGTCCAGGCGGGCGCGCTCCACGTTGAGGATCTTGCCTCGAAGCGGGAGGATGGCCTGGGTTTCCGGATTGCGGCCGCGCTTGGCGGATCCACCTGCGGAGTCACCCTCCACAAGGTAGACCTCGCAACGCGACGGGTCCTTGGAGGAGCAATCGGACAACTTGCCGGGCATGCCGAATGATTCCAGCGGGCTCTTGCGGCGTGCATTGTCGCGGGCCTTCCGGGCAGCCATGCGGGCCTGCGCGGCCTGGATGGCTTTGCGGATCACGTCGCGGGCCGGGCCGGGGTTGCGCTCAAGCCAATCGCCCAACTGGTCTGTGACCACGCGCTGGACGAAGCCCTTGACCTCGGAGTTGCCCAGCTTGGTCTTGGTCTGGCCCTCGAACTGGGGCTCGGACAGCTTCACCGAGATGACGGCGGTCAAACCTTCACGGATGTCGTCACCAGTAAGGTTGTCTTCCTTCTCCTTGATGATGCTCTTCTCCCGCGCGTAGCGGTTGATCAGGGACGTCATCGCAGCACGGAAGCCTTCTTCGTGCGTTCCACCCTCGTGGGTGTTGATGGTGTTCGCGTAAGTGTGGACGCTTTCCGAGTACGCAGTGGTCCACTGCATGGCTACTTCCACGGAGATGTGGCGCTCGGTGTCCTCGGTTTCGAAGGCGATGACGTCCTCGTGGACGATTTCCACCTTCTTGTTGGAATTCAGGTGCTTGACGTAGTCCAGCAAACCGTCGGGGTATTCGTAGATAACCGTCCGGTGTTCGGCAGCGACTTCGCCCTCGGTGGCCACGGCGTCGAGATCCAGATCGTCTTCGCCTGACTTCGCGGGCGGCCGCTCATCCGTCAGCGTGATCTTCAGGCCCTTGTTGAGGAAAGCCATCTGCTGGAAACGCGCCCGCAGCGTCTCGAAATCGAATTCGGTGGTCTCGAAGATGGTGCCGTCCGGGTAGAACGTCTGCGACGTGCCTGTTTCTTCGGTGGCCTCTCCCTTGACCAGTTCGCCCTGGGGCTTGCCGCCGTCGGCGAAGGACATACGCCAGACGCTGCCTTGGCGGCGTACTTCCGTATCCACGCGCCGGGACAGCGCGTTGACCACGGAAATACCCACGCCGTGAAGGCCGCCGGAAACGGCGTATCCGCCGCCACCGAACTTGCCACCGGCGTGCAGGATGGTCATGACCACCTCAACCGTGGGCTTGCCTTCCGTGGGGTGGATGTCCACGGGGATGCCACGGCCATCATCCACAACCTTGACGCCGCCATCGGCTTGGAGGGTTACTTCAATGTGGCTGCAGAAGCCGGCCAGTGCCTCATCGACAGAGTTGTCCACGACTTCATAGACCAGGTGGTGCAAGCCCCGGGGTCCGGTGGAGCCGATGTACATGCCGGGGCGCTTGCGGACGGCTTCGAGCCCTTCCAGCACGGTAATGTCACTCGCGCCATATTCCCTGGGTACTTCCGCCGCGGCCGGCGTGGAAGCTGCCTCCCCCGCGGGCTCTACTGCCAAGGTCTCTGCATTGTCGTTAGCCACAGGCGCTTTCGACTCCTCTGTGATAGATGACGGCCGCACCGCATCGGGCTCCGGCATGCGCGGAACCTTCAAAGGCACGTGACTGATTGCGCCGATTACTCCAACGAAGGGGGTCCTGGATCCACCACTGTGGATTCCCGAACCCCTGACGGTGTTTCACCGGCGCTCAGTATCTAGGCCAATTCTATCGTGGAAAAGCCCGAAACCCTGCAAATACGAGGGCAGCCGAGAGCTGAATGTGCCGATGGGAGGCCACTGGCCCCCTCTGGAACGGCCCTGTGGAGGTCCCGATGGGGGCCTATACGGTCCGGGGGCGTTGAATCGCCCTGCACGCCGTTCAGCCGTATGTGTCCCGAGGACCCCGGCCGTTCACGCTGCGCCCGCCTTTTCGCCAGTTCGGCGCCGACGGACCGAGGACTTGGATGCTCGTGACAACGCCGTCGCCCAGCTCTTTCCGGAACATCTCCAGCAAGCTGGTGCTCAGCAAACGGAGCTGGGTGGCCCACGCCGTCGAATCGCAACGGACCTGGAGGGTGGTGTCTGTGAAGCTCTCGGGCGTGCAGTGGGCCGCGATATCCGGTCCTACCAGTGCATCCCATTCGGCCATGACGGATCCCACGGCAACCGGCGACGTCCAGCCGCGTTCGGCAACCAGGCGGCCCACCACTTTTCCCAGACCCAACGGATCGCGGCCGTTCCCATGGAATTGCGAAAATCCCTTGGTGTCGCGCAGGCCGGTCCGCTTGGGAGTGGATCCGGGACGGGGAGCGCGTTGGCGCACTTCACCGCGCGCGGCCGCGGCTTCGCGCATGCGGTTCAAGGCGGCCTGGGCTGCGTCGATTTCGTCAGGATCCCGGCCGGGTTGACGTCCGTCGGCGCTATCCCTCGCCATCGATGCCTCCCGGAACAACGGTTATGCGCCGTCCGGCCAGCTCCTCCGGGATGTCGGCGTCGACGGCGGCGGTCACCAGCACCTGTTCGGCACCGGCCACGATTGCTGCCAGTTTACGCCGCCGCTGGACGTCGAGTTCGGCGAAGACATCGTCCAGGATGAGGATCGGTGCCGTACCGCCGGTTTGTGCGTCGTCGAGCATCACGTAATAGGAGGCCAACCGCAGGGAGAGGCACATGGACCACGTTTCGCCGTGCGAGGCGTAGCCCTTGGCAGGCGCTTGGCCCAGGACCAGCTCGAGTTCGTCCCGGTGCGGACCCACCAAGGAAACTCCGCGTTCCAGCTCCTTCTTGCGGCTTGCCGCAAAGGCCTGGATGTACCGGTCGGTGAGCTCGTCCACGGACAGTAGCCGGAGTTCCTCGGCCGACGCCGGAGGTTCCGTTGACGGCGTGCCTGCACCGCCGTCGTCGTCAAGGATGCCTTGGATGGTTGAGCGGTAAACCGCGCCGGCGTCCTTGGAACCGTCCGTCAATTGCGCATAGGCGCTGTTCAAGTGCGGACGCAGACGTTCCACCAGCTCGAGCCGGGCGTGCAGGAGTTGGGCGCCGGCGCGTGCCATGTGCTGGTCCCAGACATCCAGGGTTGCCTCGTGCCCTGCGGTGAACTTTCCCGTCCGTGCGGATTTCAAGAGCGCGTTCCGCTGTTTCAGGACGCGATCGTAGTCGCTCCGCGTCGCCGCATGCCGGGGAACCAGGCTCACCAGCAGTTCGTCCAGGAAGCGCCGGCGGTTGGATGGATCCCCCTTGACCAAGGCGAGGTCCTCCGGAGCGAACAACACGGTTTGGCAAATGCCCAGGATGTCCCTGGCCCGCACCGGGTTTCCGCGGTTGATGCGTCCACGGTTGGCACGGCCGGCGTTGATCTCCAGCTCGATGATGCTGGACTGTTCGCCACGCACCAACCGTGCCCGGATCAGGGCACGTTCGGTTCCGAACCGGAGCAGCGGCGCATCTGAACTGACGCGGTGCGAACTCAGCGTTGCCAAATAGCCGATGGCTTCCATCAGGTTCGTCTTACCGATCCCGTTGGAACCCACCAGGACAGTAACGCCCGGGCCAAGCTTCAGGTCAACCTGGGCATAGCTCCGGAAGTCGGTCAGCGAGAGATGTTCGAGGTACACGCCGTTTGCTGGACTCCTGCGGCCTTAGTTGGCCGGGCGGGTAGCGTGTCCGCCAAACTGGTGGCGCAACGCGGAAACCATCTTCATGGCAGGAGAAGTGTCCTCGCGGGAAGCGAAGCGGGCGAACAGTGCAGCCGTGATGGCAGGAGCGGGAACGGCATTGGCGATCGCTTCTTCAACAGTCCAGCGCCCTTCGCCGGAATCTTCCACGTAGTCGTCGATCGAGGCCAGGCCTGGATCTTCGTCGAGTGCCTTGACCATGAGGTCCAAGAGCCAGGAACGGACTACCGTTCCCTTTTGCCAGGCCCGGAACGTGCCCGGCAAATCCTTCACGATGTCCTTGGCGGCCAGCAGTTCGTAGCCTTCGGCGTAGGCCTGCATCAGGCCGTACTCGATTCCGTTGTGGACCATCTTGGCGTAGTGGCCGGCGCCGACTCCACCAACGTGGACGAAGCTGTCGGCACGGTCGCCCTCCGGGCGGAGGGCATCGAACACCGGCATGGCCAGCTCAATGTCTTCCTCGGAGCCGCCGGCCATGAGTCCGTAGCCGTTCTGCAGGCCCCACACACCGCCGGAAACGCCGCAGTCGGCGAAGCGAATGCCCTTCTCGGCCAAGGCCTCGGCATGCTTCTGGTCTTCGGTGAAGCGTGAGTTGCCGCCGTCGATCACCATGTCACCGGGGCTGAGTTTGCCGCCAAGTTCCGTGACGACGGCATCGGTGATGGCGCCGGACGGAACCATGACCCAGACAAGCCTGGGAGTGGGCAGTGCGGCGATGAGCTCATCGACCGTTGCAACGTCGGTAACGTCCGGATTCCGGTCGAAACCAGTTACCTCAATGCCACCGTTCCGCATGCGCTCACGCATGTTGAAACCCATTTTTCCAAGACCGATCAGTCCAATGTGCACAGTGTGACTCTTTTCTGCGGAGGGTGGCGGGAAAGTTCCAAGCCGTGTCATGTGCTGGTGATCCGGGCGGCGGACCGTCAACGATTGGCGGCTAGTTGGGCAGGCGGACCGGCATCACCAGGTAGCGGTAGTCGTCCTGGTCTTCGCCGTCAGCTTCGGCCTGGGCCGTGATCATGGCCGGCTTGGGAGCTGATGTGAACGAGAACCGGACAAACTTGGTTTCAATGACGCTCAAGCCCTCAACCAGGTAATGCGGGTTGAAGGCAACGGTGATGTCATCGCCGGAAAGCTGGGCTTCGAGTTCTTCAGAAGCCTGGGCATCTTCGCCGGTGCCGGCGTCGAGATTGAGCAGCCCCTGGCTGAAGGCGAGGCGAACAGGAGTGTTGCGCTCAGCCACGAGTGACACACGGCGAACGGCTTCAACCAGTTCCTGGGTTTGGACGGTTGCGTGGATGGGCGTGGAATCCGGGAAAAGTGACCGGATCTTGGGGTAGTCGCCATCCACCAGCAGCGAAGTGGTGGTGCGTCCGCCGCTCTCGAAACCGATGAGGCGGCTGTCGTCATCGGCAAGGGCAACGTTGATGTCACCACTGCCGCCGAGGGTCTTTGCAACCTCGTTGAGGGTCTTGGATTTGACCAGAGCGCTGGTGGAAATGCCCGGAGTGACGGGCTTCCACGGAACTTCCCGCATGGCCAGGCGGTACCTGTCCGTTGCGAGGAGGGTGATCATGTCATCCTCGATCTCCATGCGGACACCTGTGAGGATGGGCAGGGTGTCGTCCTTGCTGGCAGCAATGATCACCTGGGAAACAGCCTGGGCGAACGAATCGCCCGGCAGCGTGCCGCTGATGGCTGGAAGGGCAGGCAAAGCCGGGTACTCGGATTCGGGCATGGTTGCCAGGTGGAAGCTGCTTCGGCGGCACGTGAGGGTGACTTTGCTTCCATCGGTTTCAACTTCCACGGGGGCGGAAGGCAAGCTTCGGCAGATATCGGCCAGGAGTCGCCCGGAGACCAGGATGGTGCCCTCGGTGGTGATGTCTGCGGGGATTTCCAGACGTGCCGACGTCTCGTAGTCGAAGCTCGAAAGGCTAACGGTTCCAGCCTCGGCTTTGAGGAGGAGGCCGGAAAGCACAGGTACGGGCGGCCGCGGAGACAACGACCGCGCGGTCCACGTGACGGCTTCTGCCAGGACGTCGCGGTCGACTCTGAACTTCACGGAGGGGTGCCGCCTTTCATTGCTGCTGCCAAGTAGTAGCTGCGGATTCCTGCCTGGAACCCACTAAAAATCCGCGTTCCGGCACCGGGAGCTGCATGGTCCGCGCTGAACGAACTACAAAACATACCCAGGGATGGGAGCGCTGCTGACAGCTTAGCCGGAACATCTGGGATTAACCCATCCCCGTTTGCCCGGACTCGCCCTATGTGGACAGCCTCGGCTGTCCGTTGGTCCGTTCCCCTCGGGCAGGCGGTGTGCGGGATAGGGAGATTGTTATTTGAGGGATTTCGATTTTTTGGGATTCGTAGTGTTAATAACTGCTGTGGAAACTGTGGATAAGTGCTTCCTGCCGCGCGGATCCGCGGTTAAGCCCTGTTCACGGAGTGTGCGTTAACTGGGTTTTAAACAGGGTGTGGATGGGGACAACTCCAAGGGCACTTTTTAACGATCCACAGATGGCTTAAGGGTTTTAAGCCCATTAACCGCGCTTGTCCCCTTAACAATCCACAGGGTTATCCACATGCACCTGTTAATAAGGTATGTAGTGCGCGGTGCGATGTGGATTCAGGAGTCCCGCTGCTGTTGCTTGATGCGGTTGGTGAGTTCGGTGACCTGGTTGTAAATCACACGACGCTCAGCCATCAGCTCCCGGATCTTCCGGTCGGCGTGGATGACAGTGGTGTGGTCGCGGCCGCCCAGCTCCTGCCCGATCTTCGGCAGGGACATGTCCGTCAGCTCCCGGCAGAGGTACATCGCGATCTGCCGGGCGGTCACCAGGGTGCGCGTACGCGACTTGCTGCAGAGTTCTTCCATGCTGAGCTTGAAGTAGTCCGCGGTCTGGTCGAGGATCTGCTTTGCCGTGATCTCCTGCGCACCGTCGTCGGTGATCAGGTCCTTGAGGACCATCTCTGCGAGGGCCACGTCCACGGGCTGGCGGTTGAGGCTGGCGAACGCCGTGACCCGGATGAGGGCGCCCTCGAGTTCGCGGATGTTGCTGGAAATCTTCGAGGCGATGTACTCCAAAGCATCGTCCGGGGCGGACAGGCCTTCGCTGAGGCCCTTCTTGCGGAGGATGGCGATGCGGGTTTCAAGTTCGGGCGGCTGGATGTCCGTCAGGAGTCCCCACTCGAATCGCGAAGTCATGCGGTCCTCGAAGCCGGCAAGCATCTTGGGCGGCTGGTCGGACGTGATGACAACCTGCTTGTTGGCGTTGTGCAGGGCGTTGAACGTGTGGAAGAACTCTTCCTGGGTCCGGTCCTTGCCCGCCAGGAACTGGATGTCGTCGATCAGGAGCACGTCCACGTTGCGGTACGTGGTTTTGAAGCTGGTGCCCTCGTCGTCGCGGATGGAGTTGATGAAGTCGTTGGTGAATTCTTCGGAGTTCACGTAGCGGACGCGGATACCGCTGTAGAGGCGCCGGGCGTAATGGCCAATGGCGTGCAGGAGGTGGGTTTTGCCCAGTCCGGAGTCGCCATAGATGAACAACGGGTTGTACGCCTTGGCCGGCGCCTCGGCCACGGCCACTGCCGCAGCGTGGGCGAAGCGGTTGGAGGAACCGATCACGAAGGTATCGAAGATGTACTTCGGGTTCAGCCGACCAAACTCGTGCGAAGTGCTGGGCGGCGTGGGCTGCGGCTTCGGTTCCAGTGCGAGGTCCGGGGCAGCGGAAAGCTCGACGACGGGTTCCGGCTCCGCGTGGACGGGAACCAGTTCGGTATCCACGTCGATGGCGCAACGGATGTCATCGGAGAAGACGCTGCGAAGGGCATCGTCCAAGGCATCCTTGACCTGCGTTTGCAGGACTTCCCTGGTGAGCTCATTGGGCACGGCAACCAAGAGCGTGGAACCGATGAGGCCCTGTGCCTGGGCGAGGATGACGAAACCGCGCTGACGGGGTGAAACCCGGTCGTCTTGTTCCAGGAGGCTCAGCACCCTGCGCCAGGAACTTCCGACAGTATTGGCGTGGTTGGCTTCGTCTACTGTCATCAATGTGTTCCTAAATACTTGCTTGCCGGCGTTGCTGGCAGCCGAAAAGCCTCCGGCAGGCAGTGGTTCCGGGGAATAATCCACAGACTTATGCACAGCGGGTGGACAATGGGCTACTGAGCCACTCTAGGGGATGATTTCCCCAGAAGATAGCTGGGAAGTTGCTTGTGGATAATTACACTGTTGTTGTTCTTGATCGAGCCCTGTGAGCCAGTTCATCCACAGGCTGCATCCCTCGGTTTGCCACAGTTGTGGACAGCTTCCCGGGTGGCTCCCGGTTTGACTGGGGGTCCCTTTTTGCCCTAACGTTGTGAAGTCCTTTGTGTCCGCTTTTGCGATCAGTTGCACCCCGGTACGTTCACCGTGCGGGAGGCAACGGCGGCAGGCACATACAAAACTTAGCGTCGGCCAGTTCTTCCCCTTTTGATCGGGTGGGCGCACCTTTGATCCACTGGAGTAACTAACGTGAGCAAGCGGACTTTTCAGCCGAATAACCGCCGTCGGGCCAAGAAGCACGGCTTCCGCCTTCGTATGCGTACCCGTGCCGGCCGCGCCATCCTGGCTGCCCGTCGCGGCAAGGGCCGCGTCGAGCTGTCGGCCTAAATAACTGACTTGTCGGTCAGGGTCCTCTCGGGGGTTCGTCGGTGCTAGCCACCCCAAACCGTCTCCGGACGTCTACCGACTTTTCAACAACTGTACGTTCCGGCGTCCGCAATGGACGCCGGAACTTAGTGTTATATACGGCTCCTATCGGGGCCGCGGAGCCGAGTCGAATCGGCTTCATTGTCTCCAAAGCCGTCGGGAACGCCGTGACCAGGAACCTCGTTAAGAGGAGACTGAGAGAAGCAGGCGCGTTGTCTTTGCAACTGCATGGAACGGGCCTGGCGGTGGTAGTCCGCGCATTGCCTGCAGCTGCATCAGCCAGTTGGGATCAATTGCTCGCGGACTACAACGCCGCATTGGCAGTGACGACGAAGCGACTGGGTGGCTCAGCTCCACGCAACACTTCGCCGGACCGCAACGGCACCACAACGGAAGGGACAGCGCGTGCATAACCATAGTGCCGCCGTCGTTCCTTCCTTTGGTGACCCCGCTGACGAGGTTCCTTCCCAAAGCTGGCCCGCCATGATCGGCAGGTTCGTCTGGGACCTGCCCAGGAACGTGTTGATCCTCCTGTTGAAGGCCTACCGCAAAGTGGTCTCGCCCCTGTACGGCCAGGTTTGCCGATTCTTTCCGTCCTGCTCGGCGTATGCGCTCGAGGCTGTCACGGTGCATGGCGCCGTCAAGGGCACTTGGCTCGCAGCCAGAAGGCTCGCCAAATGCCACCCCTGGAATGCCGGCGGTGTGGACCACGTCCCCGCAGGGCATCGTCATTGGCCTGAGGGCCGGACGCCCACAATTGTTGTACTGAACAACCCGGACCTGTTCCTGGCTGCTCAGGCTGATGAAGAAGGCCGCCCTGCGGCCTGACGAATAGGGATATCGTATGGACTTCTTTGAAACAATCATGTTTCCGTTCAAGTGGTTGGTGTCAATCATCATGGTTGGCTTCCACGAGGGGCTGAGCTTCATTGGGCTCCCTGCCGCCAACGGCTGGACCTGGACGCTGTCCATCATTGGCCTGGTGCTGGTGATCCGTGCTGCCCTCATTCCTGTCTTCGTCAAACAGATCAAGGCCCAGCGAGGCATGCAGCTGCTGCAGCCTGACCTGAAGAAGCTGCAGACCAAGTACAAGGGCAAGACCGATCAGCTCTCACGCCAGGCCATGGCGCAGGAGCAGATGGCTCTGTACAAGAAGCACGGAACCAACCCCTTCTCGGCCTGTTTGCCGATGCTGATCCAGATGCCGTTCTTCTTTGCGCTGTTCCAGGTGCTGTCCGGCATTTCGAACAATGCCAAGGCCGGCCAGGGTATTGGGGCCATGAGCCACGAGCAGGTTGTGCAGTTCGATCAGTCGAGTATCTTTGGGGCGCCCTTGTCGGCTTCGCTGCTGCACGGTGGTGCCGGTGGTAACGAGGTAGCTGTCTGGGTGCTTTCGATCATCATGATCCTCGCCATGACTGCCTCGCAGTTCATCACGCAGAAGCAGATCATGGCCAAGAACATGTCCGAGGAAGCCCTCGCCAGCCCGTTCATGCGCCAGCAGAAGATGATGCTCTATATCCTGCCGCTCGTGTTCGGTATTGGTGGCATCAACTTCCCGATCGGTGTGCTCATCTACTGGACCACCACCAACCTCTGGACCATGGGTCAGCAGTTCTTCGTTATCCGCCGTATGCCCACTCCGGGTTCCCCTGCCGCCAAGGCGCTCGAAGAGCGTCGGGCCGCCAAGGGCCTGCCGCCGCTGCTGGGTGGCAAGAAGAATGACGACGCCGAGGCTGCCGCTGCCGCCGCTGCTGCTGAGGTCAGGGCGCAGCGCGTCCAGCCGCAACGTAAGAACAGGAAGAAGAAGTAATGTCTGCTGAGAGCACCGAGGAAGTAACCGCCGCCGTGACTGAAGACCAGGACGACGCCCAGGAAGAGACGCTGTCCAAGACGGCAAGCCGCCTGGAAGAGGAAGGCGACATTGCCGCCGATTACCTCGAAGAGCTCCTTGATATCGCAGACATCGACGGCGACATCGACATCGAGGTCCGCAATGGGCGTACCTACATTTCCATTGCAGCCGAAGAAGAGTCGGCCGCCCTGGAGAGCCTGGTGGGCCGTGACGGAGAAGTCCTGGAAGCGCTGCAGGAACTGGCCCGGCTTTCCGTTCTTTCCGCAACGGAGAACCGCTCCCGCCTGGTGCTGGACATCAATGGCTACCGCAAGGACCGTGCCGGTGTTCTCCAGCAGATCGCTGAAGATGCCGTGGCCAAGGTCAAAGCCAACAGCGGGACGGTTGCCCTGGAACCTATGAGCGCCTACGAACGCAAGATTGTTCACGATGCCGTGGCCGATCTTGGTTTTGTGTCTGAATCCGAGGGTGAAGGCGCAGGCCGGCACATCGTGGTTTCGGCTGACTAGCGGCTCATGGTTGAGATTTCCGCTACTGAACTGCAGGCAGCTGAGAAAATTTTCGGGGCACGCTTGGACCTTGCCAAGCGCTACGTTGAGCACCTGGCAACGTCCGGCATTGAACGCGGGCTTATTGGTCCCCGCGAGGTTCCCCGTTTGTGGGGCAGGCATGTCCTGAACTGTGCCGTCATCGAATCCGCCATTGCCAAGGACAAGCATGTGGCCGACGTCGGATCAGGAGCCGGACTGCCGGGCCTGTGCCTGGCGATTGCCCGTCCCGACTTGGAACTGACACTCATCGAGCCGCTGGAGCGCCGGGTGATCTGGCTTCAGGAAGTGGTGGACGACCTTGGGCTGGACAACGTGACCGTCATGCGGACGCGTGCGGAACTGGCCGTAGGTCTCGTGGACGCCGACGTAGTAACCGCCCGCGCGGTCTCCGCGTTGACCAACCTGGCCGGACTGACCATTCCGCTGCTTAACGGCAAGGGTGAGGTAGTTGCCATCAAGGGTCGGAGCGCAGCGGAGGAAATCGAGAAAGCCAGGAAGGTCATCCGTAAGCTGGGCGGCGTCGAAACGTCCGTTGTGGTTTGCGGACAGGAGCTTTTGGAGGAACCCACCACCGTGGTGAGGATCATCGTCAACAAGCCCGGAAAGACGGCCTAGGCAGGGCTTGGTTTCCCGCGTGTCGGCGGCGGAGCGGTTAGGCTAGAGAACGGCAGCAAGCGCCGAATGAGAGTGAGAGTGTGACCAGTGGGCAGTAGCGAAACCTCCACGCAGCGGATTCCCCCATTTATGTCTTTGGGGTCTGCGCGGTCCATGGCCACACCTTCCGCATCTCTGCAGTCCGCGATTGTGCGTACCGAATCGGTTGAAAATGCCGTTTCACGTGAAACCCTCACCGACGATGGGCCTAACCTCATGGACTCCATGGACGATTCAAGCCCCATTGCCCGCGAACTCGCGCACGAGACCCGGCGTCGCGAGCGGCTGATCGGCCGCCAGCTCCCGAAGCCTGAGAAGACACGAATCTTCACAGTGTCCAACCAGAAGGGTGGCGTCGGTAAGACCACCACCACGGTCAACATCGCGGCCGCGCTGGCATCCGCGGGGCTTAATGTTCTCGTCATCGACATTGATCCGCAGGGCAACGCCTCCACTGCGCTCGGCATCGAGCATCACGCAGACGTGGACAGCATCTACGACGTCCTCATCAACGACCTTCCGTTGAACGACGTTGTTGCGCCGTGCCCGGATATCCCCAACCTTTTCTGCGCGCCGGCAACCATTCACCTGGCTGGCGCCGAGATTGAGCTCGTGTCCCTCGTTGCCCGCGAGCAGCGGCTGCGTCGGGCCATCGACGTCTACGCCAAGGAGCGCGAGAAGGCGGGTGAGGGCCGGCTCGACTATATCTTCATTGATTGCCCGCCGAGCCTCGGCCTCCTGACCGTCAATGCTTTCTGCGCTGCCAGTGAGGTGCTGATCCCCATCCAGTGCGAGTACTACGCGCTGGAAGGGCTCAGCCAACTCCTTAAGAACATCGAGATGATCCAGAAGCACCTCAATGCGGACCTGGAGGTTTCGACCATTCTCCTGACGATGTATGACGGCCGGACGAACCTGGCGGCCCAGGTGGCGTCGGAAGTCCGTCAACACTTCCCCCAGCAGGTTCTCAGTGCCGTGGTGCCGCGTTCGGTGCGTATCTCCGAAGCGCCCAGCTACCAGCAAACGGTCATGACGTATGATCCCTCATCGAGCGGCGCGTTGTCCTACATGGAAGCCGCCGCTGAAATCGCTGAACGCTAGAATTCTTGAAACACTGCAACAGCCTGAGTCGCTCCGCGCTCGGCTATCCATCGGAGGGATGAATCAATGAGCGAAAAGCGAAGAGGCCTGGGCAGGGGTCTTGGGGCTCTCATCCCCAGCTCCGCCGCCGCAGGCTCCCCAGGCAATGGCGCGTCGCCTTCGCGTCCGGTGGACTTGTTCTTCCCCGACGCACGCAAAGCGGCCGAACCGGTTACAGAGGCACCCACCGCGGATGCTCCCGGTGTAGAGTCACCTTCCGGGTCCAAGGGTTCCGGTTCCAAGACCGCGAGAGGTGCACGTTCGACTTCCACGGAAAAGGCTCCTGCCAAGACTGCGGCGAAGGCGCCTGCAGCCAAGGCTCCGGCTGCCAAGCGTTCCGCTGCAACCTCTGCAAAGGACCCTTCCGAAGAGCGAACGACGTCGGCCTCCTCACCGGCTGCTGCTGTGGCTGCACCAGCACCTTCAGCGTCAGACGTCGAATTGGTGGAGGTCCCCGGCGCCAGGTTTGCCGAAATTCCGGTTACGGACATCCATCCCAACCGGAAGCAACCGCGTAGTGTCTTCGATGAAGACGATATGGCGGAGCTGGTGCACTCGGTCAGGGAAATCGGCGTCCTCCAGCCAATTGTTGTACGTACTTCAACTGAAAAGGGTGGAGAACCGTACGAGCTCGTCATGGGCGAGCGTCGCTGGAGGGCTGTACAGGCCGCCGGACTCGACACCATCCCAGCGATCGTCCGCGACACCACGGATGACGACCTCCTCAGGGATGCCCTGCTGGAGAACCTTCATCGCAGCCAACTGAACCCGTTGGAAGAGGCAGCCGCCTACCAGCAGCTCCTTGAGGATTTCGGTACCACGCATGAGCAGCTCGCCGATCGTATTGGGCGATCCCGTCCGCAGGTGTCCAACACACTCCGGCTGCTGAAGCTCCCACCGCTGGTCCAGCGCCGTGTAGCCGCCAATGTTCTTTCGGCGGGACACGCTCGTGCTTTGCTGTCACTGCCCGACGCTGCCGCCATGGAGCGCCTGGCACAGAAGATCGTGGCTGAAGGCATGTCTGTTCGGGCCACCGAGGAAGCTGTGGCCCTGTACCAGGATCCCACGACGCCGCCTAAGAACAGCATCCCCAAGCCCAATGCTCGTCACGAGCGCTTGGACTACTTGGCCTCTTCGCTGTCCGATCGTCTGGACACCAATGTGAAGATCACCCTCGGTGCCCGCAAGGGACGCGTCAGCATCGAGTTTGCCAGCGTCGAGGACCTCAACCGCATCATGGATGTCCTTAGTCCCGGTGCTGAGGGCTAGTTCTCCTTCATTCAATTCAATGGGGTTCACTTCCTAAGGAGTGGACCCCATTATTGTTGGGAGACGTGTGTGCAGGCATCTCGCTGCGTCCACAAAATGCGCCCTCCGGACATGGGTAGGCCAGTGTTGCTGCGGTCATCGTCTCTGCGTTTGTATGGCTATTAGAAGGATGCTGTGATGCCCGAGCCGATAGGGCCACCCAGGCATTTCGTGTTCGCCGAGCGACCACTGGGCAGGCCCTCCCCGCGTCTCCGAAGTTCCGCGATGCGCAACCGGGTAGCTTGGGGGTTCAGTTCCCTGTACCCCGCTTAGCAGGGATTCGGCCGCCCCCGGACCTGATACGCGGCAGCAAAGGGAATGTGTGGGTTCGTTCCCGCAGACTCGTTCCTATCACGGCTGAGCAGGCAAATGCCCCTCCTGAGCCAGCTATGCGGGCGAAAAAAACCTATCCGGATCGTGCTGGCCTGCTCTGGATCCACTCGATTTGTGCAACTTACGAGCTGTTGCGGGGAACGCCTACCGACCTACTAACTCGTGATTGGCCGTAAACGGACTAGTGGGTCCGCATCGTCGTCTTAGTGTTCCCAAGGCGCGTGGCTGTAGCAACTTCGGTCTAGGGCGGCATGCTTCCATGGTTCTGTATCGCCTGAGGCGAGATGTTTCACGTGAAACTTAATTTCATGCGTCAGATCGCCGCACATACGGCGATGCTCGTCTTTGGACGGGCGATCTGTGCTTCACTTCTGCTCCTTCTGCACACGTTGCCGTGATGTTCTGATGGGGTTATGGTCTCCTTTCGAGCCCGATCAGCCGGCTGCAGCACTCACCGAGGACTCTGGCTCTAACTGGACCTAGAACAAGATTTCAGAAGCGCAAGCATCTGCATGAGCGCCCTCTATGACCGTTATTCCTTGGTTTCACGTGAAACAGTGCGTGTCTTCGCTCAGAAACTCCAGGAAGCGCAGTGTTGCGCGGGACGCAAAAGGAGCCTTCGGATACTGCAGGATGCCGAACCCAGGCTGCGAGTAGAAGGACAGTCCTCGCCATCTCGAGTGAATGAGCGCGAGGTGATTCTGTACGACGATGCCCGAGAAAGTTCCGAGGTTGCGGTGAACGGTGTGAATCTCGACATTCCGTGATTCTGGAAGGAGAGAAGGATGCAGCTGGGCTGGCCCAACCTGGCTCCAGATGTGATGTTTCACGTGAAACATAGTGTTTCAGTGCCGGAAAAGATGGGTCGAACCACAGTGCGATCAGGCGGTGCCAATGCCCGGGGAAGGGTGGATATCCCCTAGCCCTTGAGTCTTCGGGATGTCCGTGCGAGCGACCTGCGGTTGAAGGTAAGGGGCGGCGAATGCGCCGGTGTGGACACTTGCGGCTCGGCTCCAGCACTGTTTCACGTGAAACACCGCTTGCTCAACTGGGTTTTGAGTAGAAGAAGAACCTTTACCCAACCCCTGCAATCACACCAACCTCATCGCATTTTGGTTGGTGATACGGCATTGGCGATCACGCAGAGGGGCGCCAACGAGACTCTTGTCCCAGACTCTATGCGATACGGTGCTCCGCGAGCCGTGAAATCAGAGGCGCGGTGCGGACTGGGGATGTGGAGCTGACTGGCTGGATGAGCCTGGGAAATGAGCACTCCCAATGGTGAATGCCGCCGAGCAACATCGTTTGCTAGCTGGTGCCTCGTCCAAGCCACGATGCTGAGTTCACGCCTGCCGCGCGTGTTGTTCCCTGGTGCATTGACGTTGCATGACGATTCGAAGGCCCGCCGTCTGCACTGTTGGTATTGACCACAGTCTTCGTGCGCTGGCGACCCCTGAGTGACTGAGTACGGGATGTTATCTGTCGGGCATGGCTGACGAAGGTATTGAGACAAGCAGTCTCAGCCGGGAGAGTCGGTTGACGTGCACCAGAGATGATGCGCACTCCCCTGCGGCCCGCTGCCCCACGGGTCTCGATGGCGCCGGCTTTGGTCGACTGCGATGCGGCGCATGTGCCGTCGTGATACTCCCGCCTCGACTGCGGCGCCGTAGCGTACTCATCACTGGGAACACCAAGTCCAGCCACGACGGCGATCAATTAGCAGGTATATAGGAAGTCTCGTCCTGCGGCCAGTCGTTGCACTCCTGCATGACAACGGACCAGAAGAGTCAAGGGGCGACAGAGAATGAACTCGGGTTTGCTCAGATGCCCGCCACATCCTTCTGGCAGATGCCACGTGGCTCGTAGGAGATGCTCTTCCACGAAGTCCTGCGGGCAGCGTAAGCCGGACTGGAACCACCCATCCACCATCCATGCATCCCGTCAGTACTCGGCTGTTTTTCGATGGACCACGTTCAACAGGTCAGATCCTCCGGTTGCATCGTAATGGGCCTACCCTACTCTCTGTGTCCAACCCGGCTGTCCAAACCGTGGTGCCGGCTCGCTGGCTGGGCTTGGGAAGGAAGGGCCCGAGTACCAAGCCCCGGTAGCGCGCCGTGGATCCATGAGTCAACAACGAGTGTTCTTGTCCACTGTGTGCTTCGGACCATCGGTAAGTTCTGGGGACAGCGAGTCATGACTCGTGGTCGATCATGGGCTCCCTCCGAGCGTCCTTGTGCCTCGCTGGCCTGGTGAAACTGAGCACGGAATAGCAGCCGTACGTGCCGGGCTACAGAGGGTTAGGTGTGGACGACAAGTGGACATAACTGAACCGCTAGTACACGAACACTCTCGCTGCAGATGGTGAGCGCAGTGGAGCCGGAAGCCTGCATCCTCGTACGCAGGCTGGGCGATGGGTCACAAGAGATCTGATGTTGTACGTTTCGAAGCTCATCTGCTTGGGACGGCCAATTGAACTAGCACGCTCTTCGAGCCGATTGATCTGCTGCAAGATTGCCCAGGTCATACCCTGAGATCCGGAGCGAACCTTCGTGGGGGACGAGCAGACGCAGATTCTGCATCTCGTGTTTCACGTGAAACAAGGACTCGACGGTCGGCGCGAACCAGTCTCGGACACCCAGATCCGGCGTGTGAGCCCAGATGCGGAAAGTGGAAAGCTCGGTGGATATCCCTGTGGATAACTTTGGGGATAACGTTGGGCGTACTGAGTGTGTCGGTCAATCTTGAGTGATCGCCCTTTAGCACCAGCTGCGCCAAGCGGGAGTCGAACGAAGGACTCCAGGCGTGGGCGCCAGCAGCTCTATGCGACGCGGTGAGATTATTGTCATATCTCGCGAAAATTCGTTGATTTTATGGCCATTCTGGCGAGTGCACCACCATGGGACCGCAAACTCTCAGGCGGGTAGCCAACTGAGCGGGACTACCAAGCCTGCCAGCCCTCGCTCGCCTGTGAGAAGTTCATCTGGGATGGGTGTGGACGGCAGTGGAAAAGCCTGTGGATAACTTTGTGAATAAGTCTCGCGTTTTCGCTCGACGTCGGACCGCTCTATCCGACCAATTGGTGGGCGGCCCCTGATAGTGAGTCCCGGACATCCATCGGCCATGGCCCAGTTCAAGCCGGAGGCCTGATCTCTAGCCTGACCGCGCATCCAGCAACCCAAGTCTGATCCCAGGCAGTAGCTGGGGCGCAGGACAGAATGGCGAAGAGGCTTAGGGATGGTCCGTGAGCTGTGACTAACGATCAGTGTTCGCGGCTGTCACGGAGCATCGTTTCATCGGATGTCTCTTGACGAATGAGCGGTCGGATGGAGGAAGCCCGATTGCCCGCCGTGGCGCTTCCAGTGCAATGGTACGACGGCCGCGGCGACCCCCGATGCCAACCTAAGACGTAGGGGTCTGAGTTTGACCCTCAAGTGCTGGCCTCCAGCTGGCTGTTGGCCGCCTTCTACCTCCGCGCCGGGCGCGACAGTGCCCAAGTGCTCATGGTCGTCGTTGCTGTTTCACGTGAAACATTGATCCCTCTATCGTCCAGCGGGTGCGCAGTCCGATGCCTGCCGATGCTTGGTCTGTTCGTCAGGATGCCCGACATTCGAAGCTTAGATTGAGACGAAGTCGCGCAGCTGGGAAGCCGATGACAAGACGGCGGCCAAAGGAGCGCGAGCAGTCTATGTTTCACGTGAAACACGGCCTAAGTGGACGTCCAACTCCCCCGAAGAGCTGCCGGGTTATGCAGTCGGAAAGGCTGCACTTTGCGGTGCAGAAGCGGCGCACCCCCACTCCGTGCCAGTGCGCAGCAACGCCCAGCCACGATCAACACGGGCATGGAGAACGCGGGAGCGGAGCCGTGAACGGACTGCAGCGTGATAATCAGGCACGGTAGGTCCGTGCGGGCAGCTGCAGGGGTAGCAGTGGCGTAGCGGTGGTTGGGGTGGCGGGTGCATAGGCTTCCGTGGATGCGGCCGGGCGTAGAAGGGGCCTGCCAATCGACATGCAATCATCATTGAATCCACTGGATTCCGCATGGAACCCCATGATCAGCAGACGCAGACTGCCTGGCATTGGATAACCCCGAAGGGCCAACGAGTACGAATGATCCTCTGTGTCGACGACCGCGGAACGCTCCTTCCGGCCCCGTCTAGTCGGGGGCCTTTCTAGCTTGCTTGGCGAGCCGAGGCTTCGGTCAACGTACCTATGTGCGCCTTCCTGGTGCCACGTTGACAATTCATCGTGGCATTACGGGCTATAGTGGCGGCTAAGTGGGCTGATCAGTTCTGGTGAGTTGTCGGAGCCTAGACTAGAAGCCGTGTGTGTTCTTTGAGTGATGTCATCCAGGCTCCATGGTGTCATTTGAAGAGCGTTCCCAGACATTTCGGGGTTGTGACGTCGACTGCCAGAATGTGTTGGGTGTCCGAGTTGCAGATTCACCAGCTAGTAAGGTGAAGAGCCAGCGGAGCCGAGAAGTTTGCCTTTAGTGGGTCGGTGCGCCCCAGGGCCGCGAGGTGGGCTGTTGATGGCCGGACGCGCCTCCAGGGCCGCGAGGTGGGCTATTGATGGCCGGACGCGCCTCCAGGGCCGCGAGGTGGGCTATTGATGGCCGGACGCGCCTCCAAGGCCGCGAGCTAGGCCTTTAGTGCTCTGGCGCCCCGTGCGCTGCAACGTCGGGAGGTTGGCTGTTTGTGGGCCGATGTGTCTCTAGTGCAGCGGAATCGGCTCTCGCCCAGCTGCGCTCCTAGGGCCCACCAGATTGGGTGGTAGGCAGCGGTGGTCTGGCTATACCTGGCGGGTCGACCGGGCGCCTTTCTGCCACGGATCTATGGGCTCGGGTGTCGCGTCCCCGGGTACCTCATATCTTGGCTTCTAGGCAGGCGTCCGCTTCACTTTCAGAACAGCTGGGATGGCGTTGACGGCTCTTCTGAGTCCATTTCAGGGTGCAGTTCGATGGGTCCTACCGAGGCGGCTCCGGCCCTCCCGGCACCAGCTGGGTGCCATGAGGTTCGTAGTAGTCTTGTTGACTTCACGCGAACGTCCGAGTGCGCACCGATCAGGCGCTTCATTGTTCCGGCGTTCAAGTGACGATTACGGTGAAGCGACTGACTGGTAGTCGACGGTGCTGACCTCGCTGTGTAGGTTATGGGTTTCCTCGCACTCGCTAAATTCTGGGTGTCTGCGTGGAGTCGCGAGAGTACTTCCCCCGGGGCTTGCCATTGGGAAGGTACTCAGCAGTGTGGATGATCCGTGTTTCACGTGAAACGTTGATCTCCCACGTAGCTCTGAGTCAGCGGTGCCCTGAGCGAGTACGCGAATACGTTGAACTGTGGGGCGGAAGATCTGGAAAATCTATTGGCTGGGAGCAGACCAGACGCCAAAGCAAAGTAGGTGATCTCTGTTGGTGCAGCGTGAGCTGGATCGGCTCAGCATTCTTACAACGCGACTGCAATTGCGGTGGTTCGAGCACAGCAGAAAGATGGCGGACGCACCCCCCGGTTTGTTCTGGAGCCGGTGCTATCCGAGAGGGGTCTTAGGGGAAAGTCCACCGTCGCGCCAGGATGTCCGGTGTTGTGCGCGAAAAGGCTTCACATTGCTGTGATGGTCTGCTGAAACTATGGCCTACCCTCACACAGCAAGACTTCGCCGTCGTGGGTGTTTCACGTGAAACGTCCAGCACGTCAGGGGTTGGTTCAGCAGCCTCCATCCCAGACGGCTCAGCTCTCGAAGAGTTGGGTTCAGTCCGCGGCGCGCTACTCTCATGAGGCCTGTTTCCAAAGAGCGGGTGATTCAAGAGGTCACCCCGCACCGCGGGGGCGTTATCTTACGTGCCGCCGTAGAGAGTGCACCTTAGAGCAGCCTCAGGGAGCCTAATCCAGGTAAGCCAGGCCAAGTCTATCCCAACTGGCGCAATGCAGGGCCCCCTGGCCAAGGTTCCTCTAGAAAGAAACCGTTGGAGATTCATTTCCAAAAAAACCGGCGGCTCCTTGTCCCAAAGGGGCATTGTCCCCAGAGGGGCAGGAGCCGCCGGCTTCCGACGATGGATCAGGAACTAGGACAGGACGTCCGAGAATTCCTTTTCAAAGAACTGCTTGGGCTTGGCGCCGATGACGGTGCTCTTCACCTCTCCCCCGCTGAAGAGGTACACAGCCGGGATGGAGGTGATGCCGTACTGGGCTGCGATGGCGGGGTTGTCATCCACGTTCAGCTTAACGACGTCCACCTTTTCGCTGTACTCCACCGAGATTTCGTCGAGGATGGGACCGAGCTTGCGGCAAGGACCGCACCACTCTGCCCAGAAGTCTACGATGACCGGCTTATCGGAAGCCAGGACATCCGTGCTGAAGCTTGCGTCAGTTACGTCTTTGGCGTTGCTCATAACTTTTCCCTTCGTATGGTTGCTGGATGCAGCTTAGGAGTGCAGGTCCGCCAGGTAGTGCTCTACGTCGAGGGCCGCCACACAACCGGAGCCCGAGGCTGTGATGGCCTGGCGGTACGTGGGGTCGATGACGTCACCGGCAGCAAACACACCCTTGATGTTGGTACGCGAGCTGCGGCCTTCGACAGCGATGGTTCCTTCGGCGGTGAGATCCACCTTGCCCTTGACCAGATCGGTTCGGGGATCGTTGCCAATGGCCACGAAGACGCCCGTCACGTCGATTTCGGACTCAGTGCCGTCCACGAGGTTCTTGAGCTTCAAGCCCGTTACCTTGTCGCCACCCAGAACGTCCTCAACGGCCGTGTTCCAGACAAAGTTGATCTTCTCGTGGGCCTGCGCACGGTCACCCATGATCTTGGAAGCCTTCAGGGTGTCGCGGCGGTGCACCACGGTAACGGACTTGGCAAACTTGGTGAGGAACAGCGCCTCTTCCATGGCAGAGTCGCCACCACCGATCACGGCAATGTCCTGGTCCTTGAAGAAGAAACCATCACAGGTTGCACACCAGCTGACGCCGTGGCCTGAGAGGCGCTTCTCGTTCTCCAACCCGAGCTCGCGGTAGGCAGAGCCGGTGGAAAGGATAATGGCCTTGGCCTGGAACTTCTCCCCCGTGCCGATGGTGACCGTCTTGATGTCGCCGTCGAGCTCCAGTTCGGTGACATCCTCGAAGAGGATTTCGGTGCCGAAGCGGGCAGCCTGCTTCTCGAAGTTTTCCATGAGGTCAGGTCCCATGATGCCCTCAGGGAACCCGGGGTAGTTTTCTACGTCCGTGGTGTTCATCAGTTCGCCACCAGCGGTGACGGAACCAGCAATGAGCAGCGGCTTCATGTTGGCGCGGGCGGTGTAAACGGCGGCAGTGTAGCCGGCCGGGCCGGAGCCGACGATGATGACGTCACGCACCTGCGATGCGCTGTTTTCTGCAATGCTCACGTGGCGTGAACCTCTTCCTTGATCGATGCTGCGGCTTTCGGGGCAGCCACCTGACTCAACCCCTGTAAGGCTCCAAATATTCCGTTGGATTTTGGGGACAGGGAGGCACCCTGAAATCCACCATTATTCAGGGTACCGGGTGCAGGCGTGCCGAATCGAAGCGGTGACGCCAAGGTAAGTAGCAGTAAGGGCCGTTCTGACGAGTCAAAACGGCCCCTACTGCTACTTAGTTGGGTGGACTACTGGATGGTGACCTCGGCCAGTCGGAGTCCGTAACCGAATCGGGTCTTCGGTGCTGCCAGCTTGGGCAGGGACTTGATGACCACAATGACGTACTGGGTCTGCGCAGGAGCGGCCAGCGGCATGGTCAGCTCCGGCGAGGTGAAGCTGTTGGTGCCCACCAGCTTGGCTCCGTCCATGGCAGGACGATCGTTCGTGTAGACGCTGATGCTGCCGCCGGAACCACCCAGCTGGTTCAGCACCACGGACTTAACCTCTGCAGGTTCCTTGAGCTTGACCACCAGCGGCATCTCACCCGAGAGCCCGCCCCAGTCGGGAGTTGCGAACTCCATGTCCGACCAATAGCTGGCTGCGTTGCCGTCGAACGCCTTCACAAGGTCCTTGTCGAACGACGCCGCGAATTCGAAGTTACCCAACCGGGTGATTTCCTGGATGGCCGGCGGAGCAGCCGGGGGCGCTGTTTCGGACTGGGTGGGTTCGGCGGATTCGGAGCCGGAGGCCTGTGGTGCAGTGGTGTTTTGGGTGGCTGCCGGCTTGGAACTGGGCAACAGGCTGCCGAGGTTGGTGACAGCGAGGACCAGGCCCACAACCAGTACCGCGGCGAGCAATCCGCCAACCAACCAGCGAAGGGAACGGGGTTCGCGCTGGGGCGCCTCGTCCTCGTAAACCTCGTCGTCATCATAGTCATCGGCTGCGGCCGCCGAGGCCGGGAAGCTGCTGGCCGCACGGTCGTAACCAGAACCAGAGCCACCGGAAGCTGTTTCTCCGCTAAAGCCGTAGTCCTCCTGGGACCAGAGCGAAACCTTGGGTTCCGTGGATGGCTGTGGCGAAGGAGTCGGGGCCGCCGGTTGGGCGGACACCGCCTGGGTGGGTGGCTGCGGTGAAGAAGCCGGAGCTGCGGGCGGGGTGGACACAGCCTGGGTGGGCGGTTGTGCCGGTGCGCTCGGAAGGCCCGACCCTGAGGAGCCAGCGGCAGCACCGGCGTCGTTCGTCTTGGAACCGGCGTTTTTCAGTGCTGCTGCGGCAGCGGCACCAGCCGCACCGGCGCCTGCAGCTGCGGCAGCGATCTTGGCGCCGAAGCCCTTGCCCGCGGCGGGTGTCGCTTCGGGCTTGGGAGGCACGTTGCCCGCAGCCGGGGCCTCAGGAGCAGTCTCGTTATGGATGGGGTAGCCGTCGTTGTCGTACTGGATGTACTCGGCCTCGTGCTCGTCGTCCTCGTAGAGGCCGTCGTACGTTTCGGGCTCATAAGTGCGGGACTGGCCGAAGATCTCGGTGCCGAGGGCTTCCGTGAAGAACGGTTCCACGTACGGTGGGTTGGTGGCGACCACCAGGTCCAGCAGGTCCGGCGCGGTGCTGTGGTTGGTGATCAGGTACGTGGTGTTGTCGCTGACTCCGAGGTCCAGGATCTGGACGTGGCCTGGGCGCTCCCCCGTGGCGACTTCGCGGGCGCTCTGGGCTACCTGCTCGGCATTTCCGGGCCCGGCAACGAGGATGCTCACGGGACGGTTGAGGACTTGGTCCACGCCGTCGAGCACCAGATCTTGGTCATGCGAGGTCAATACGGTGGCCGTGACCTTGTAGCGGCCGCCAAGTACTGATCCGACGTCGATCGGGTGGGACACGTGTTCCTCCTAGGCTGTCCGGGAGCTGCGGGTCCTGCAGGCGGGCACCCGCTGAGCCGGGAAAACCGCTTTTGCAACTACCTATATTCGTTTCTAGCCTAGCCGATAGCCGCCCTGCGCCCACGTTGGCGCCGCCGCTTTACCTCTTCCTGTTGTCCTCCACAGGGAAGTAGGGATTCCGTCCGGCCTCGCCCTGGTATGTCCGGCGTCCGGGCAGTGGCACCTGGGGACGGAACTTCCCGCCCATGGCCGTACTGGGTACATCTTCGTCCGGAATGTACTCGGCCGCGCCAACCACATCAGGGTGGCGTTCGACGGCGGGTTCCGGCTCGAGTGCCGGGCCGGCCCTGAAGGAGGCGGCGTCGAATTCGCCCGAGATGCGCGGAATCAGGCCGGTGTCGTCCGAAACCGTGGCGCGCGCCGCCGTCGTGGGTTCGGCAGCGACGCCGGCGGGGACCGGTACGCCCCGGCCGAGACGGCCCAGCAACGGTCGCAGTAGATCGCGCAGTTCGGTGACGCGGAAAACCCGCAGCAACAGCAGGTAGACAACCAACATGACAGGCCCGACGACGACCACGGTCACCAGGGCGGCGGGCCGGCTGCTCCAGGCGAATCCGTCGGCGCGGTAGCTGCCGAGCAACCACAAGGCCAAGGCACCGGCAATGGCCGAGCCAAGGCCCGCGTAGCCCATACGGATATACGAGTTGGCGATGCGTGGACCGTCGAGGTGGCCCAGCAAGCGGCGAAGGAACACCACGCTGATCACTACGGAAAGGATGTTGCCCAAGGTATAGAGCACGGCTATCGCGTAAATGATCTGTCCCACCGGCAGGAACTGGATGATGAACGCGCCAACCACGTAAACAACGGCCAGCAGCAACTGAACGTAGAGGGGCGTGCGGGCGTCCTCGTTGGCGTAGAAGACGCGGGACATCATGAAGTTGGCGCTCATGAACGGCGTGCTCAGGGCAAGGATGGTCAAAGTCTGCGCCAGCATGACGCCGTCTTGTGGCTGGCCGCCGGAAAAGAACATGCCCAGCGGACCGGCCAGCGCGAAGAGCGCCAGCGCTCCAAACACGGTGGCTACGGCCATGGTCCGGAGCCCGTGAGACAGTGCGTCGCGGAGTTCGGCCTTGTTGCCGTCCTGGGAGGCTCGCGTCATGCGATTAAAGAGGACGGTGGCCAAGGAGAGGGCAATGATCGAGTGGGGCAGGAGATACAACTGGCTCGCGACCTCAAGGACCGCGTTGCCGGGAAGCGTGGAGGCCGCGGTGGTCTCCCCCGCGTTGCTCAGCCGAAGCCGCTCGGCGCCGGGAATCGTGGCGATCCTCATGACATAAAGGAACGCCAACTGCCCGACGGCGGCAGTCAGCAGCGTCCACACGCTCAGCTTGGCTGCCTGGCCCAGTCCAACGCCCCGCCAGCCAAAGCGCGGCCGGAGTCCCAGCTTCAGCCTCAGGACCGGTATGAGCAGTATGGCTGTCTGGGCCACCACGCCAATGGTGGAGAAACCGGCAACGAAGAAGGTCTGTACCGGTCCCCAGTTATCCAGCGTGTGCGGATTGGTGATGTTGGCACCAAGGATCCAGATGAACATCCCCAGGCCCGCAATGGCCACGAGGTTGTTCAGGATGGGAGCCCACATGGCAGGCCCGAACGCACCGTGGGCGTTGAGGACCTGGGTAAGAAGGGCATAAAGCCCGTAGAAGAAGATCTGTGGGAGGCACCAGAAGGCGAAAGTGACTGCAAGGGCCTTCTGCTGTTCGGAGTAGTCCTGCGTTGTGAGGTCGATGACGAGCGGCGCAGCCAACGTTACGATCGCGGTCAGGGCCAGGAGCACCAGGACTGCGAGGGTCAGAAGCCGGCTGAGGTAATCCGCCCCGCGGTCCTCTGCCTTGCTTGCCTTAATGATCTGGGGCACCAGGACGGCGTTGAACACGCCGCCGGCAACCAGGAGGAAGATCAGGTTGGGCAGGTTGTTCGCGTTAATAAAGGTGTCAGTGACCGTGGAACCCAGGCCCAGGGCGGCACCGAGCATCCACGTTTTAGCGAAGCCAAGGAACCGGGAAACCAACGTTCCCGCGGCCATGATGGCACTGGAACGTGCTTCTCCGGATTGAACGGACTGGGTTGTTTTGGCTTCAGACATCGCCTTTATCGTCCCATGTACCCGGCTCAGAGGTGTTCCGGCAGAACTTCCCGTGCCAAATCGGCGATGCGGCGTTCATTCGGGAAGGAGAGCTTCCGGGCCAACTCCTGGATGGGAACCCATGCAGCGTCCACGGCTTCCTGGTCCGGATCGTTCTCGATGGTCAGTTCGCCGCCGGTGGCCTGCAGGAGGAAATGGTGGACCGTCTTGTGTACCCGGTGGCCGCTGACGGTGAACCAGTAATCGATGCTTCCCAACGGGGCCAGGATGCTTCCCTCGATGCCCGTTTCTTCCGCGATCTCGCGAACGGCAGCTTCCTCGTTGTTTTCGCGGCCTTCCGGGTGCCCCTTGGGCAGGCACCACTCAAGCCGGCCACCCCTGTTAAGGCGGGCGATGATCGCAACCCGGAGTTCGCCGTCGGACGTGTCCACCACGACGCCGCCCGCCGATACTTCCTCGACAGTGGGAAGCGAGGCCTGGACCGGGTGCTGCGGGGCAGGCGCGACGTGCGCACCGATTGCCGACGGCAACGGTGCGTTTGTCCTCCTGCCGGGAGCGCTCGGTATGGGATTGGCCATGAAGTCCACTCTAACGACTCTTGCCCTCGAGTGATGACCGGGACATGGCCGCAAGGTGGACTGCAAAAGACAGCCGTTCCGCAGCGCTGCGTATTTGCTGCCTTCCGTGGCCCAACGCCGCCCAAAAATCTGCCAAGCTTAAGGGACTATGGCGCACGTATTGGACAGCTCTTCTGTTAACTTCACCATCGACCCGGTGGTGCTCGACCTCGGGCAGCGCTTTGTCGATGCCGGATTCGAGCTGTCCCTGGTTGGCGGTCCCGTGCGCGATCTATTCCTTGGCCGGACCTCCCCGGACCTCGATTTCACCACCGACGCCACACCGGACCAGACCATCTCCGTCATCAAGAAATGGGCGGACAACTTCTGGGAGATCGGGCGTGCCTTCGGCACCATCGGGATGCGCAAAGACGGCTTCCAGATTGAGGTCACCACGTACCGCGCCGAGGCCTACGATGCCGATTCGCGCAAGCCCGTGGTGGCGTTCGGGAACTCCCTGACGGACGACCTCCTCCGCCGCGACTTCACCATCAACGCCATGGCACTCAAGCTGCCCAGCCTGGAACTTGTTGATCCCTTCGGCGGCGTCCGCGATCTGCACGCGTCCGAACTCGCCACGCCGGGAGCACCCGAGGCCTCTTTCTCCGACGATCCGCTGCGCATGATGCGGGCAGCCCGTTTCGCCTCGCAGCTTGGTGTCTCCGTCCATGACGACGTCCGGCTGGCCATGTCCCAGATGGCCGATCGCATCAAGATCATCTCGGCCGAGCGTGTCCGCGACGAACTCATCAAACTGATCAACGGAGCGCACCCCCGCGTTGGCATCGACCTGCTGGTGGACACGGGGCTGGCCGAGTACGTCCTCCCTGAAGTTTCCGCCCTCCGCCTCGAATCCGATGAGCACCACCGGCACAAGGACGTGTACCAGCACTCTCTCCAGGTACTGGAACAGGCCGCGGACCTGGAGACGGGTCTGGACGGTGCGGTCCCGGGTCCCGACTTTGTGCTGCGGTTTGCCGCCTTGATGCACGACGTCGGCAAGCCGGCTACGCGCCGGTTCGAACCGGGCGGCGCGGTCAGCTTCCGGCACCACGACGTGGTGGGCGCGAAGCTGACGGCAAAGCGTATGAAAGCCCTGCGCTTCGACAACGACACCACCAAGGCTGTGGCACGGCTGGTAGAGCTGCACATGCGTTTCTACGGTTACGGCGATGCCGGCTGGACGGATTCCGCGGTTCGCCGCTACGTGACCGATGCCGGACCTCTCCTGGAACGGCTGCACCGGCTCACCCGCTCGGATGTCACCACACGCAACCAGCGCAAGGCCGACCGCCTTTCCTTCGCCTACGATGACCTTGAACAACGCATTGCCACCTTGCTGGAACAGGAATCGTTGGCAGCCGTTCGGCCGGACCTGGATGGCGCACAGATCATGGCGCTGCTGGGACTCAAGCCGGGACCCGTCGTCGGACGCGCTTACAAGTTCCTCCTGGAAGAGCGCATGGAACACGGACCGCTCTCCCCTGGGGAAGCCGAGTCCAAACTCCTGGCGTGGTGGGAAGACCAGCCCGAGTCCGCCGTCGTCGATCCTGAAACCGAAACAGAGGAGCCTTAATTGAACGCCGCGACCTCCCCTCGCCCGCAACTCTGGATTCTTCGCCACGGCGAGACGGAGTGGTCCAAGAGCGGCCAGTACACGGGACTTACCGACCTTCCGCTGACGGTGGAGGGTGAACAGCAAGCCGTTGAGGCGCGGAAGGTGCTGGAAGGCATCGACTTCGACCTCGTGCTGACTTCCCCGCTGCGCCGCGCGCGCCGCACTGCCGAACTGGCAGGCTTCCCGGACGCCGTGCATGAGCCGCTTGCCGTGGAATGGAATTACGGGGACTACGAGGGCATCAGCTCGGACCTCATCCGCAAGGACAACCCGGACTACCTCATCTGGACCGACGGTGTGCCCAACGGCGAGACCCTGGACGAAGTAGCGGCACGGGCAGACAAGATCATCGGCCGCGTCCTCGAGTCCGGGATGGACAACGTCCTGGTAGTGGCCCACGGGCATTTCTCCCGGATCCTCACTGCCCGGTGGCTTGAAATGGATGCCACGCAAGGCCGTCATTTCCTGTTGGGCACAGCAAAGGTATGCACCCTTGGCTGGGACAAACGAACCCCGACGATTATCCGCTGGGGACTCTGAAACAAGATTTTTCACATTAGTTTGGCGAATTTCCGATTTTGACTGGCCAAATACACTAATTGTGCTGTACCTTAAATCTTGTTCCCAGGGCGTCTTGCCGGGAACGAAGCGTGCATTCCCCGGTTAGTCTGCCGGGTTGATTGCCTTGGCGGGCTGTTTACGGCCAGAGAAGGAGGTTGGGAAAATGATTACTTTGACTAGCGGACGGAAGATGACTTTCACTGCTGCCCCGGCCTCTGCTGCTAACGCGCGCCATTTTTGGAGCCACTGACCACTCCGGTTTCACCGGCCCGGCCTTGACGCCGGGGGTGTTCCAGATCCAGGGATGGAACCTGATCTGTATGAGTGTTCAGTTGTGCGAGCGGACCGCAGTACGTCGCGGGTACGCAGTTTCCCCATAGTTCGGAACCAGCTTCTTGTTGGGTTAATTGCCCGTATTCTTCGTGCGGACAATTCGTGTTCCACTGTTCCGGTCTGCTCACCTGTCCACTAATTCCGGCTGTTTGTGCCTTTTTGACCCTTGAATTAAATGGGTCAATTTAGTGTGCCCAAATTCCGTCCACCCACCCAGGAAAGGAGGTGAACTGTGCCCAGGAACCTCAAGGAACTGCGCTTCTACAAGAGCACCGATGCTCCCAAGGACCGCACCCTGTTCAACGGCCAGCTGCTCGACCAGCGCCGTGAAGACGTTTACGTCGTCCTGCACCAGATGGGAGTCATCCGCTGATGCCTCCCCCGCCCCGAAGGAGTCCCCGGTGCCGCATGGTCACGCTGAACCCTTGGAAGCCCGCGCGGCTACGCGTGGGCTTCCCCCTTTTAAGGCGAACAACAGTGCTCAAGGGACCGCTTGCCGGACTGTAAGCTCGACTCATGCAGGAGACGAAGCCGCACCGGCAGCGAGAACGGGCCCGCTTTGTGGTTCCCAGCCGCAGCGACTCCCTGCTCCGTAACTTCACCGAACTGGTAGGTGGTCCGCTCGGCCGCCATTCGTCGCCCGGCAAGATCTCCCCCGGGCCGTTCACTGTGGAACGGGTCCTCATCATCTTGACCGTCCTGGCTGCATTGTTGGCAGTGCTGGCCAAGGACTACTGCCGGGCCAACGGCTGGGAAACCCCCTCACAGTTCTACGCCACCTGCTATTCCGACTTCCCCGAGTTGTTCAAGAACCGGGGGCTTGGAGACGGCGCCTTCCCCTTCTTCACCCAAGGGAGCCTCTTTGAGTATCCGGTCCTCATGGGCATCATCGCGGGCCTGACGGCGCTGTTGGTTCCGGGCAAGGGAGTGGGCAACGAACGGATCCTTGGGTACTTCGACGTCAACGCGACGCTCATTGTTGCGGCGTGGATTCTAACGGTCCTCCTGACGGCCCGCATCAACCGGCGCCGTCCTTGGGATGCAGCGATGGTGGCCCTTGCGCCTGGGATCATCCTTGCCGGCTTCATCAACTGGGACATGTGGGCAGTTGTACTCCTGGCCCTGGGCATGTACTTTTTTTCGCGCGAAGAATTGGTGTGGGCAGGCATCTTCATCGGACTGGGTACAGCAACCAAGCTTTACCCCCTCTTGATCCTGGGAGCCGTGCTGGTCCTGGCGCTGCGGACGGGCCGCCTCCGTGCCTTCTTCATCACGGCAGGTGCCACGGTGGCGTCCTGGCTGGCGGTCAACCTGCCCTTCGCTGCGCTTGACCCGGCCGGCTGGCGCTACTTCTTCGAGTTCACCCAGAACAGGCCTGCTGGATACAGCTCACCGTGGTTCGCCTTCAACCTGGCTGCCGACAGGCTCCACTGGACGCAGCTCAATGCGGCAACCATCAACTCGCTGGCCCTTTACCTGTTCGTCATTGCGTGCGCCCTGATCGGGATCCTGGCGCTGACAGCTCCCAGGCGTCCGCGCCTGGCCCAGCTCGCTTTCCTCATAGTTGCTGCGTTCATCCTGACCAACAAGGTGTACTCGCCCCAATTCGTCATCTGGCTTATTCCACTGCTGGCCCTGGCCCGCCCGCGCTGGCGTGACTTCCTCATTTGGCAGGCAGCCGAGGGGCTGCACTGGGCGGCCATCTGGATGTATCTGGGACAGGCGACCAGCGGCGGCGTACCCCAGCACAACATTGACATGTCCGCGTACGTGCTGTCGGTGGTGCTGCATATGGTCGCCACGGCCTACCTGATGGCCCGCGTGGTGATGGATATCTGGGATCCTTCGCAGGATCCTGTGCGGGCATCAGGTGAGGATGATCCGCATGGCGGCCCCTTTGCAGGCGCAAAGGATTGGCTGAGAATCAACATTTTCCGTCCTTCGGCATCAGCCCTGCCATGGCGGCCTAAAGCACCCCGGCGCGAGGAGGTCGGCAGCGATGGATGACGTCGCCGTCGTCGGGTCCGGACCGAATGGCCTGGCAGCAGCCGTGGTCATGGCGCGAGCCGGCCTGGACGTACACCTCTACGAGGCCGGTGCGACGATCGGCGGCGGAACCCGGACATCCGAGCTCATCCAGCCGGGCTACTGGCACGATGTCTGCTCGGCGGTCCATCCGATGGCCGTGGCATCGCCTTTCTTTAAGGCGTTCGAGTTGTCCAAGCGCATTGAGTTGCGCGTACCCGAGGTGCAGCACGGCACTCCCTTGGACGTGGGCGGTGCGGCCGTGGCGTACCAGTCGCTGGAACGTACCGCCTTGGAGTTGGGCAACGATGGGCCGGCTTACCGGCGTTTGCTGGAGCCCCTGCTGGAGAGCGCTGCGGGCATTGTGGACATCTCTTCCTACCAGTTGCTGAGGGCTCCCAGAGATCCGATCGCCGCCTTGCGGCTGGGTCTGGCCACCCTGGACCAAGGCACGCCGTTCTGGAATCGCCGTTTCACGGAGGAAGCGGCACCCGCACTGCTGACGGGCGTCATGGCACACGCGGTGTCCGCGCTTCCATCGCTGACCGCTACGGGTGCCGGGCTGATGCTTTCCTTGCTGGCCCACGCCGGTGGCTGGGTCATACCGGTAGGAGGTTCGCAGTCCATCGCGAAGGCTATGGCCGACGACCTTGTTGAGCACGGCGGCACCATCCACACAGGGCAAGCCGTTGAATCACTCGACCAAGTGAGGCCAGCCAAGGCGATACTGCTCGATGTGGCTGCTCCGGCACTGCTCCGGCTGGCTGGATCCGAGGTGCCGGACGGGTACCGGAGAGCCTTGGAAGCATTCCGGTTCGGGAATGCAGCGTGCAAGGTGGACTACATTCTTTCTGAACCCGTGCCATGGCGCGATCCTGCCTTGGCAAAGTCCGGCACGGTGCACGTTGGAGGTTCCAGGACAGCAATGGCCGAGGCGGAGAACCTTGTAGCCATGGGTAAGCATCCCAGCGAGCCCTATGTCCTCGCGTCACAGCCATCCCTCGTCGACTCCACCCGCGCACCAGCCGGGCGGCACATTCTGTGGACCTACTGCCACGTTCCGGCTGGTTCGGACGTGGACATGGAAGAAGCCGTTACAGCGCGCCTTGAGCGGTATGCGCCGGGCTTCCGCGATGTGGTGGTGGCCTCAAAAACCACGACGGCGGCAGGGCTGGCCGCATACAACCGCAACTACGTGGGTGGAGACTTCAGCGCTGGAATGATGAACCTGCGGGGCCTGCTTCGCCGTCCGGTATTCTCAACGGTTCCTTGGCGGACACCGATTCCGGGTGTTTATCTGTGTTCATCCTCCGCCTCGCCTGGACCCGGAGTGACAGGTATGCCCGGATACAACGCGGCGAAATATGCCTTGAAGGATATATTCCAGAAGCGTGTACCCGGGCTGGGCCTGGCCTAATTCTGCCCGCGCTAGTTGGCCGCGGTGAAGCGGGAGCGGCGGTGGGCCGGGCTCTCGATTTCGTCCAGCATGGCTACGGCGTAGTCCTGGGAGGAAATGGAGTTGCCGGCCGGGGTGTCCTTTGCCACCTTGTACTCGCCTGTGCGCTCACCCGGCTGGATGAGGGGTGCGGGTGCGAAGACGGTCCAGTCAAGGGACTCGGGGCTCTGTTTCACGGCTTCGAAGGCCTTGGCTGCCGTGGTGGCTTCGGCTTTGTAGGCTTCCGGGAAGTCCGGGGAGTCGAGTAGTCGGACGCCGTCGATTTCCAAGGTGCCTGCGCCGCCGACGATCAGGAGGCGGGTTCCCTCAGCGTTGCTGTAAGCCGTAGCCATCGCTTCGAGCCATTCCGCATGGTCACCGCCGGTGCGGCTGGGGCCCGTCGCCAGCACAACGACGTCGTGGTCTTTGGCGATGGAAGCGAACGCCTGGCTGTCGGCCTGGTCGACCGCCTGGGCGGTGGCACCGGCTACCTCGGTTCCCTTGCGGGAGATGGCCGTGACGCTGTGGCCGCGGGTCAGGGATTCCTTGACGATCTGGCTGCCGACCATGCCCGTTGCGCCGTAGACTGCGATTTTCATTGCTCTCCTTGGGGTTGGTATCCTTGCAATGACACAAAGGTATCCATTGGATACTGATAGCTTCAAAGGAACCTAGTTACCTCATGGATACTAAAAGCCTCCCCGGCAACATTCTCGACCCCGACTGCCCCTCCCGCGTGATCTTCCAGCGCATCGGCGACAAGTGGGCTTCGCTGGTGATCCAAGTCCTGGGTGACGGTCCCGTGCGGTTCTCCGAACTCCGCAAGATGGTCAGCGTGGTAACGCCGAAGGTCCTGACCCAGACCCTGCGGGCATTGGAACGCGATGGACTGATCACCCGGACCATCCATGCGCAGGTGCCACCGCGGGTGGACTACGAGCTCACCCCCATGGGCCGTTCCCTGCTGCAACCGCTGGGCATGCTGCGGGAATGGGCCGAGAGCCACGTGCCCAGCATCCTCGAAGCCCGGGACGCGTATGACGACGCCCAGGACGCAGCCGTGCTCGGCGCCCCCATCTAGGGGACAGCTCCTGCTCTACCCAAGCCCCTTAGCGACATTTGCTGTCCCCCAGTTGGGCAGGGGCGCTGGGACTGCGGCGCGGCTGATGCGGCCGTCGCGCATGGTCGCGACTGAGTCGGTCAAGGGGAGGAAGTCGGTGTCGTGCGTGACCATGACGGTTGCCGTGGAGAACTGGTCCGTCACACGGCACAAGAGGCGAACAATGGCCTCGCTCCGCTCGTGATCGAGGGCCGCCGTGGGTTCGTCCACCAGCAGGACAGTTGGCTCCCCCATGAGCGCCCGCGCGATATTGACCCGTTGGCGCTGGCCGCCCGAGAGTTGGTGCGGACGCTTGGCACCGGCCGAGCCAAGCCCCACCACGTCCAGCAGTTCCTCAGCCCTTCGACGACCCTCCTTTGCTGCTTTCCCCCGCAGGTGCTCGCCGAGCAGCAACTGCTCGACGGCGGTCAGTGACGGCAGGAGGTTGGGTTGCTGGAAGATGATGCCCACCTTTTCGCGGCGTAACGTGGTGCGTTCGGCCTCCGTCAATGCCGTGACGTCTTCGCCGTCAATGACAACAACGCCCGAGGTGGGTTTGATCAGTGTTGCGGCCACGGCCAGAAGCGAGGATTTTCCGGATCCCGAGGGACCCACCAAGGACAGGAACTCGCCGCGACCCACCCGGAGATCAACGGAGTCAAGGGCTTTGAGGGTGGACGAACCGTCGGGATATTCGAGCGAGACGTTGACAAGACTGAGGACAGACACGTGTATTCCTTTCCGGGAATGGATTAGTTGCCGCCGAGGGCAATAAGGGGATCAACCTTGGTGACGCGTCGAACGGCCAGGGCCGCACCCGCAAGGCCAAGTACCAGGACTCCTGCTACGGGAAGCAACGTGGTCATGGGTGTGACCAGGAAGGGTGCTGCCTTCGAGGCCGCCCAGCCCCCGGCAAGCCCCACCGCGCCTCCCGTGGCGGTCCCGGCCACCAGAACCAAAGCTGCTTGGGCCAAGGCATCGCGGAGAACGTAGCCGGTAGACCCACCCAAGGCGCGGAGGACGGCGATGTCGCGGGTGCGTTGCACTGTCCAGACGGTCAGGAAGGCCACGATCACCAATGCGGAGATGCCGTAGAGGAAGGCCTGCATGAGCATCAACGAGCCGTTCTCGCTCTTGTAGGACCCCAAAGCCTGGAAGGATCCCACAACGTCAGAGCTGACGGTCCCGGCCGCCGCATTGGCGGCGTCGGCACTCACGGAAGTGCCGGCGTCGTACGTGACTCCCAAGACAGTTGCCGTGTTCGGTGCGGCGTGCGCAATGCTCCGCCAGTCCTGCAACGTGGTCCAGACGACGCCGGTGTGCGAGTACCACTGGTCCTCCACCACGCCCGCCACGGTCAGATCCGTACCGCCGATGCGGACGCGGCTGCCGGGTTGGAGGACCAGGTCCTTTGCCACGCTCCGGCCGATCACCACGGTCCCCTCCCTAACAACGGACGGAGCCAGTGAACCTCCGAAGACCGCCACGTTGACCGTGCCGCTGGCCGATCCATCGCCGGCCAGGGACTGGAAGCGGGTCTGGCCGATACCGATCGGCTGGACTGACGAGACGCCCGGTTGGTCGCGCCAGGTTTGGAGCTGTTGCGTGGATACTTCGGATTCCGTGTAGGAGGCCTTGGGCTCGCTGCCGGCAGGTGCGCCGAAGACAATCTGCTGGACCGGCAGGTTCTTGATGGCCGACGTCGACTGGTCGCCGAGCCCGGCAGTCAACCCGGAGAGCATGACGAGCAACAGGGTAATGAGGGCCACCACACTGCCCATGAGTGCGAAGCGGCCCTTCGCGAAACGAATGTCGCGGATGGCAAGAAACATCGGATTCCTTCGGTTGGGTGCGGGCTTTGTCCCGGCACACTCCACTTTTCCGTTCGGCGTCCGCGGGCACATCGGAAGCGGGGTGGATTGCCCACGGACGTAGGGTTGAGGGGTCCATCAACCGAATGGTTGATCCGGGCGTGATTACGCGGTTTTCCACCTCATTCGCTCCGGGGCGCGGATACGCTGGGAAGCGTGAATGCATCACCCGGAGAAGACCGACTGGAGACGCCCACAGGCGCCATCCTCCGCGTCCTCCGGGTGAGCCTCCATGTGGGATTCGCGGTGCTGTTGCTCGTGGCGGTGATCCGGTTGCTGGCCGGGGCCAGCGCGGCGCCGTCGGCTGTGGCCATTGCAGCGGGCCTGGGACTTTCCGGCGCCCTGGCACTTGTCTACTTGGCTGGAACGGTGCTGGAAAAGCGGCACGCGAGCGGGGCCTCGCCGTTCGATCCCTCACCCTATGCGCGCTGGTGGCTGGCCACCGTGATGCTGCTGTGGCTGCTGCTCCTGCTGGTCAGCAGCGATTTCGCCTGGGTGGCCTTCCCACTCTTCTTCCTCCAACTTCACATCCTCCCGCGCCGGGTGGCGCTCCCTGCCATCGTGGTGAGCACGGCGCTGCTGGTGGGCGCCCTGTGGTTTCACGGCCGGGGAACGCCCGACGGCGGATTGCAGCTTGCGATGATCCTGGGGCCACTGTTCGGGGCCGGGTTCGCCGTGGTTACCGGCATGGCCTACCGCGCCTTGTTCCAGGAAGCGGAGAACCAACGGCTCGTTGCCGACGAACTTCGACGGACCCGCGCCGAACTCGCGAGGACCCAGCACGAGGCCGGCATGGTTTCCGAACGCGAGCGTTTGGCCCGCGAAATCCACGACACCCTGGCCCAGGGGTTCTCCAGCATCATCCTGATGGGAAGGTCGGCCGAAAAGGCTTTGTCGGAGGGGCAACCGGAGACGGCGAAGGAGCGGTTGAGGACCGTCCAGGACACGGCTTCGGCGAACCTGGCCGAGGCGCGCAGCTTTGTGCGTGGCCTGCGTTCTCCCGATTTAGCGCAGTCGGGGCTGGTGGATACCCTCGCCAGGCTCTGCGCGAAGACGGAGACGGAGGCCGCTGCCAGGGGGACGGATCTGCGTTGCCGCTTCGAGTTGGTGGGCTCCCCGGTGGAACTCCCCGGTTCGTACCAGACCGCCTTGCTTCGGGCGGCCCAGGCTTCCCTCGCGAACGTGTGGGCGCACGCTCAGGCCCATGCCGCCGTCGTGACGCTGTCCTTTCCAGGAACCGAGGTGACCATGGACGTTTTCGATGACGGCGTCGGTTTTGATCCCGCGTTGGCCGCCGGCGCGGCGCGGGGCGACGGAACCGGCGTCGGGCTTTCCGGGCTGCGCGAACGGCTGGCCGCGCTGGACGGGAGCCTGGAGGTCGAGTCCGCCCCGGGAGAGGGCACGGTGGTGGCCATCCGCCTGCCGCTGCCCGCGGAGGGCTTGGCATGAGCGGGATCCGTGTACTCCTGGTGGATGACCATCCCGTGGTCCGTGCAGGGCTACGCGCCATGCTGGCCGATTTTCCGGGCGTCAGCGTCGTTGCGGAGGCCTCGGATGGTGCTGCGGCGTTGGCGGAGCTCCGACGGTTGGCTGCCTTGGAAGAGCCGGTAGATCTGGTGCTCATGGACCTGCAAATGGGCGCCGGCATGGACGGGGTCACCGCCACGGGGAAGATCAAGGCCGGGGAAGGCGGGACTCCCCCGCCGCCGGTACTGATCCTCACAACGTACGACACGGACGCCGACATCCTTGCCGCCGTGGAGGCGGGGGCGAGCGGCTACATGCTCAAGGATGCCCCGCCGGAGCAGATCCTGCAGGCAGTTTCGCAGGCCGCTGCGGGGCAAACCGCACTCGCCCCGGAAGTTGCGGCGCGTCTCATGGGACGGATCCGCAACCCGTCGCCGGCGCTGAGCGCCAGGGAAGTCCAACTCCTGGAATTGCTGGCAACCGGGATGGGCAACCGGGCCATCGCCAAGCAGCTTTTCATTTCAGAGGCCACCGTGAAGACGCACCTTGTGCACATCTACGCCAAACTCGGCGTGGATAACAGGACGGCCGCGATTGCCGTGGCCACGCAGCAAAGGATCATCCGCGGGCGGTGACCGTCCGGGGTGTGGGCGCAACAAGAAACTGTCAGGGGAACCCGGCATAATGGCGCAAATGGGGAAACTTCGGAACCTGGTTTTTGGTCTCGTTACGCTGGTGATGGCTGGTTCGCTGACCGCTTGCGATGACGGCCGCTCTGGAGCGGAAAGTGCCGCGAAGCAGCTGGCCTCAGCCTTGGAAGCGCTCGACGTCGGGCAACTCGCCTTCGACGGGAAGGACGCAGCGGCCGCCAACGATGAACTGAAAGCCGTAGTTGGAGGCCTCGACGCCAAGCCTTCCGTCCAATCCGGGGACCTCAAACTCGACGGCGACAAGGCCACCTTCCCCCTCAATTACAGCTGGAACATCGGCTCGGCCAAATGGGAATACAGCCTGGACGCGACGCTCAAGAAGTCCGGCGACAAATGGGCAGTCCAGTGGTCCCCGTCCCTCCTTGCCCCGGAGCTTGCTGAAGGCCAAACGCTCTCGGCCAAGACCGTAGCTGCCCAGCGTGGCCAGATCCTGGGCTCCGGAGACGCTCCGATCGTCGAAGATCGGCCTGTCTTCCGGGTTGGTATCGACAAAACCAAAACCTCCGAAGACAAGTGGGACGCCTCGGCGCGGGCCATGGCTGCACTGCTCGGCTTGGATGCAGAGGATTACGCCAAGCAAGTGGCAGGTTCCGGACCGCAGGCTTTCGTGGAGGGCATCGTCCTGCGCGCCTACACAGCGGATATCACCGAGGCCAAGATCAAGGCGATTCCCGGTGGCGTGAGCATCCTGGATTCCATGGCCCTTGCCCCCACGCGCACTTTCGCCCGCGCGCTCCTGGGCAGTGTTGGCCAGGCCAGCGCGGAGCAGATCGAAAAGTCCAACGGGTCCCTGCGCGCCGGAGACACCACCGGTACGGGCGGGCTGCAACAGAAATACGACTCCTTGCTTCGCGGCAAGGATGGAGTTGAGGTTGTTGCAACGGCGAAGGCTGCGGCCGAAGGCGCGACTCCGGAATCCAAGGTCCTCTTCTCCACTCCCGCGGAAGCGGGGACCACGCTCAAAACCACACTTGACCTTAAGCTGCAGCAACTGGCCGAAGAGACACTGGGCGGCGTTGGACCAGCATCGGCCATCGTCGCCCTCAAACCTTCGACGGGCGCGGTGCTCGCTGCGGCCTCCGGACCGGGCAGCAACGGCTACAACACGGCACTCCTGGGCCAGTACGCGCCCGGTTCCACGTTCAAGATCGTGGATTCCCTGGCGATGTTCCGGAACGGTGCCACGCCGGATTCCAAAGTTGACTGCCCCTCCACGGTGACCGTGGATGGCAGGACCTTCAAGAACTCCGAAGGGTATCCCGAAAGCTCGCTGGGGAACGTGACACTAACGGATGCCTTCGCCCATTCCTGCAACACGGCGTTCATCAACGCGCGCGACACCGTCAGCCAGGATCAACTCGAGTCAGCTGCCACAGCGCTGGGCGTTGCCGTTGAGGCCCCCAAACTGGGTGCCGATGCTTTCCTCGGTTCCGTCCCGGGCGAGGCCGCCGGCACCGAGCACGCCGCCTCCATGATCGGGCAGGGCAAGGTCCTGTTCTCCCCGCTCTCTGCGGCTGTCATGGCTGCCTCCGTCGCCAACGGAGCGCCCGTTTCGCCCCAACTGGTGCTCAACGCCGACGCCCTGGGAACACAGCAGAACCCCGACGCCGGTACGGCCACCGCGGAAGGCGGCACCGCATCGCCGTCGTCCGCTGCGGCAACGGCCCCGGCGTCACCTGCGTCCACCAAACCGATCACCAAGGAAGAAGCCGCGTCCCTTTCGGACATGATGCGTGCCGTGGTGACCTCCGGGCACGCCGGGTTCCTGGCCCAGGTTCCGGGAGCACCCGTGGGCGCCAAGACGGGAACGGCCGAATTCGGAAACGACGATCCGCCGAAGACCCACGCGTGGATTGTGGCAGTGCATGGTGACCTCGCGGTGGCCGTCTTCGTCGAGGACGGCGGACTCGGCGCCACCACCAGCGGCCCCTTGCTGAAGACCTTCCTGTCGGCTGCCGGATGATGAGGGAATAATCATGGAAACCAGCAATACCCAGTGCTTGGTGGTCGGCGGAGGGCCGGCCGGGATCGTCCTGGGATTATTGCTGGCGCGTGCCGGAGTCCACGTCACGGTACTGGAGAAGCATGCCGATTTCCTGCGTGATTTTCGCGGTGACACCGTGCATGCTTCCACTGTGCGGCTGCTCGACGAACTGGGCCTGGGCCAAGGGTTCCGGCGGCTGCCCCAAAGCCAACTGAACAACTTCAGGCTGCCCACCGAAGACGGCGAATCCGTGGTACTGGCTGATTTCGGCCTCCTCAAGGAGCCGTACAACTATGTGGCAATGGTGCCGCAATGGGATCTGTTGGACTTCCTGGTGGAAGCAGCCCGGCAAGAGCCGACTTTCACGCTGCTCATGAACACCGAGGCAACGGACCTGATGAGGGATGAGGCAGGCGCCGTGGAAGGAGTCAGGTTCCGTACACGGGATCCCCACTCCGGCGAAACCATGGATACCGGGGAACTGCGGGCCGGACTCACGGTTGCCTGTGACGGGCGGGGTTCCATCCTCCGTAAACGTGCGGGAATGGTGCCCCGGGAGTTCCCCGTACCGTTCGATACGTGGTGGTTCCGGCTCCCGCGGACGGCGTCTGAACACGATCCTGTGGCGTCCATTTCTCCGCGGTTTGGGCGCGGGGACGTGCTGCTCAGCCTCACTCGCAAGGACTACCACCAGATTGCCTATCTGGCAGCGAAGGGGTTGGACGCGGATCTAAGGCGCGAGGGTGTGCAGGCTTTCCGCGACCGCATTTCACGGCTTCGCCCGGACCTCGCGGATCGTGTGGACACCATCCGATCCATGGATGACGTCCACCTGCTGGACGTCAAGCTCAACAGGCTCAGCACATGGCATCGGCCCGGCTTGTTGCTGATCGGTGACGCCGCGCATGCCATGTCGCCGGCCGGAGGGGTAGGCATCAACCTGGCCGTCCAGGATGCGGTGGCCGCTGCCCGGATCCTGGCACCCGCCCTGCTCAGTTCAACCCTGGACGAACGCCACCTCGCTGCCGTCCAAAAACGCCGCTGGCTTCCAACAGTGCTCATCCAGACGTTCCAGCGCGTGCTGCACCGGGGAGTGTTCGCCCGTGTCATGGCGGGACATGAGGCCAAGCCACCCAAGCCGCTGCTGTTCGTTGTCCGGCATTTCCCCGGCTTCCGCAAACTTCCTGCGCGGATGATCGCGTTTGGCCCTCGTCCGGAACACGCACCCGGGTTTGCCCGGCGGAAGCCGGACGCCTGACCCGCCAAAGGTCCATGCCCGCCAAGGGTCCCATGGCGGCCACTGGTTCCTTGCCGGCCACTGGTTCCTTGCCCGCGGTGGCAAGTGCCGCCGTCGAGCATTAAGCCCTGCCGTGGGAAGATTGGGCAGTGGCCCATATTGACGTTTCCGGCATCGACTACTTCCTCTCCGACGGCACCCAACTGCTCAACGGCGTGACCTTCAAGGTTCCTGACGGCACCAAGACAGCGCTGATCGGCCCGAACGGTACCGGCAAAACCACGCTGTTCAAGATCATCGCGGGCGACCTCACGCCGGACGAGGGCGTGGTGGGACGCTCGGGGAACATGGGCATCATGCGCCAGTTCGTGGGCCAGGTCCGCGACGAATCCACTGTTCGGGACCTGTTGGTGTCCACCGCCCAGCCGGGCCTCGCCAAGGCAGCCAAAGCCGTTGAGGAAGCCGAGCTGGCCATGATGGAGCACGACGACGAGCCCACCCAGATGCGCTACGCCCAGGCAATCGTGGACTGGGGAGACGCGGGCGGGTATGACGTGGAAACCGTGTGGGACGAGGTCTGCATGGCCGCGCTGGGGATTTCCTTCGACAAGGCGCAGTTCCGTCGCGCGTCCACCCTGTCCGGCGGCGAGCAGAAGCGGCTCGTGTTGGAAGCACTTTTTGCCGGGCCGGACGAGCTCCTGCTGTTGGACGAACCGGACAACTACCTCGATGTGCCCGGCAAGCGCTGGCTTGAATCCAAGCTCAACGAATCGAAGAAGACGGTGCTGTTCATCAGCCACGACCGCGAATTGCTGAACAACGCGGCCGGCCGGATCGTAACGCTGGAGCCGGGCATCAACGGTGCCGGTGCGTGGATTCACGGCGGCGGTTTTGGTTCCTATGTGGAGGCTCGCGCGGACCGCAATGCCCGCTTCGAGGAACTCCGGAAGCGTTGGGACGAGGAGCACGTGAAGCTCAAGGAACTCGTCAACATGTACAAGAACAAGGCCGCATTCCGCTCTGACATGGCCAACCGGTACCAGGCTGCCCAGACGCGGCTCGCCAAGTTCCTCGAAGCTGGCCCGCCGGAGGCATTGCCGATCGAGCAGAACGTCCGCATGCGTCTCAAGGGTGGACGGACCGCCAAACGGGCCGTTGTAGTCGAGAAACTGGAACTGACCGGACTCATGAAGCCGTTCTCCACGGAGATCTGGTTCGGGGACCGGGTGGGGGTCCTGGGGTCCAACGGCTCGGGCAAGAGCCACTTCCTGCGTTTGCTCGCTACTGGTGGAACCGATCCCGAGCGTGAGCACTTGCCGGTGTCCGACGTGGTGATTGCCGAGGTTCCGCATGAAGGCACCGTCAAGCTTGGTGCCCGTATCCGTCCCGGGTTCTTTGCACAAACACATGTGCGGCCCGACCTTCTGGGACGGACCCTGCTGGAGATCCTGCACCGGGGTGATGAACACCGGTCTGGTTTGCCCCGCGAAGCGGCTGCGGGTGCGCTGGATTCTTACGGATTGGCCGGCCAGTCGGAGCAGAAGTACGAGTCGTTGTCCGGTGGCCAGCAGGCGCGTTTCCAGATCCTTTTGCTGCAGTTGTCCGGCGCCACGCTGCTTCTCCTTGACGAGCCCACGGACAACCTGGACCTGCATTCGGGCGAGGCTCTCGAACGGGCGATTGACGCCTTTGAGGGCACTGTCCTTGCCGTGACGCACGACCGTTGGTTCGCCAAGTCCTTCGACCGTTTCCTGGTGTTCGGTTCGGACGGCAAAGTGTACGAATCCGAAGAGCCTGTGTGGGACGAGAAGCGGGTAGAGCGCGCCCGCTAACCCGATCCTCTCTCACCGAACCACCCCTAAACGGGAACGCTCTTGCACCCACTGCGAGAGCGTTCCCGATTAAGGGGTGTTAGGTGAGAGAGGGTCGGAAGTGAGCAAATGATCACAGAAAATGATTAAGTGCGCGCACGCTTGTTAGGCTGGACGCATGAAGACTGCCGACCGCCACCGCTACATAGGGGAGCTCTTGCGAGCCCGCGAGGCGGTGACGGTTGACGAGTTGGTGGCCGAATGCGGTGCCTCCGGAGCCACCATCCGGCGGGACCTGGAGATCCTTGCGGCCAACGGAGTGCTTAAGAGGGTCCACGGCGGTGCCCGCAGCCTGTTGGCGCGCGGCGATAATCCCGGCTACGGCCAGCGTGAACTTGAAGAGCACGAGTCCAAACTACGGATTGCAGCCGTTGTTGACGGCCTCCTCCGGGACCGTGAGCACGTTTGGCTGGACAGCGGATCCACGGCCACGGAAATCGCACGCAGGCTGTCCAACCGCGAACTCACCGTAATGCCCATGTCCCTTCACGGCGTGGACGCACTGGCCGGTGGGCGCGCCGAACTCATTTTGCCCGGCGGCCGGCTCATCCCGGGCGAACAATCATTCCGTGGACCCATGGCCGAAGCCAACATCCGTTCGCTGCGCTTCGATACCGCGCTCGTCACCCCCTGCGCGTTCAACCTCAAAGACGGACTGCTGGCCCACGACCTCGATGATGCCGCCGTTAAACGCTCCGGACTCGAATCAGCCGCACGGGTGATCGCTGCCGGATCCGGAAGTAAATGGAATGCCAGCGCTGTGGCGTTGGTTGCCGCAATGGAGGCTGTGGACGTGATCGTGACAGACCTCGAACCCTCACCAGAAGACCTTGCCCGGCTCGACAAACTCTCCGTGGAAGTTGTGATTGCATGACCACCAGCACCCGAACCTTACCGAACGTGAACGCCGCGGCCATCGCTACCTTCCTGGTCTTCGGCATGAACGGCCTGGTCTTCGCCAGTTGGGCGGCCCGGATTCCCGCCGTGACCGAGGCGCTCAGCCTCACCTCAGGACAGATGGGCACGCTGCTGTTGTGCACCGCCGTCGGTTCCCTCCTTGCGCTCCCTTCGGCGGGATGGGTGGTGGGCCGCATCGGAACCGCCAACACGGTGAGGCTTGCAGGGATCGTCGCCGGAGGCGCCGGGACGGCGATCGCCCTCTCGCTCATGGCGGCTTCGGTTCCGGCCACCGCCATTGCGCTGTTCTTCTTTGGCATTGGCATCGGCTTGTGGGACGTGGCGCAGAACATTGAGGGCGCCGACGTCGAGCACCGCCTCAAGCGCACCATCATGCCGCAATTCCACGCGGCCTTCAGTGGTGGCGCTTTCGTTGGCGCACTGATCGGTGCCGGGCTCTCGCAAATCGGTGTGGGCCTGCCGCTGCACCTGCTGGTCATCGCGGCCATCGCCGTGACCCTTTCACTCACGGCCCCGCGATTCTTCCTTCCGCATCAGGCTGCGGTGGCTGAAACTCACGACGGCGGCCCGGCGGCTTCCAGAGGCCCCTCGGCATGGCGGGATGGCAGGACGCTGCTCATCGGCGTAGTTGTCCTGGGTGCCACGCTGACCGAAGGTGCGGGCAACGACTGGATCGCCAAGGCAGCCGTAGATGGGCTTGGCTCCTCCGAGGCGACGGGAGCGCTGCTCTTCGCACTCTTTGTGGCAGCAATGACTGGCATGCGGTTCGTGGGCGGAAAGGCGATCGACAAGTTTGGCCGCGTAGCCGTGCTCCGTGCCAGCATGGCCGCCGCGGCGGTTGGCCTGGCGCTGTTTGTCTTCGCGGACAACGTGGTCCTGGCGGCTGTTGGTGCTGCCCTGTGGGGTATCGGCGCAGCCTTGGCATTCCCTATGGGTATGTCCGCTGCGGCCGACGATCCACGGCACGCCGCAGCGCGGGTCTCGGTGGTCTCCACCATTGGCTATGTCGCGTTCCTGGCCGGGCCCCCGCTGCTGGGCTACCTGGGTGACCACACGGGCATCCACAACGCCCTGCTGGCTATTGGTGCGCCTATTCTTGTGGCCCTGCTGCTTGCCGGGGTTGCGAAGCCTTTGCCCGCCAAATAGGCCCGGTCCCGTTACTTTCATTCTCGGCAATGCATATGCTGCGAAACGGCACCCACAGCAGCAAGGCAAGGCCCGTCCCCAGACAGGCCGCGCCGAGGACATCGCTGAGCCAGTGCGCTGACAGATAGGTCCGGCTGATCATCATGGCCAGGATCCCCAGCGCGGCCAGTGCTTTGATCCAGAACCGGTCGATGAGCACCACCATGACTACTAAAAAAGTGGTTGTAGCCGATACATGCCCTGAAGGGTATGAGCCCGTGTCTGTCAGGACCTCGGCTCCCTCGGGACGCTGTCGCCCCACCATCACCTTGGCCAACTGGGTGAGGGCAAGGGCAGCCACACCCACGACAATCACGAAGAGGGCCGTCCTGGGCCGTTGCCACAGCAGGAGCACCGCCCCGAGAAGAAGCTGCAGGACAAGCATTCCCACGTAGCCCACGGCGTTCAGCACCAGATTCACCTGGTCCCAAAGGGGCGTGTGCAGGGTGAAGACGTAGGCCTGCCAGAACGTGTCCACGCCGTTGAACGCCGGCTCGCCGTTGCCCGCGAGGATGAGCAGGCCGGGAACAACAAAAGCGATCAGCAACAGCACGGCCGGTGTGGCAATCTGCCAGGTGGGCCGTTGACGCGGTTGCAGGAGGCGGGCCATCCACTCATGGTAGCCACCGGGGGATGGAACCGCTGGGGAGGCGCCGGGCACCCGTCGGCATCGGCGTTACGCTGGTCTGATGCGAGGCTTCCTGCGTAAAGGTCCAAAGCACGTTGCCAGGTTTGATCACTTCCTGGTGAGGGCTGTCTCACGCCAGCCCCAGGGTGACCACGACGACTTCTTCCGGCGGCTCTCAGCAGTGGCCACCAAGGGCAAACTGTGGTTCGGAATTGCGGGCATCATGGCCACGGTTCCGGGAAAGCCCCGCCGCGCTGCCTTGCACGGCCTGCTTGCCCTCGGCGTGGCCTCGGGGGTGACCAATTTGGTTTTCAAGACGGCACTCCCCCGCAGGCGGCCATTGCCCGAACACCTGCCTGTTTTCCGTTTCGTGAATCCGCAGCCCGTCAGCTCGTCCATGCCGTCGGGCCATTCCGCTTCTGCCGTGGCGTTTGCTGTTGGAGCCGGGCTGGTTTCACCGGCCATCGGCCTTGCCCTTGCTCCCGTTGCGGTCGGCGTTGCCTACTCGAGGGTCCACACGGGTGCGCATTGGCCGTCTGATGTGGTGCTGGGTTCGGCCTTGGGAGCGGGCGCCGCCTTGGTGACACGGAAATGGTGGCCGACCAAGCCCCCGGAGCCCACTCCGCGGCGGACGCCCGTGGAACTCCCCAGGATATCCAACGGCGATGGGCTGAGTATCGCGGTCAATACCATGGGCGGCTCCTACTCGCCGGAGACAGGCGAACTTCTCCGAAAAATATTCCCTAAGGCGCATATTTACGAGATTGCCGAAGGCGAAGACATCGGGCAAAAAATCGAGGCTGCAGCCACACGGGCCGGCATTGTTGCCCTTGGCGTGTGGGGCGGTGACGGAACCGTCGGCACGGCGGCTGCTGCCGCCGTCGAACATTCCCTGCCTCTCCTGGTGCTGCCGGGCGGAACGTTGAATCACTTTGCCCGCGACCTCGGAGTCGGGTCCATGGACGATGTCCTGAAGGCGGCGCACGATGGGTCTGGCGCGTTGGTGGATCTGGGCAAGGTTGTTATGCAGAGGGGCCTACCGGAGCTGCCGGAAACCAGCGAATTGGCGATGCTCAACACGGCCAGCGTGGGGGTTTACCCCAACCTTGTCCGGCGCCGTGAACGGTTGCAGGCGGCATTGGGCAAGCCCCTTGCCGGGCTGGTGGCATCGTTGCGGACGTTTGCGGTCAATTCCCCCACCACCCTCCTGGTGAATGGCGTAAGGCACAAGCTGTGGATTCTGTACATGGGCCGAGGCAGGTATTACCCCAGGGACCACGCGCCGCTTCGACGTCCGGTGCTGGATGACGGAGTGTTCGACCTGCGAATGATCACTGCGGATGAGCCGTTTGCACGGGCCCGCCTGCTGTGGGCCACCGTGACGGGAACGGTGAGCGCGTCCAAGGTGACGCACCTGGCCGAGGGGACCGAAGTAAGCATCGAGGCCATAGGGCAGCCGTTGGTGCTGGCCGTCGACGGGGAGCCGAAAGCCGGCGTCCGCAGCGCCGAATTCGTCGTCAAGCCGCGAAACCTGCGGGTCTATTCACACCTCGACGCGGCGGTCTGAGCTGTTTGGATCATCCGCGAGGATTACCCTGACTGAACCCTGAATCATCCCTGGGACAGGCGATTTCCGTCCTTTGTGTGACTAGCGTTTTAAGTACATTCACTACTCATCCGCATTCACTACTCATCCGCACAGACACGTGCCCAGGGAGGGGAACGCTTCCATGATCGAAGCAAAAGGCCTGACGAAGGTCTACGGCGAAAAGACCGCCGTTGGCGGTGTCAGTTTCACGGTCCAGGCCGGCCGGGTGACGGGCTTCCTTGGCCCGAACGGCGCCGGTAAGTCCACAACGATGCGCATGATCATGGGGCTGGACAGGCCGACATCAGGTGATGTCACGGTCAACGGCCTCCACTACGCCCAGCACAAGGCTCCGCTGCACCAAGTGGGCGCCTTGCTCGATGCCAAGGCCGTTCACACCAGCCGCAGTGCATACAACCACTTGTTGGCGATGGCTGCGACCCACCACATCCCCACGTCGCGGGTCCACGAAGTCATCGAAATGACCGGCCTTGGCGCGGTGGCCAAGAAGAAGGCCGGTGGATTTTCCTTGGGCATGGGCCAGCGGCTCGGAATCGCGGCTGCGTTGCTCGGTGACCCGCAAACGCTGATCCTCGACGAGCCGGTGAACGGTTTGGATCCCGAAGGCGTTCTGTGGGTCCGCAATTTGGTGCGCTACCTCGCCAGCCAAGGCAAGACTGTCTTCCTGTCGAGCCACCTCATGAGTGAAATGTCCCAGACGGCGGACCACCTGATTGTAATTGGCCGGGGCAGGATCATTGCCGATGCTCCCATGCAGGACATCATTGCCGGCGCCCAACAGGCCAAGACACTGGTGCGTACCTCTGCGGCAAGCCGACTGTCCACGTTGTTGGTGGGCGACGGCGTCCGTGTGGACCAGAACGAGAACGAAACCCTGGAAGTCGTTGGTTTGCAGCCTCGTGAGATTGCCCAAGTGGCCTTGGACAACCAGGTTCTGATCTACGAACTGACTCCGCAGGTTTCGTCCCTGGAAGAGGCCTATTTCAACCTCACCAAGGACGAGGTGGAGTATCACTCCCATCTCACTGGCGAGCCCGTCGCCGCTGCAGCGGAAGGAAAGTAAGGACGATGAGCACCATGACTGAAAGCCGAACGAACGCACCTGCACATGCCTCCGCAGGCGGAAGGGGCGTGACCTTTGCCGGTGTTGTGAAGTCCGAATGGATCAAGCTGCGTTCCCTCACCTCTACGGTGATCCTGCTGGCACTGACACTTATCGCCACCGTAGGCGTCGGTGCGCTGGCTGTCCTCATCCGGTTCACGTTCATCGACCAGATGATCAAGGAAGCGAAGGACGCCGGGCAGCCGGTGACTGCCGAGATGATCACCCAGCAGTTCCCGGCGGGCTCCGGGTTCGACCTCTACAACCTTCCGAACGCCGGGATCCAAATCGGCACCCTGGTCCTCGGTGCACTGGCCGTGCTCTTCATCTCCTCGGAGTACGCCACGGGGATGATCCGGTCCACCATGAACGCTGTTCCCAAGCGCATTCCGGCTTTTGCAGCCAAGGCTTTGCTCCTGGTGGTCATTTCCTACGTGATCACCACCATCGCCGCAGTCCTCACCTTCCTGATCGCCATGCCGGTGTTCCAGGGCCTGGACATCAAACTCGACTGGTCCACCGATGGCGTCATGTACAGCGTCTTCACCGGTGGCCTCTACGTTGCAGGCGTGGCCCTCATTGGTCTGTCGCTGGGTACGCTGCTCCGCAACTCCGCAGGCGGCGTCACCGTGCTGGTGGCCCTCTTCTTTGTCCTTTCCATCGCTTCCGGGTTCCTGAGCCTCGTTCCCGGTGACTTCTGGAAGTACGTCCCCCAGTACATCCCCAGTGAGGCAGGCGGTCGCTTCCTGGCGATCGGGCACACGGACGGCGTACTGGATCCGTGGCAGGGCGGGCTGGTTTTCCTCGGCTACATCCTGCTCTTCCTCATCCCCGCCGTGTTCGCCATCAAGAAACGGGACGTCTAGGCGGTCTAGGCTCGATCCATGACTGAAGCTCCACAGGCGAGGGACGCGTTGGCCACAGCGGCCGACGCGTCCTTCGCCGAAATCGCCCAGCGGCGGCGCGGCCGCGTCCGGCGGTACTTCTACGAGCGTCCGCGGGCCATGGACGCCGTGGTGGTCCTTTGCTACGTGCTCCTTGCCCTGCCCACCATCATTGCGTCCGGCAGCGAGGGCAAGTGGCTGGCGATGTCGCTGTTGCTGCTGATTGCGACCGTCCTGGCTTTCAGGCGACGCTATCCGCTCCAGGTGGTCACCGCCGTCGTGCTTTTCGAAGTGGCGGCCACCATCCTCAACCCGTGGGGCTCAAACGTTTCTGCTGGTTTGTGGTTCGCCCTCTATGCGGTGGCGACAGCGAAGAAGCGGCCTCTCGCGCTGCTGGTTTTCGTGGCGGCGAGCCTGCCGTTGAGCCTTCTGTACCTGTTCATGTGGACCAGTCCCACCAATCTGGACACGCTTCAGGACGTGCCGGAGAACTTCCATCTCATCAACAACATCGCCACGGCCGTCACCATCATGCTGTCCAATCTCCTGGCTACGGGAATCGGCATTTCGGTGCGGCAGCGGCGTGAACACGAGGCTGAGATTGCTGCGTGGGTGGCGCGGACAACGCAGCTGGGCAAGGTTACGGAGCGCAACAGGATAGCCCGCGAGATGCACGATGTTGTGGCGCATTCGCTGACGGTGATGATCAGTCTCTCCGATGGGGCCGCTGTGGTGGTCAAGAAGGATCCGGAACGCGCAGGCGACGTGCTGAACGAGCTGTCCAGGACCGGAAGGGCCGCGCTGGCTGACATGCGGCGCGTCCTGGGCGTTCTCCGAGACGATTCCGGACGGCCCGCGCCATTGGCTCCGCTGGAGTCGGGCCATAACCTGGGGAAGCTCCTGGACGGGTTCCGCACCGCCGGCCTGCCCCTTCACTACGCCCATACGGGTCCGGCGCTGCCCGCCGACCCTGCGTTCGAGTTGACGGTGTACAGGATCGTCCAGGAGTCGCTGACCAACGTTCTCCGCTACGGCCGGTCACTGAGCCGGGTGGACGTGCAGATAACCCGCGAGGGCGACTTGGTCACCATTGACGTGCTCGACGACGGCCGTGGAACCCGGGAGGGTGGCGGGGACCTGGCGAGCAGCATCGGATCGGGCCAAGGCATTGCAGGGATGAGTGAGCGTGCGGGAATCTATGCTGGAATCGTGACTGCCGGTCCTGGAAAACGTGGCGGCTGGGCGGTGCACGCCCAGCTGCGCTGGAACGGCGATAAGGGGGAAGAATGACTGGGGACAGCATCATCAGGGTCCTGCTGGTGGACGATCAACCACTGCTTCGGATGGGGTTCCGGCTCATCCTGGAGGGTGAGGACGATTTCACCGTTGTTGGGGAAGCCTCGGATGGGGCGGAGGCAGTGCGGTTGGTCGCGGAGCTGCGCCCTGACGTGGTGCTCATGGACGTCCGCATGCCCGCCATGGACGGTATTGAGGCCACCCGGCGGATTTCGGATTCTGGCTCGGATTCCCGGGTGATCATCCTGACCACCTTCGACCTCGACGAGTACGCCTTCTCGGGTTTGCAGGCCGGTGCCTCGGCGTTCCTGCTGAAGGACGTGGCACCCGCCGAACTGGTGCATGCCGTGCGCCTGGTAGCCAGTGGGGATGCTGTTGTGGCGCCGCGGGTGACGCAGCGGCTGCTGGAAACGTACGTCCGTGGCGGGCATGCGCCGGGGCTGGCTCCCGCACCGCACCGCGATCCGCTCCTGGACGAGCTCACGCCGCGTGAAACCGAAATCCTGACCACCATTGCCGAGGGCTTGTCCAACGCCGAGATTGCGCACAAGTTCTTCCTGTCCGAGGCTACGGTGAAGACCCACGTCCGGCGGATCCTCAGCAAACTCCAGCTGCGGGACCGCGTACAAGTGGTGGTTTACGCCTACGAGACGGGCCTGGTGGTCCCCAGCAACCCGGATTACTGACCCACAGCCGCGGCACAGCTTCCCCATGTACAAGCCATAGGCTTCCCGCGTTTGATGGAGGCATGACTTCACCCCAGCGCCCCACGCAAGCTTCCACGGAGGCCGGACAGCCGCATCCCAACCACGATCGCGGACTCGAATTCGATCTATCTACGATCCTGAACCGCAGACGGACGCTAGGCGTCCTTTTCGGCGCGGGAACGGCAGCAGCCCTGGCAGCCTGCACGCCGGATACGGGAGGCAGCAGCGCCACGCCGTCGTCCTCTGCCAGTGCGACGGCGACTGCAACGTCGACTGCCACCGCTTCGCCTTCCGCCACCAGCACGGTAACCAGGGCCTTCGCGGAATGTGGCGTGGAGATTCCCCAGGAGACGGTGGGTCCGTACCCGGGCGATGGCTCCAACGGTCCGAATGTGCTGGAGGCATCCGGAGTGGTGCGCAAGGACATCACGTCCAGCTTCGGCACCTCCACCACCAAGGCCGAGGGGGTACCGCTGACGGTGACCCTGACCCTCCTGGACAACGCGAACGGCTGCTCCCCGTTGGCCGGCGCGGCTGTGTACGCCTGGCACTGCGACCGGAACGGGAAGTACTCCCTCTACGACAGTGGCTTGGAAAACGAGAACTACCTCCGCGGAGTCCAAGAGACCGACGCCAACGGGCAGCTTACGTTCACCACCATTTATCCAGGCGCCTACAACGGGCGTTGGCCACATATTCACTTTGAAGTATTTGAATCGCTGAGCAACACCAGCTCCGCGGGGCAAGTCCTGGCCGTGTCCCAGATCGCCCTGACGGAGGCGGCATGCAAGGAGGTCTATGCGTCGAGCGGGTACGAGAGCAGCGCCAGGAACTTCCCGAATACGACACTGACCTCGGACAATGTTTTTGGTGACGACGGGGGCATATACCAGCTCGCGACTATGTCCGGCTCCGTGGCCGGTGGCTACACGGCCGCGCTGAACGTCACGGTGTAGCCCGGCCCGTCTGCGCAGCGGGACTAGACTCGGGGTCATGCCTTCGAACGCCTCCGCAGCAGACCACATTCAGGACCTCGGCTCTTTCGTTTCGGCGTCTCCGTCGAGTTTCCACGCAGTGCATGAGGCGGCCCGACGCTTGGATGCTGCGGGTTTCACCGGGCTTGATGAGCTTCAACCGTGGGAGGGCGGCCCGGGCAACTACTACGTGATCCGTGACGGTGCCCTGATTGCCTGGGTTACGCCAGCCAACGCGGGTGCGACCACCGGCTTCAATATCCTCGGGGCGCACACGGATTCGCCGTCGTTCAAGCTCAAGCCCAAGCCCACCACCGGGAAGTTCGGTTGGCTGCAGGCGGGTGTTGAGGTCTATGGTGGCCCGCTGCTCAACTCGTGGCTGGACCGGGAACTGCAGCTTGCGGGCCGTTTGGTGATGCGTGACGGTACCCAGTACCTGACCAACACCGGGCCCCTGCTGCGCTTCCCGCAGTTGGCCATCCACTTGGACCGTGCCGTCAACGAGGGCCTCTCCCTTTCGAAGCAACAGCACATGAACCCGATCTTTGGCCTGGGAGACCCTGCGAGTGAGGACCTGCTGGGCTTGCTGGCCTCGCGTGCGGAAGGCGCCGGGGTGGACGCAGCTGATATCGGCGGGTACGACGTCGTGGTGGCAGACACGCAGACGCCGGCAGTTTTCGGGGCCAAGGGTGAGTTCTTCGCGTCGGGCCGTTTGGACAACCTTTCCTCAACCCACGCAGGGTTGGTGGCGCTGATTGCCCACGCCGCAAACGTGCCGACAGAGGGACCGATCGCCGTCCTGGCTGCCTTCGACCATGAGGAGATCGGATCCAATTCCCGCTCGGGCGCCTGTGGCCCCTTCCTGGAGGACATCCTGACCCGGATTTCCGATGGTTTCGGCGCTTCGGCGAGCCAGCGGAGGCAGGCCCTCTCGGCGTCGTTCTGTGTCTCCGCGGATGCGGGCCACGCCGTCCACCCCAACTACGCGGAGCGCCATGATCCCGCCAACCGGCCACTGCTGAACGGCGGGCCGCTGTTGAAGATCAACGCCAACCAGCGCTACGCCACGGACGCCACGGGCGCTGCTTTTTGGGCGCGCCTCTGCGAGGAGTCGGGTGTGCGCTACCAGGAATTCGTCTCCAACAACGACATCCCGTGCGGCTCAACCATCGGTCCACTCACAGCTACTCGGCTGGGCATCCGGACCGTTGATGTGGGCGTTCCGCTGCTGTCCATGCACTCTGCCCGGGAGTTGTGTGGGGTGGAGGACCCGCACTTGCTGGCGACTGTTGTTGGGAGGTTTTTCGCCACCGCGGTGTGACCCGACCCATAGACTAAAGCGTCAAGGAGTCGTTTCAGGCTCGTTTCAATAGTGCTTGCAGCGAAACAATTGGTGACTGCAGCTATACATTTTGTGCATCCTCCTGTTTCGCTCTGCATCAAAATGTACGTTCGCACAGCAAAAGCCGGAACCTCGGTGGCTAGTGTGGGAAAGCCAAGTGGCCCAGTGCACATCTGCCGGGGGCCTTTCCAAGAACACTAAGGACGGCGCCCATCCATGCACGCTGACCAACAACTTTCCAAGTCGCTGAAACCCCGCCACCTGTCCATGATCGCAATCGCCGGCGTCATCGGTGCAGGCCTCTTTGTGGGCTCCGGTGCCGCGATCCAGCAGGCAGGTCCGGGCATTCTGGTTGCCTACCTGGTAGCAGGCCTCGTAGTGATCCTCGTGATGCGCATGCTCGGTGAAATGGCTGCCGCAAACCCCGAGACCGGCTCCTTCTCCACTTATGCTGACAAGGCCCTGGGCCGCTGGGCCGGCTTCAGCATCGGCTGGCTGTACGCCTGGTTCTGGATCATCGTCCTCGGCATCGAGGCGACCGCCGGTGCGGCCATCATGCATCGCTGGGTTCCCGGCGTCGACCAGTGGGTTTGGGCCCTCGTCCTGATGGTCCTGCTGACATTGACCAACCTTGGGTCGGTCAAGTCCTATGGTGAGTTCGAATTCTGGTTCGCGTCCATCAAGGTAGCGGCGATCGTGATCTTCCTCCTCGCCGGCATCGCCGCGATCCTCGGCCTGTTCCCGGGTGTTTCCGCCCCGGGCGTGGCGAACCTGCTGGACCAGGGCGGCTTCATGCCGAACGGTCCCGGCGCCGTGCTGGCGGGAATCCTCGTGGTGGTTTTCTCCTTCTTCGGCGCCGAAATCGCGACCATTGCTGCCGGCGAATCAGCCAATCCAGTGGACGCCGTCAAGAAGGCCGTCAAGTCCACGGTATGGCGGATCCTCATCTTCTACATCGGTTCCATCGCGATCGTGGTTACCCTCCTGCCCTGGAACAGCGCTTCCGTGGCCAAGAGCCCGTACGTAGCCGTCATTGAGCTGTACGGCATCCCCGGCGCGGGCACCATCATGGACATCGTGGTCCTGACCTCGGTGCTCTCCTGCCTGAACTCGGGCCTCTACACGGCGAGCCGCATGCTGTTCTCCCTTTCGCAGCGCGGAGATGCACCCAAGTCCTGGACCAAGATCTCCAAGCGCGGCGTCCCAGCGGCAGCTGTCCTCGCATCGACGGTGGTCGGCTTCATCACTGTGGGCCTGAACTACATTGCGCCGGACACGGTGTTCCTCTTCCTGGTGAACACCTCCGGCGCAATCGCCCTGTTCGTCTGGCTGGTCATCGCCACATCCCAGCTGATCCTCCGCAGGCGCATGGGCGACGCCGCAAAGAGCCTCGAACTCAAGATGTGGTTCTTCCCGTACCTCACGTGGATCGCGATCGCCAGCATCGTGGCACTCATTGTGGGCATGGTGATCCTCGAATCCACCCGCGAATCGCTGTTCTTGTCGCTGGCCTTGGCTGCCGTCGTGGTCGGAATTGGCGTGTGGCGTTACCGCAAGGGCGGTCAGCCGAATCAGGCGACCCCCGCGGAAGCCAAGCCTGCGGAAGTAGGTTCCGGACCGGCGTCGTAAGCGTCTGTTCGCTGCGGGGCAGCTGCCGTCAACGTACGACGGCGGCTGCCCCGTTTGCGTTTAAACCGCCTACGGAACGGCTGCCGGAAGGTAAGCGACCGGTCCGGAGCCGTCGGATGCTGCGGTAGTCACCGCCGCCGTCACGGCTACTGAGCCAGGCCGATCACCAGATTGATGGTCACGGCCAGGACGACGGTTCCGAACAGGTAGGAAAGCAGGCTGTGCTTCAACGCCTCGGCCCGGATCCGGTGGTTTTGCAGATTGGTGTCCGAAACCTGGTAGGTCATGCCCAGGCTGGTGGCAAGGTAGGCGAAATCGGTGTACTGGGGCGGCCGGTCCTGGTTGAAACTGATGCCGCCAACGGCGCCACCGGCCTCTGGCCCGGGGCTGTAATACAACTCGGCGTAGCGAAGCGTGAAGAGCGTCTGAACCAGCATCCAGGAAAGCGCCACGCAGACCATCGCCAGCGCGGCGGAATTCAGCCTGGCGGCGGTATCGTCCGCGTGTGAATTGACGATGACAGCCGCAACGGCGGCGAGGCTCCCCAGGTTGGCGATGAGAATCAGCAGGTCCGTGACGCCGCGGGAGGGGTCTTCGGATGTCGCGTGCCGTTGGGTTCCCTCGGGGTCCAAGCGTGCAATCACCAGCCATACCCAGGCCACGTAGATGAACGCCGCCACAGCCCAAGCTACGGCAGGTGCGTCCACCCAGTTGCCAGTCGAACCCGTGACAGCCGTGGCGATTCCTCCGGCGATCACCATCACCACAAAGCGCAGCCGGCTGCGCCTGACCCTCGGGGCGTTCATGCGGTCCACCCTAGCGCTGGCTGCCCTGGTGTTCCTGGTGATCCCTGGCGGCCCGCCGCTGGTCGGCTTGGAGAATGCCATCCCTGACGCCGGAGCGGACCACGAAATACAGGAGGTAGAGGAAGATCGCGCCGAACACGGCAGTGAGGGCAAGCGAGGTCAGTGCATCCATGGACCCACACTAGCGGCCGGTTTCAACGTCGGAATCCACAGAATGGCCAACTTCGTGTTAGTGTCTTTGACGCTGTTACGGAGAAAAAGGAAACCGGCTCTCCGAATCACCCTGCGCGGGTGGCGGAATGGCAGACGCGCTAGCTTGAGGTGCTAGTCCTCGAAAGGGGGTGGGGGTTCAAGTCCCCCTCCGCGCACACAGGAAAACCCCTGGAAGGTCGACGATCTTCCAGGGGTTTTTTCGTCTGACTGCTCGGGTTCACCCGCCGGGGCGCGGGGCGAACATGATGACCCCGACGCCGACCATGCAGATAGCGGCGCCAATGACGTCCCAGCGATCCGGCCGGAAGCCGTCCATGAGCATCCCCCACGCGAGCGAGCCGGCGATGAAGACTCCCCCATAGGCGGCGAGCACCCGCCCGAAGTGCGCATCGGGTTGGAAGGCTGCGAAGAATCCGTAGATGCCCAGCGCCACGACGCCGAGTCCTGCCCACCACCACGCCTTGCCCTCCCGGACGGCCTGCCAGATCAACCAGGCGCCGCCAATCTCGGCAACTGCCGCGAGGATGAAGAGAATCGTTGACTTGAGGATGGTCATGACCCAAGTATTCGCTGCGGCTGGGCGTTATCCACATACGAGCGATGGCTGGTTTCGGTGCGGTACTCCGCCGAATAGCTTTGAGTGCGGGAGATGCACTAAGATATTGAAGTCTGTGCTGCGCCTTCCTTCCGAAACTTCGGCGGGGGAGTGATGCACAGCATCGCAAATGAACCTCCTGTTACGGAAATACCGTAACCGCTTAGCCCAAAGGAGGTGGGTTCACATATGCGTCCTTACGAATTGATGGTAATCATCGACCCCGAGGTCGAAGAGCGTACCGTAGAGCCGTCGCTTCAGAAGTTCCTGAACGTCATCACTACCGATGGTGGAACCATCGAAAAGGTTGACATCTGGGGCCGTCGCCGTCTGGCATACGACATCAAGAAGAAGTCTGAAGGTATCTACGCCGTGGTGAACTTCACCGCTGAGCCGGCTACCGCCAAGGAACTTGACCGCCAGCTGTCTCTCAACGAGACGATCATGCGTACCAAGATCATCCGCCCCGAAGACCAGAAGGTTGCTGCTGAGTAATCAGCCCTTCAAATCTTTACCCCGCAGGAACGAACAAGGAGGCAGTAGATGGCAGGCGAAACCACTATTACGGTCATCGGTAATCTCACCAATGACCCCGAGCTGCGGTTCACCCCGTCTGGCTCAGCAGTAGCGAACTTCACCATCGCTTCTACTCCCCGGACCTTCGATCGCCAGTCCAATGAGTGGAAGGACGGGGAAACCCTGTTCCTCCGCGCATCGGTGTGGCGCGAAGCTGCCGAAAACGTGGCCGAATCCCTCACAAAGGGTACTCGGGTCATTGTTTCCGGCCGCTTGAAGAGCCGTTCCTACGAAACCAAGGAAGGCGAGAAGCGCACCGTCATTGAGCTCGAAGTCGATGAAATCGGCCCGAGCCTGCGTTACGCAAACGCCAAAGTCAACCGTACCCAGCGCTCCGGCGGCGGGTTTGGTGCCGGTAACGGTAACCAGCAGGGTGGCTTCGGCGGCGGCAACGCCGGTGGCTTTGGAGGCGGCGCTCCTGGTGGAAACCAGGGCGGCAACTCCGGTGGAAACTGGGGCAACAACCAGCCCGCACAGCAGGATGACCCTTGGGCTACGCCCGGCGTCAGCAACGCTGGTGGCTGGGGCAACGGCCCGGATTCCGAACCTCCCTTCTAAACACAAAAACACCACCATCCCGTGGATCAACATCCACGGGCTCCATAGAAAAGGAGCTCCACGATGGCTAAGGCTGAACTCCGTAAGCCCAAACCAAAGTCCAACCCCTTGAAGGCCGCTGACATCACTGTCATCGACTACAAGGACGTAGCATTGCTGCGCAAGTTCATCTCCGACCGCGGCAAGATCCGCGCTCGTCGCGTCACTGGCGTTACCGTTCAGGAACAGCGCAAGATCGCCCAGGCAATCAAGAACGCCCGCGAAGTTGCTCTGCTGCCTTACTCCGGCGCTGGCCGCGGCTAAGGGAAGGGATTAACTAACATGGCAAAGCTCATTCTGACCCACGAAGTAACCGGTCTCGGTGCTGCTGGCGACGTTGTCGAGGTTAAGAACGGTTACGCACGTAACTACCTCCTGCCCCGCGGCTTCGCTCTGACCTGGACCCGCGGTGGCGAGAAGCAGGTTGAGTCCATCAAGGCTGCACGTGCTGCCCGCGCCCACGCTTCGGTTGAAGCTGCACAGGCACAGGCCCAGGCTCTGTCCTCCAAGAAGGTCAGGCTCGAGGTGAAGGCCGGCGAGTCCGGTCGTCTCTTCGGCACGGTCAAGCCGGCTGATGTCGCTGCTGCTGTTGAGGCCGCTGGCCTCGGCGCCATCGACAAGCGCAACGTTGAACTGCCGAACCACATCAAGTCTGTGGGTTCGTACCAGGCAAACGTTCGCCTGCACGAGGATGTTTCTGCTGTCATCGACCTCGAGGTCGTTGCAAGCAAGTAGTCTCTGACTGCATCTGAAGGGCCCCCGTTACCGGATTTCCGGTGGCGGGGGTTCTTTTTTCACACGGGATTGCCAGTAAGTGTCAACTCGGTGGAGGTCAGGGCTGGTGGATCTCCGACATGGTGTGGTGGTAGCCGCTGCGGATCAACTCGGCCAACACACCCCGGTCCACATCGTCCAACTTGTTGATGTACAAGCAGGCCGTGCTGGTCTTGTGCTTGCCCAGTTCGGGAAGCAGCCGATCGGCGTCGGGCCCTTCCGTGAGCCCGTAGAACACCAGGTTCGACTTACGGGGTGAGAACGCGACAGCGGGGGAGTCTCCTTCCCTGCCTGTGGCGTACTTGTAGTGGTAGCTGCCGAAACCAACGATCGTGGGCCCGTACATGTACGCCTCTTCGCCGGTGATGGCGCCCATCATCTCCATTAGCTCCAGCCCATCCGCGCGGCGGGTGGGATGCTCCACGGCTGCCAGGAATTCTTCCACGGGCACGTCCGTCGGCTGGGTCTTGTTTTCTGCCATGTGCGTAGTCTCCCAGACGCCGGAAAGTCACGCCAGAACCCGGTGATACCCTGCACCGGTGACCAATGAATCCTTGCGAGTCCGCCCGTTCAACCAAGTGGACGTCTTCTCCGACCGGCCCTATTTCGGCAACCCGCTCGCCGTCGTGGCTGATGCCGAAGGGCTGAGCACTGAAACCATGCAACATTACGCGAACTGGACCAATTTGTCCGAGACGACGTTCCTGTTGCCGCCGACGGACCCGCGCGCTGATTACCGCGTCCGCATTTTCACGGCCAGCGAGGAGTTCCCGTTTGCCGGGCATCCGACGTTGGGTTCGGCACATACGTGGCTGCAGGCCGGGGGAGTGCCCAAGTCCCAGGGCGTTGTGGTTCAGGAATGTGGGGCGGGCCTGATTACGGTGAAGCACGACGCCGGGCGGCTGGCTTTCGCGGCGCCCCCGCTGACGCGCTTCGGTCCCGTCGAGCCGGAAATCCGTGGGCAGTTGTCGGCGGCGCTCCAATTGCCCGAGGAAGCCATCCTCGATGCATCGTGGCTGGTCAACGGGCCGGAATGGATAGGGGTGCTCCTCGAATCGGCGGAGCAGGTGCTGGCCATCGAACCGGACGTGGCGGCCATGGGTGACCTGAAGGTGGGCGTGATCGGTCCGCACACGGAAGGGTCGGCAACGGATTTTGAGGTCCGCACGTTCGTTCCGGGTGACGCCATGGTGGAAGATCCCGTGACCGGCAGCTTCAACGCCGGTGCGGCACAGTGGCTTATTGGTTCTGGCCGCGCGCCGCAGGAGTACGTTGCCGCGCAGGGGACGGTCCTGGGCCGGGCGGGGCGCATCCATGTGAAAGCCCAGGACGGGGAGATCTGGGTGGGCGGGGCTTCGGTCACGTGCATCGAGGGAACAGTGCTGCTGTAGGGCTCGCCAGTAGGCCGTTGGCATCTCGGCGTGTGCCCTGGCTTCACCGTGGTCCGCTGCCGTGAAACACTCATGGAACTGGACAAAATCATGAGGGCAGGAAATCCTTTCATCGCTCACTCCACACCACGTGATTGACGCTCAGCACTGACGGATTGATCCCCGTTTGGATGCACATAGAGGAGAAATATGGATTCCGCACGGACCTTTGAATCGATCGTCATCATTTTCAACCCGAACAGCACGGGAAACGCGCCGGACCTGGCGGAGGAGTTGCAAGGAAAGCTCAAGGAACGGCTCCCTTATGAGGCGAACATCGTTCTTCGCCCTACCGAGCATGCCGGCCACGCGGTGGAACTTGCCCGTGAGGCGGCAGCCGGCGGAGGGGACGTCCTGGTTGTGTCCGTGAGCGGCGATGGTGGCTACAACGAGGTAGTCAACGGGGTGATGCAGGCAGAAAATCCCAAGGCAGTGTGCGCCGTCATGGCGGCGGGCAACGCGAACGACCACCGCCGCACCGTCGGAACCAAGCCGTTGGATGAAGCCATCGCCGAGGGCCACGTCAAGAACATCGATCTGCTGCGGATTCATACCGGCGAGGGCGGCCCGGCCGAATTCGCACACTCGTACATTGGATTCGGCCTCACACCCGTGGTTGCCACGGAGTTGGAAAAGGGCAGCAAGGGGGCCCTCACGGAGATGCTGTCCGTGGTCAAGACCTTCTCCGAGTTCGAGCCTTTCGAGATGCGGCTGCCCGACGGAAAGAAGCACAGAGTGGACAGCCTGGTTTTCGCCAACATTCCCGAAATGGCCAAATACGCCACCCTGAGCGAGGCAGAGGCCGTTCCCGCCGACGGCAAGTTCGAGGTGGTTCTGTTCCCACACATGCCCAAGTGGCGCGTGGTCTTGAATGCTTTGCGCGCCACGACGCAGGGCCTGGGCGACCAGCCGAGCGTCAGCAGCTACGAATTCACTACCCTCAAACCGCTGCCGTTCCAGATGGATGGCGAGGTCAAGCACGTCGAAGCCGGAGCCACCATCAAGGTGGAGAGCGCCCACGAAGCCTTGCCCACCATCGCTTGAGCTCAGCCGGTGCTGCAGGCCGCGCCTACGAAGTCGTAGATCCGTCCCCGAAGCTCCGTTGAAGCCGGCACCTTCAGCAGGCCCTTCCTGTCCCCCACGGCTACCCTCAGGGGCAGCAGGGTCCCCACCTTGTCCTCGGCGACCGCGTGCGGATCACAGCGCGCAGGCCTGATCCGCAACGGCACCACCTGTGGCGCCGTGTCGGCAGCGACTGTGACATTGCGCGGCCAGGGATCGGCCGGCACCTCGGCCAGCAGCGTGGTCCCGTCGATCGACTCGATGGTGAGGCCTGGGACCGTCCCGCTGGCCGTGCCCACCGGGGTGATGACAAGGCGCACGACGGCGGTAACCCCGTCCGGAGCGACCTCCAGGCCGGGGTCCAGGACGATGGTCGCTATCGCGGCCGCCTCCGCTGAAAGGCAGAGCTCGTCAGAGTTCCGCGGGAGGACGTTGAAAGGGTCGCTCGCGTCCGTGCTGGTCGTCTTTGGCTGCTGCGCCGGGTCCGTGTAGTGGATGGTGGCTGTGATGGGTGCCTTGGATGCTCTTGAGCAGGCGGCGGCCGGCAGGGTGGCGGGGAGGCCTTTGGGTTGCTTCGGTGGCAACTCCAAGGTGCCGCCTGCCGGACGCCAGATGATGGCGCCCCGGAACAAGTTCGAATACAGCACAGCGTCACTGACGGTGAGGTTTGCCTCTGTGTTGTTGGTGAGTTGGATGAGGATTGCTTGCTTGCCGTACTGGTCCCGCGACTGGTTGACCTCAACGGAGATGGGCTGTTCCCCGGGAGAGCTGGCGGGAACAGGGGCGGGTTCCTGAATCGCGGATTCACAGCCCGGGAGGAAGCAAACGGCCGCCATTGCAAGCACGTACCTCCACGATCGGCTCACCATCCCAAAAGTCTAGGACCGCGCGAACGCCTGGAACATTCCCCGTTGTCCTACCCTTCCCGTAGAGTCACGCCTACGCACAGCGAATCACGGATGAAAGGCGAACCCATGTCCTTCCAGGCTTATCTCGACGCGATCGAGGACAAGACCGGCCTCACACCGCGTCAACTGGTGGAGATCGCGAAGGGTAAAGGATTCAACGATCCCGCGGTCAAGGCCGGAACCATTCTTGAGTGGCTGAAGGCGGACTACGACCTTGGGCGGGGCCACGGCATGGCTCTGGTCCATGTCATCAAGAAGGGTCCGCAGATCGACAGCAAACACGTGGGGACCGACGGTGTGCACCGCGACGAGTCGGACATGCTGTGGTTGGACGGCAAAGCCAGTAAACCTGCCTCACCGTAGGCTATTGCCTCCAGCCGGGCGACGGGGAGGCTTTCATCGATCGCACTGCCGCCCAGGAACAGATTTCGACGGCGACCGTCAGTTTCATGGGGCAACTCGCCGGAGGCTAAGCGCCGGGAATACATGCGTGCACTGCCACGTTCACTCATTTAGATGCATATGCATGTATGCTGGGATAGATCGAGCAACAGGAGAATGCCATGGAAACCCGCCGCATCACCGTCCTTTCCGCCGGACTCGGCGTGCCGTCGTCGAGCCGCCTTCTGGCCGACCAACTGGCCGCTTCAACTGAGCGGCAGTTGCGGTCGGCCGGCTATGAGGTGAGGATCGACGTCGTCGAACTGCGGGACCTCGCGGTGGACATCGCCAACAACTTCGTCACCGGCTATGCCGCGCCGCGGCTCGCCGAGGTGATTGCCGGCGTGGAGAACTCAGACGGCGTCATCGCCGTCAGCCCGGTCTTCAGTGCCTCGTACAGCGGCCTGTTCAAGTCGTTCATCGATGTCCTGGATCCCAAGTCCCTGGACGGCAAGGCTGTGCTGCTGGGCGCCACCGGTGGTACCGACCGTCACCAGATGGTCCTGGACCACGCCATGCGCCCGCTCTTCAGCTACTTGCGCACCAGGATGACTGCCACCGGCGTCTTCGCCGGGCCCCAGGATTGGGGAACGGACGACGGCGGATCGCCCCTTTCGGTGCGAGTGGACAGGGCCGCCGGTGAACTCGTGCAACTGTTGAGCGGCCCCCAGCCGGGGCATACGGCACCAGCCCTGGAGTCGTTGCCGTTCGAGCAGCTGCTTGCAGGAATCTCCGCCGGCCACTAGCGAACCAATCGCGCTCCCTGGTCGTTGAGGCAAGCATGAAGTGTCCTGTGGATTTTGTTGACCTGGTGATGAGCGAACGCAGCGGCGTGGAGATCGACTACTGCCCCACATGCCGTGGGGTGTGGCTTGATCGCGGCGAATTGGACAAGATCATTGATCGCGTCAACGGTGAGACCGGAGCGCTGCCGCCGCGGTCGGCAGCAGCGCCACCGCAACCTCCCATCGCGCCGCCTCCCATCTATAACCCCTTTGAGTCACGGCCCCGGTATGACGATCGGGAACGCCGTGACTATGACCGGCGTGATGACGACAGGCGCTATGGATCCAACCGCGACCAGTACGGGCGGAAGCGCAAGAAGAAGGAAGGATTCCTGGGCGATCTCTTCGACTTCTAGTCGTCCAGGAGTTCGATGAACTCCCGTGCCTGCTTGATGGTGATGTCCGAGTGGCGGGTCAGCGCCAATGCTGCGCCTTCCACGTCGCCGCTCTTGGCCAGTGTGCGGATGCGTCCGTAGATTTCGTCGTTGAGCATGTTGCTGCTGACCTCGCGGGTCACATCGCCTTTGCTGACGATTGCGCGGTACCTGTAGGGAAAGCGTTCCGGTTCATCGTCGTCGTCCGCCAGCAGATCCTTTGCGGGCGCCTCCGGGCGGAACGGCTGGGGGTGCGCGGCGAGGGCGCCCACGGCGTCCCGCGACGCCCGGAGGCCTTCGCCCGTGGCCTGCAGGTAAAGCTTGATGGCGGCCATTCCTTGGCCTTGCGCGATCAGCGAGTAAAGGCGGCGGTGCTGCTCTTCATTCAGCTTTGCCGCCGACTCCTTGGCAAGCTGCACCGGATCCTTGGGTGTCTTGGCGGCGGCCGTGTTTGCCTTGTTCTCGGCAGAACGTTTGGTGAATGAGCGAATCAGGAGCAGTACGCCCACAATGACCAGGATGAGGATCACGAGTGGGATAAAAAGCGAATCCATGGCGTTTTGTCAGAGCCGATCTACGTAGTTCTTGGCGGTCATGAGGTCTGAGTGGGTCGCTTGACGCAGCACCTTGATGGCTTGGATCTTTTGCCCGCTACGGACCAGATTTTGGATTTCAAAGGCCAACTGCGGATTCAGCTGCCCGTTGGGAAGAACCGCTGCCGGGCTGCGGGTGTCGGGGTTGCCTGCGGCGTGCTGGGTGGTCTGTGCCCGGTTTTGGCTCGGTTGCGTGGAGGCTTCGATCCGCGCCCGCGATGCGAGTGCCGCCTGGACTTGGGACGCCTGGTGTGCGGCCGAGCGGGCTGCCAGCTCTCGTTGGTAGCGCTCGGCGTCGGAGATGCCTGTGTCGCGGGGTCTGAGGGCTGCAGAGACGGCCCACAGGAGACCGACCAGGACCACCAAAGGAAGGGCTGTCATCAGCAGGTCGCCAAGGTTATTCCCCATGCCTAGAGCTTATGCCAGATCGCTGGTTATCCACAGCACATTCCGCACTTGGCATAGGCTTCCGAGAGGGAAGTGTCAAATTTAGCCGGAGTATGTAAGGCACATCACATTTGCGGCATGTTTTTCACCGCATCGTACCCCTGGGAGGCGGGGCAGGGCTGGTTGGCTGTGGATGGTTATCCACTAAAACTTTCTTTCTTCCACAGCTTGTGATGAATGTTTTCGCAGGTCAGAGGCCACTTACCGCAAAAAGAATTTCTCTATCCACAGGGTAACGCACAGACTGTGCACAACGTACGGGGCTTATTCCACAGGTTATCCACAACCGTGCGGGATAACCGGCTTTGTGCCTACGCAGAGCACCGCTAACGTGGCTTGGGTACCTCTTTCAGGATGGAATCGGTCCTCCCGGCAGCCCCCAGGCAGCGGAGCGCAAAACCGCTTGGGATGCTTCTGTGGATAAGTTGTGGAAATTGCTGTGGGCCAAAATGTCGGCCCCTGCCGATACAACTGGAGCACTCGGCTGGTCCGCAAGGCTCGGGCAAAACCATCCCAGGTCCACTTGCGCTTTACGCACCACTGAGGGACACATTTCTTCAGCGGTACACATATGGAGGACGGCTTTGTCAGTAACGCACTTGGACTCAATCGAGGGCTCCCGCTCTTCTGAGGCGAGCCGAAAACCTCCCCAGGACATCGCAGCCGAGCAGTCTGTCCTCGGCGGCATGATGCTGTCCAAGGACGCGATCGCCGACGTCGTTGAAATCGTTCGTGGGCACGACTTCTACCGTCCTGCGCACGAGACCATCTATGAGTCCATCATCGATCTTTACGGTCGCGGCGAGCCTGCCGACGCCGTCACTGTCTCGGATGAGTTGACCAAGCGTGGCGAGATCAACCGGATCGGTGGTCCCGCCTACCTGCACGAGCTCATCCAGACAGTCCCCACCGCAGCCAACGCCGGGTACTACGCCGAAATTGTGGCGGAGCGCGCTGTGCTGCGCCGCTTGGTCAACGCCGGCACCAAGATCGTGCAGATGGGCTACGGCCAGGACGGCGAGGTTGAGGACCTGGTCAACCAGGCCCAGGCCGAGGTCTACGCCGTTGCCGAAAAGCGAACGGCTGAAGACTACGTGGCCTTGAAGGACGTTTTGGAGTCCACGGTGGACGAGATTGAGGCGTCCGGGCACCGCGGCGAAGGCATGGTGGGCGTTCCCACTGGTTTCTACGAGCTCGACGAACTCACCCACGGCCTCCACCCTGGCCAGATGATCGTTATCGCGGCGCGTCCGGCTGTTGGTAAGTCCACCTTCGCCCTGGACTTTGCCCGTTCTGCCGCAATCAAGAACAACATGTCCACAGTCATGTTCTCCTTGGAAATGGGCCGGAACGAGATCGCCATGCGTCTCCTGTCCGCCGAAGCCACCATCAGCCTCCAGGATCTCCGCAAAGGAACCATCAAGGACGAGCAGTGGTCCAAGATCGCCACCACTATGGGCCGGATGAACGACGCCCCGCTGTTCATTGACGACAGCCCCAACATGTCCCTCATGGAGATCCGCGCCAAGTGCCGCCGGCTCAAGCAGCAGCACGACCTGAAGCTGGTTGTCCTTGACTACCTGCAGCTCATGAGCTCGGGCAAGAAAGTGGAGTCCCGCCAGCAGGAAGTCTCGGAGTTCTCCCGTGCGCTCAAGCTGCTGGCCAAGGAACTCCAGGTGCCGGTCATTGCGCTGTCGCAGCTGAACCGTGGTTCCGAGCAACGCCAGGACAAGCGGCCCATGGTGTCCGACCTCCGTGAATCCGGCTCCATTGAGCAGGACGCGGATATGGTCATCCTGCTGCACCGCGAGGACGTCTATGACAAGGAATCTCCGCGTGCTGGTGAAGCGGACATCCTTATCGCCAAGCACCGTAACGGTCCCACCAAGGACATCGTCGTAGCGTTCCAGGGCCACTACTCACGCTTTGCCAACATGGCCGGCGATTCGGGCGGCGGAGGCGGTTTCTAAGGGGCGCAGAGCCGCACAGATAAGCTCGACCCTACCCCAGTTGCCTCCGCAGCAGGCAGAACTCGTTCCCCTCGGGGTCCTGCAGCACGTGCCAGTGTTCGTCACCGGTCTGTCCGACATCGGCAGCCCGGGCTCCGAGGGCCAGCAAGCGTTCCAGCTCGGCTGCCTGGTCCCGGTCCACAGGGTTGACGTCGATGTGGAGGGGCAGCCTTCCCGTGCGGGGGTTATTGCTCGGGCTCAGGATGATGGTGGGCTGAAGTCCACCGAAGCCCGCCTCCGGGGGCCCGATTTCGATGGCGCCGTCCTCCCGATCGAGTTCGACGTAGCCAAGGACGTCGCTCCAGAACCTGGCAAGGAGTTCGGGGTCGTGGCAGTTCAGGACCAGTTCACTGATTCGGCAGGACATGGAAGCCAGTGTAGACAGAGGGGTCTCGGCCCGGCGACAACGCCGGGGCCGAGGCCACTCACGGTCGAGCTTGCGGAGAACTAGCAGCCTTCGAAGTCGCTCAGCACCTTGACCTTCGCGGCGGACCCGGACGCGGGGTCGAACGCGTAGCCGATCCATTCCTTGGCCAAGCGGCGTGCCAGTTCGACGCCTACAACGCGCTGGCCCATGGTGAGCACCTGGCAGTCGTTGGACAGGATGGAGCGTTCCACGGAGAACGAGTCGTGCGCCGCGGTGGCCCGGATGCCCGGAACCTTGTTGGCGGCGATGGCCACGCCGATGCCGGTGCCACAGAAGAGGATGGCGCGGTCAGCCTTGCCGTCGCGGATCATCTCACCTGCCGCGATGCCCACGTAGGGGTAGGGCTTGGTGAAGTCTTCATCGTCACGGTGGACTCCGATGTCGATCACTTCGGTGATCCGGGCATCGGCCTGGAGGTCCGCGAGGATCCGGTCTTTGTAGTCAACGCCGGCTTCGTCGGCGCCCACAATGATGCGCATGGTCATTCTCCTAGTTGATGGCAGCAGTTGCGTGAACTGCGGTGAAGTGGGGTCCGACGGCGGCGAACACCATGGCGAGCGAGGTCGCCCCGGGGTCCGGCGTGCCGATGCTCTTCTCGGCGAGGGGGCGGGCGCGACCCTTGAGCGGCCGGAGGTCGGCGGTTGCGGCGGCCGCGTCGGCCGAGACGGCTGCTGCCGCTGCCCAAGCTTCCGAAACAGGTGATCCCGAAGCCACGGCGGCCGACAACGACGAAGTGAACGGCAGCAACGAGTCCACCATGGTCTTGTCGCCAATCTCGGCCTTTCCCAGTCCCGTGATGCGGTCTGCGAAGGCACGGACAGCGTCGGCGAGGTCATCCGCCGTCGGGCGTTCTGCATTGCCGAGGCGTTCGCCAAAGGCGCGCAGCCCCGCGCCCCAGAGGACACCCGACGTTCCCCCGGCCTTGTCTGCCCACGCGTCGCCGCCGGCGATCAGGACGGAACCAGCACCGGCTCCTGCAGCAAAGGCTGCGGCTGCGGCCTCAAGGGCGGCAGCCGATCCGCGGACCATGCCACGGCCGTGGTCACCGTCGCCTGCGATGGCGTCCATGTCGCCCAGCTTCGCCTCGGAAGCCCGCAGCAAGGCGGCAGTTTCTTCCAGCGCGGCGAGGCATTGCCCTGCGTACGCCCGCGATTCCTCTGTGGAGGAGTAGTCTGCCGAATCCACAGCAACAGCTTCATCCACAGCCTCTTCGGCAGAAGCTACGTCGAAGCCCACGGAACCGCGGCGGTACGCCGGAGTCAGTGCGGGGGCCGTCCAGTACTCTTCAAGCTCTTCGTCCAGCCAGGTCAGCGTCAGTGAAACACCGGCCATGTCCAGGGAAGTCACCAGCTCGCCAACTTCGGGCATCACCAGCGTGTACCCGGCTTCGCGCAGCAGCGGAGCGACCGTGCGCCACAGAACGAACAGTTCCTCGTTCTTGGTGGAACCCAGGCCGTTGAGGATCACGGCGACACGACCCGGCGCGGCTGCGGGAGCTTCGGCCCGTACGCGGCGGACCAGTTCCTCACCAAGTTCGACGGCGGTGGGCAGCTCGGTGTCGAACAGTCCCGGTTCGCCGTGGATACCCAGGCCCAGGCCCATGTGTCCCTCGGGAAGGCTGAAGAGCGGCTGGTCGGCACCCGGGAAGGTGCAGCCGCTGAAGGCGGTCCCGATGGTGCGGGTTTGATCGTTGGCTTTCCGTCCCAGCCGGACCACTGACTCAAGGTTCAGGCCGGCCTCGGCTGCGGCACCCATGACCTTGAAGACCACGAAGTCACCGGCAATGCCGCGGCGCTTCTCGATCTCGGACATGGGAGCACTGGCGATGTCGTCCGTGACCAGCACGTTCTCGGCACGGATGCCCTCTGCATTGAGCCGTTCGCTGGCCATGCCGAAGTTCAGGACGTCCCCGGCGTAGTTGCCGTAGGTGAAAACGACGCCTGCGCCGGAGTTTGCAGCCTTGGCTACGGAGTAGGCCTGCTGGGTGGAGGGTGAGGTGAAGATGTTGCCCACCACGGCACCGTCAGCGAAGCCCGGGCCGATGATTCCGGCAAAAGCGGGGTAGTGGCCGGAACCGCCGCCGGTGATGACGGCAACCTTGGGCGTGGCGGGGCGCTTGCGGCGAACCGCGCCGCCCTCAACCTGGCGGACAAGGTCCGAGTGGGCATCGCAGAAACCAGTGAGGGCTTCGTCGGCGAAGTCGGCGGGATCGTTGAAGATTCTGGTCATGGTGGGTCCTGGTTCTGGAGTCCGGGCGAGGGGAGTGCGGACTAGTGGATGTGGCTGCCGCCGTTGATGTCGATGGTGGTGCCCGTGAGGTAGGCGGAGTCCTCGGAGGAGAGGAACGTGATGACAGCGGCAACTTCTTCGGTGGTGGCGTTGCGGCCCAACGGGATGCCCGCGTTGATGGCGTCTTCCTGCTCCTGGGTGCTGCCAACGCGGATGTTGGTGTCCACGGCGCCGGGGGTGATGGCGTTGACGGTCACGCCGGTTTCGCCGATTTCACGGGCCAGGGCCTTGGTGAAGCCGAGGATCGCGGCCTTCGCTGCGGAGTAGGGAACCTTGCCGAAGACGCCGCCACCACGCTGTGCGGAAACGGAGGACATGTTGACGATGCGGCCCCAGCCGTTGGCGATCATGTCCGGCAGGAAGGCCTTGGTGACCAGGTACGTGCCGGTGGCGTTGACGTCCATAACCTTGTGCCACAGCTCAAGCGTGGTCTCCAGGAACGGGATGGGGGAGGTGATGCCGGCGATGTTCGCCAGGGCGCCCACAGCAGGCAGGTTTCCGGCGGCAACTTCAGCGGCAACAGCGGCCTGCGCCTTGGTGACGGAAGCCTCGTCGGCCACGTTGATCTCGAAGCCGAAGGCGGGAACGTTGAACTCGTTGGCGATCTCGGCAGCAACCTTGGCGGACTTCTCGCCGTCGAGGTCCAGGATGGCGATGCCCCAGCCCTGGGCTGCGTAGCGGCGGGCGGTGGTCAGGCCGATACCGCGCTCGGAGGTGGCTCCGGTGAGGACTGCGGTGCGCTGGATAGTGGACATGATGCTCCTTGAAATGGTTTGAAAGGGTGCTAGATGAGGTCTGAAATGAAGCTGCCGGCCTTGGCGGTGGCAGCCGGGCGCTCGTCGTGCGTGACGTCGCGGGTTTCAAGCTCCAGCGAGAAGTGGCCGGTGTAGCCGGCATCCCGCAGTTTGGAGAGGCCGCCGGCGAAGTCTGCCTGGCCGTTGCCGATGCTGAGGTTGATGTTCCCCGGCGCGGCTTCGGTTGCGGGAACGGCATCGCGAAGGTGGACATGCGTGATGCGCCCGCCGAACCGGTCAACAAAGTCAATAGGATCGCCGCCGGAGGCAACGATGTGGCTGAAGTCCATGACGATTCCGACGTCGGACCCCGCCAGCCGGTCGGCGAGCAGCTGGGCGCGTTCCGTGTTCCAGCAAAGCCGGAAGTAATGCAGGGATTCGGTCCACAGTTCGACGCCGAACTCCTTCGCGCGTTCCGACGCGTGGATCAGTTGCGCCGCGACGGTGTTGATGTCCTCTTCGAGGCTCTCTACCGGCTCGTGGTCGATTGCGCCACACGGGAGAACAAGCGCCTTCGCGCCGGTCTTTGCCGCGAGGCTGAGCAGCATCTCCAGGTGACGTTCGCGCTGGTGCCGGGCGTCGGCGTCGAGCGTTGCGTTTAAGTCCCCGACGTCGCCGTTGACCGAGCGGACGCGCATTCCCGAGTTATTGACGACGGCGGCAACCGCCTCCACTGCCTTGGCGTCCAGGACGTAGGGCACATGGTCGCAGACGCCGGGGAGTGCCCCGAGGTCAATTTCCTCGAAGCCCAGGCCGCCCATGGTCTTCAGGGCTGATGCCAGGTCTTGGTGGCGGAAGCTGATGGAAGAACAGCCAAGTCGGTGATGGAACATCGTCGTTGATCCTCAAGTCGTGCGGTCCTCGCCGGAGAGGGGCGGTAGTGATGCAAACCACGTTACATTCGTTAACTGTCAACAGTCAACCTTTAGAGTTGACTGTTGACAATGCTGGTGGTGTCGGTCACAGTTGACGTATTATGTTGACTGTCGACAGTGAGGTAGCGGAGAAGCACCCCACTCTTCGAAAGGGAAATAAGCAATGAGCAATGAAGCTCTGACCATGCGTGGTCCGGTTCATGGAACCAAAGAAGCTAAGCGCGTCGCCGTAGGATCCGGCGTTGGCGCAGTCATTGAAACCTACGACTTCATCGGTTTCGGCACCGCTGCCGCACTGTACTTCGGTACGGCGTTCTTCCCGGGCGCCGACCCGGTGACTGGTACGTTGGCCTCGTTCGCGACCCTCGGCGTCGGCTTCGCGGCACGTCCGCTGGGCGGCATCATCGGTGGACACCTCGGCGACAAGCTCGGCCGCAAGCCCGTCCTGGTTGCTTCGCTGATCCTCATGGGCCTGGCAACGTTCGCAATCGGCCTTCTCCCCACCTACCAGCAGGTGGGCCTCCTGGCACCGGCACTCCTGGTGATTGTCCGCATCATCCAGGGCTTGGCTTTCGGTGCTGAATGGGGCGGCGCGATCCTCATGAGCTACGAGCACGCACCGTGGCGCAAGAAGGGCCAGTTCACCGGTATCGTGCAGGCCGGCTTCCCGGTGGGCCTCCTGCTCGCCAACCTCGTGTTCCTCTTCAGCGTCGGCCTCGGCAGCGAATGGGCCTGGCGCGTTCCCTTCCTTGCCAGCATCCTGCTGGTGGCCGTTGGCCTGATCATCCGCTCCAAGGTTCCTGAATCCCCGGTCTTTGAGGACGTCAAGACCAAGGGCGACATCGTGAAGTCCCCGATCGTGGAGGTCATCAAGACCGACTGGCGCAACATCGTCCGTGGTATTGGCCTCCGCATCGCGGAAACCGCCGGTTACGCCGTATCCGTCACGTACATGATTTCCTACCTGCACAGCACCAAACTGGCCGACAAGACCCAGACGCTGGTTGCCCTCTGCATAGCCGCCGGCATCGGAATTTTCGCCACCTACGCCTGGGGCAAGCTGACCGACAAGGTAGGCCGCCGCCCGGTGTACATCTGGTCCACCGCCTTCGCAGTGGTCTTCGGCATCCCCATGTTCCTGCTGGTCAACACAGGCCTTTTCATCTTCATCATCGCCACTATCGTGATCGCCTACGCGGTGTGCCAGAACTCCCTTGCCGGCGCCCAGGGCGCCTGGTTCCCGGAGCTCTTCCAGGCCAAGACCCGCTCCTCCGGAGCATCGCTCGCGTACCAGATCTCCGCCATGGTTTCCGGCTTCACGCCGTTCATCACCACCCTGCTGTTCGTCAGCTTCGGTTGGGTTGGTCCGGCCGCACTGTTCAGCATCTACGGTGCGATCGGCCTGTGGGCCGCCTTGGTCACTAAGGAAACCTGGGGCAAGCGCGAGCGTCAGCTCGCCGAAGAAGCCGCCAGCAAAACTCCCTTGACGGTAACCGCCTAAGCAAGCACTCGACGTCGGGCGCGTTCTCCCCATCGGTACGCGCCCGGCTCCGGAAGGAAACCAGTGACTCTCACACCAGTCGAAACGGCAGCTCCCGCTGCCGAGCGCGTGGACCGTATCCGCGCGGCCGCCTACCGAATCCGCCACCACGCCCTGAACATGGGCGAGGTGCAGGGCCAAGGCTATGTTGGCCAAGCCCTTGGCGCCGCGGACATGTTCGCTTCCGTCTACGGCGACCAGCTCACATACCGGGCCGAGGACCCGCATTGGGAGGGCCGTGACCGGTTCCTCCTCTCCACCGGGCACTACGCGATCGGCCACTACGCAGCGCTGGCCGAGGCCGGGATTGTTCCCGTGGCCGAGCTGGAAACGTACGGCTCGGACGACTCCCGCCTGCCGATGTCCGGGATGTCCACCTACACCCCCGGAATGGAAATTTCCGGCGGTTCGCTGGGCCACGGCCTGACGATCGCGGTGGGTATGGCCCTCGGGTTGCGGGCGAAGGGTTCTGCTTCCCGGGTCATCAACTTCCTCTCCGACGGTGAACTCGACGAGGGTTCCACGTGGGAGGCAGCCATGGGTGCGCACCACCACCAACTGGGCAACTTGATCGCCATGGTGGACATCAACGCCCTGCAGGCCGACGGCGCCACGAACACGGTGCTCCGTACCGAACCTGTGACGGAGAAGTGGGAATCGTTCGGCTGGTACACCCAGCGGGTGGACGGGAACGACGTCGGAGCGTTGCTGGCTGCGTTCGACAACATCGCCAACGTATCCGCTCCGGTGGGGCAGCCGTCGGTGATCCTGTGCGACACGAAAGTGGGGCGCGGGGTGCCGTTGCTGGAGACACGCGAGAAGGCGCACTTCATGCGCATCGAAGAACACGAATGGCAGATCTGCCGTGAGCAGCTGACCGCTGGATACGAAGGGACGGCTACGGCATGAGCTCAGTGACGACAACCACGACGGCGGCAGGCCCGGCCGCGGGCACTTCGCCTTCGGCTTCGGCTGGGAAGCCAAAGCTGAAGACCTCCGCGATGATCGCCTCGTTCGCGGATCCCGGCCAGAAGACCACCTCCGCGCCGTTCGGACACGCCTTGGTGGCCGCGGCTGAGGCGAATCCCAAGATCGTGGGCTTGACCGCGGACCTGGGTAAGTACACGGACATGCATATCTTCGCCAAGGCCTTCCCGGAACGGTTCTTCCAGATGGGCATGGCCGAGCAGTTGCTCTTCGGTGCTGCTGCGGGCATGGCAGAGACAGGCTTGGTCCCGTTCGCCTCCACGTATTCCGTGTTCGCCGCTCGACGTGCCTACGACTTCCTTTGCCTGGATATCGCCGAGCCGAACCTGAACGTCAATATCGTGGGCGGCCTGCCCGGTCTCACCACCGGATACGGCCCCAGCCACCAGGCCACCGAGGACATGGCGATCTTCCGCGGCATGCCTAACCTGACCATCGTGGACCCCTGCGACTCCGTGGACATTGAGCAGGCCGTTCCCCAACTGGCCGCGTCCGATGGACCCACATACCTGCGCTTGCTGCGTGGGAACGTGCCCACTGTCCTGGACGAGTACGACTACACGTTCGAACTCGGCAAAGCCAAGGTCCTGCGCGGCGGCAACGACGTGGTGTTCGTATCCTCCGGACTCATGACCATGCGCGCCCTGCAGGCAGCAGACGCCTTGGCCAAGCACAACGTGGACGTGGCCGTGGTGCACACGCCCACCATCAAGCCCTTCGACTCCGCCACCGTGCTTGCCGAACTCAACACGGACCGGCTCGCCGTCACCCTGGAGAACCACACCGTAGTTGGCGGTCTGTTCGAAACTGTTGCCTCCGCCGTCGTAAGCGCCGGCATCGGCAAGCGCGTGGTACCCATCGCGCTCCCGGACCAGTTCCTCGACGCCGGTGCGCTGCCCACACTCCACGAACGTTACGGTCTCTCCGTGGACCGCATCGTCGCCAAGGTCCTGGCCGAACTCGCCTGACCACCAAAGTCACAAGCACGGGGCGCGGAACCGGCGATACTGCCGGTACCGCGCCCCTGCCCGTAGTATCGACAGTTAACACCGGACTGTCGGCAGTTGCCCGAAGATATTGAGGAAAGATCATGGCCCTTGGCGCGTCCCTCCTGGGATTGGAGAAGAAGAGCCTTCGCGAACAGGCACTCATCGCTCTGAGGAGTGCCATTACCAGCGGCGAGCTGGAACCCGGGCGGCATCTCGTGGAGACCGAACTGTCCGACATGCTCCAGATCAGCCGTGGAACCCTTCGTGAAGCCCTCCGCCAGCTTGAACAGGAAGGCCTGGTCTCCGCCGGAGCACGCGGACGCCTCTCCGTCCGTCACTTGGACGTGAAAGAGATCCGGGACATCTTTTCCGTCCGGGGGGTCCTCGAATCGCTGGCCGCCCGCACGCTCAGCGACATGCCGGACAAGGAAGCAGCACTCGGGGAACTGCGTGAAGCGGTGGAGGCCATGGGCAAGGCGAGTGAATCGTCCCTGGAGGAACAGATCGAGGCCGACCTTGAATTCCACCGCACGCTGTGCCGCCTCTCCGGCAACGAGACCCTGCTGCACCAGTGGGAGTCCTTGGAAGGCTCCATCCGCATGTCCATCATGTTTGCCGGGGTGGAAAGGGCCACGGGGAACATGAGCGTTGGCAGGCACTATGACATCGTTGCGGCGATCGAGACGGGCGACGCTGCAAAGGCACGCGAAACGATCATCTCGCACATGGACGGTGCTGCAAAAAACCTGGTGGGCTAGCCCGGCCGCACTGTTGGCCCACCACGGAGAGAGCGCGCCCACTGCCACTGAGGAGCGTTTAGGCGAAGGCTAGTTTGTCCGGGTGCCAGTTCAACGCCCACCTTCCCCAATCGCCGAAAATCCGTCCTCTGACTCACCTTCACCGGGACCGGACGCAGAGCCGGCCGAGCGCCCCGACGTCGACTTTGTCCACCGAAATCCCATCCTGGCCAGCGCAGTTGCCTGGGAGTGGAAAAGGCGCACCACCACCGTCACGTTGGGCGGAATCCACACCTCCTGGTCCTCGCTGGTCCAACAGGACCCCTTCGAGGCCGCCCTGTGGGTGGTCCTGGACGCGTATGCGGATGATCTTGTTCCGCTGCCGCTCAAGGTGCGATCCTTGACTGCTGCCGGCCGCCGCTGCTTGGTGCTTGGCCAGGTGACCCCATCCCAACGCGCGGCGCTGTCCGCCGAAGGCGCCGTCGCCATCCTTGACCCGGACAGCACAGCGGCGGAGATCCCCCGCCTGATTGAAGCCGTGGTCCTTGGAGCCACGCGACCCCTGGTTCCCCAGCCAAGCGTCGGCAAGGAGCTGACCGACAGGGAAATCCAGGTGCTGGAGCTCTACGCCCGCCGACGGGCGCTCACCGCATCGGCCTTGGCCCAAGCCCTGGGTCTCAGGACCACCACGGTGCGCGGACATCTGGCGCGGGGACGAAAGAAGCTCACGGACGCCGGCCTGCGTTGCGTCACCAGGGGAGAACTGGCCAAGGCCCTCCAGGACATTGGCTACAGCATCACGGACAACCAGTGGCATGCCGTTGGACGATGGTAGTCAGCCGAGGGCGTGGCACCACTGATGAGGCTGGCCGTAAACACTGAGCCGGGGGTGCCTTGGCCACGGAGATGATCAGGGCGGGCGCCGGTCAGTCGCTTGGGGCCGCCTGCTCAGCGCAGGGTGGCGCGGTACCGCCGGCTCACCGCTGCCCGGCTCGTCCGCGGGCCTATCCCCAACTTTCGCCGTACCGATGCCAGGTGGTTGCGCAGCGTGGCGTCGGCGATACCCAGCCGCCTTGCCACCTCCATGCGCGGAAGCTCCTGGGCGTCCAGAAGGTAGGCGTCAGCAGCAATTTCCTCAGCCGCTGTCAAAGCGATGCATTCACGGCCGGACTCGGGGTCGAACGGCAGGTGCGTGCCGTCGTCGGAAATGCTCTTGACCGCACTGAGAAGGACCTGGAGCGTTGCCGTCTCGGGCACGTAGCCGCGTACGCCCAAATTCATGAGGCCCAAGACGCGTGAACTGTGCAGGACGCCGCCGTAAACAAGCACCCGTTTGCCGGTCTGCACCAAATCGCTGACGCTTCCTTCCAGGTCCGGCATGGCGCCGTCTGCCACCACCACACTTCCTGGCATCCGGGACTGCAGCGAAACCGTGGCCCAATGCACCAGCGACGTGAACTGACGGTTATGGCTGATCACCCGAAGGCGCGAGCCCTTGGTGGCCTTGTTCAGTTTCTGGGAACGGAAATTCGCCCAGTGGGATTCAACAGGGTTTGTCATGGCAGTCCTTAACCTTCCAGTACGGCGTTGAGCCGGTTTGTCTCTTGATCCGGGAAACCTCCCACAGCACCCGCACGGGACTCCTGCGGCACACCCTGAACCAGGTCTGCGAGTTGCTTCCGTGTGGTGGAGTCCGTTTTGCGTAACGCGTTGGAGATGTGGCTTTCCACCGTGCGGATGCTGATCCCCAACTGCTCGGCGATGTCCTGGTTGCTTTGCTGGCCCGCGACCATCGCCACCTCGATCTCCCGCACTGTGAGGGAAGAACCGGGTGCTTCGGAGCTGAAGTCGAAAAGGGCGCCGGTTGGCCGGAACCGGGCGCTAAAATCATGGGCGGCCCGGGCGATTTCACGCACCTTGTCCGGTTCTCCGCTCAGCTGCCACCGTTGACCGGCCCCGCGCAGAAGCATGCAGAGGTGGTACGTGTCTGCATCCGGCACGTAGGTGTCCAGCACGTGCCGGAGCCGCGCCACGTCGCCTTCAATGGCGGCATCGGCGACGGCAAGGAGTTGGTCATGGACGGCCAGTCCCCGTTCTCCCAGAATGCCCTTGAGCAGGTCCAGGACCCGGGGGCCGGGCAGCAGCCCCAAGGCGAAAATGCCGGTGTGAACGGCTTCGAGGTCGAATCCGCGGGCCAAGGCCTTCGACACGAGGCGGCTGGCCAGCTGGTCGAAGGACTTTGCGCTGACGGGCCGGCTGGCTGCCAGGTCCCGCAGGCCCGTACCCATTCCGGGGAGGGGGCCGACGTCGGGTGCTCTTGCCGAGGTACCCTCGGTGCTGACGCCATCCATGCCCCGCAAGGAGGACAAGCGCAGCATGGCGCCGTGCAAGGAATTCACGAGGGGGCTTGGCGTGCCCAGGGAAAAGGACCGCCCCATCAGATACTCGGCTTCGTCGAACAAGCCGTAGTTCTGCAGGGACAGGGCAGCCACGTAGCTCTGGCTCACCACGGTGAATTGGTCGATGTCCTGCATAGCCTTCTGGCGCGCCGCAAGCGCCAGGACCAAGGCCTCCTCAACACGTCCGCTCGCGAAGAGGGCTATTCCGCGGATAAAGGTTTCAAAGCGCCGGAGTTCGTCCGGGATTTCGGCTGCGGCGATACTGGCCAGGGCAGCCCGAGGCTTGAGGCTGTAGAGTTCCAGCACTCCCTTGATGATGGCAAAGGCACACCCCTGCGGTCCTGGTTCGGGGACGGTCACCTTGCCGTCCCTGGCGCACGATGCCTCAAGGAAGCTGATGAAGGCTTCGGCTTCAGGGCGCAGGCGGGGCTCCCTGGACGTCGTGGTGCGGAGAAGGGCTACGCTTCCTTTGAGGTCGCCCCTCGTGGTGCACATCCACCAGGCCTGTGTGATGGTGAAGAAGAAGAGCTCCTCCGCGGTGCCGGACTGCGTGTCGGTCTGGCTGAAGACTTCCTGGATCCGTTCGGGATCCGCCGCCGCTCCCCAGTAGCAGGCCAGAAGCGGCACCGCCTTGGCCAGGTTCCGTTGACGCTCCCATGCCGAGTAATGGTCTCTCTCCAGGGCCTCGGAACGCTGCTGGAAGTAGCGGTTTGTGGCTGCATGGTTGCCATTCATTTCCGTGCGGATGGCGGACACGGCCGTGGACAGGCGGTTGGTAGGTGCCTCGGGAAGGGCGTGGCTGCCAACGCTTCCCGTCAGGGTGCTTTGGAGCACCCTCCTGGACCGGATGGCGCGGGCTGCGAGGTAGTCGTCCAACAGGGGCGGGAAGACTGTGGCTAAGGGGGTGCCGTCCGGGCCGTTGACCACCGAAATCAGTCCGCCAACCTCCAAATCGTCCAGGGTATCTTCGCCCACCATCGCTACGAGTTGGCTGACGGGGGTGGGTCCAAGCAAGGACATCTTGTGGAGTGTGCGGACCTGGTGGGTCCGCAGGCCCTGAATTAGGGCTTCGACCGCGCCGTGCAGGTGTTCATTCATCAACCCGGCACCGCGCATGGACCAGCGGCCATTCTTGAGCAACAGGCCTTCGCTGAGGACGGAGCTTTCAATGAGACGAACGGCCAGGCGCAAATTGCCGCCGGACTTGGTGAGGACATGGGCCGCGACATCCACCTCGGCCGGAGCGCCGAGAAGCTTCGCGATGAGCTTGTTGACTTGTCCAAATCCGAGCGTGGGGAGAACGACTGCGGCTTCCGGAAGGCTGGCCAACATGCCGGCAGGTGTTGTGGGGTGGAGAGGATTGCCATTCACGGTGATGACCAACGGCACGTTGGCGCGGGACCGCAGAATGTTCACTACGGCCAGTGACTCCCGGTCAAGGTTGCCGACGTCGTCGATCACCATCACTCGGGCTCCGGTCCGGGCAAACTGCGCCGAAAGGAAGTCCGAGACACCGAGGATTCCGATGGTCCGGGAATTGAAGTCGAGTCCCAGGGACAAAACACCGGCGAAGGGCACGGAGGCCAGCGCCGGGGTACCGAACATGGCGAAGACTTCAACACCGTCTTCCTCAAGTCGGGCAACCAAGGACCTTACCAGAGTGGTCTTGCCGCTCCCGGGGGCGCCCACGATCCTGACACCCAAGCCCTTGGCCACGTATCCCAGAACACGATCGATTGTGTGGTTATGCAATGCCCGCTCTCCGACTGCATGGTGCTGCTTTCCTGCATAGTCAATGTGGAGCGCATGCGCGGATCGTGTTGGAGAAGTGGGAAGATTTCCGGCAAGACCGGCAGGATCAGTGGCCGGTGGCCTTCAAGAGGTGGTCCGGCAGCCTGTTTCCGGGTGCGCGTCCGCGAATCTCGAGAAGCTCCCGGGCGTGTGCGTGAAGCTGCTTGTCCTCATCGGACACCGGGACCCACGCAGGAATGGGCACCGCCGTCCCGGTCTCGTCGCGGGCAACCATCACGGTAAGGCAGTAGGTGGTCAGGTTCATCTGGCGCGCCTTTGGGTCACCGGAGCGTACATGTACGGCGATGTGCATACCTTTGGCGCCGGTGTAGACGAGGCGGGCCTCCACCTCAACCACGTGGCCGATCAACAAAGGCCGGTAGAAGCGGACACCGCCGGAGAACACCGCTACTGTGTCCTTGCCGCAGTAGCGGGACGCGCAGACGTAGGCCGCTTCATCAATCCACTTCATCACGATGCCGCCGTGGACCTTACCGCCCCAGTTCACGTCCGTTGGGGACGCCATGAACCGCAGCGTGACGCGCTCGGCGGTGCCGGCGTCGGTATATTCCTGAGCGTTCATGGCATTGACGATCTGCTCGCGCACCTCTATGCGCGCGAGTGCATGTTCACGGGCCTCGATCTCTTCCGGAGTGGAGGGCTCGAACTGGGGCACAGGAATGGGCTTCCCGTCCGATCCGACAGCTACGAAGATCACCATGCATTGGCTGTGCATGGTCTCCGGCCCACCTTTGGGGTCGCGGGAACTCACAACAGTATGGATGTGCATCGAGGAACGGCCGGTGTAGACGATGGTGGACGTGACCTCAACCATGTCTCCGCTGTTCACGGGATCCGCGAAATGGATGTTGCCCACGTACGCCGTGACGCAATAGGACTTTGCCCAGCCCACAGCTGCGGCGTACGCTGCTTTGTCCACCCATTCCAGGACCGTGCCGGCGTCGACGGAGCCGCTGTGGCCCACGTCCATGGGGGCTGCGAGGAAGCGGAGGGTCACTGAATTCGCGGGGGACTCGCTCATGCTGGCAGTTTACTGGCGCCATGTTTCTGTTACGTGCGTAAGTCGCCGCCCTGCTGTCGCGCGGGCCAGACGTGCGGACCAGCCGTTTAGATTGGTCATCTTGCATGAGGTGTGTGAACTGTTGAGGCGGAGCCAATCACCCCGGGACCGCCCTCTGTTTCCCGATGCTCTCTCACTCCCTTCAAGAAAGCGAGAGAGCGTCCGGGGTTTGGGGGCGTTCGGTGGGAGAGCGTTCGGGGTTTGGGGGCGTTTGGTGGGAGAGCGTTCGGGGTTTGGGGGCGTTCGGTGGGAGAGCGTTCGGGGTTTGGGGGCGTTCGGTGAGAGAGCGTCCGGGGGTGGTTAGGCGAGGGCGCGGAGTTTCGATCCTGGGCGGCCGAAGAGTGCGTTGTCAGCGGAAATCCGGCCAGCGCCGGCCAAAGCCAACGCCAGCGCGGCGCCGGCGAAGAGGAGAACGAGCTCGTATCCGCCGTTGGCTGCAAATATGCCTGCCGGAGCATGTACGAGGAACAGGGCGCCGAGCATGTCGACGGCCAGAAGCGCACCGAATACGCGCGTAAAGAGGCCCAGGATCAGCGCGATGCCGCCCACGAGTTCGAGCGTGGCGACGATAGGGGCCACGAGAGACGCGCCCGGGACTCCCATCTGGGCAAACGAGGCTTGAGTGCCGGCAATGGTGAATTCGTTGAACTTCTGCCAACCGTGCGCGGCGAAGAGGAATCCTGCAATGACGCGCAGGATGGTCAGGGCTGTGGTGGTCAAGGTGGACTTGTTCATGCTTCAACCCTCCCGAAGATAGGTTGAAGAGTCAACCAATCGCGAAGATTCGTGACTTTTCTCTCGGTGCCGCCAAAGCGCACAGCGGTGGGTTCCGGTTACCGACGTCGTGGTTTTGCCTGCAACCAAGGCTGCAGGAGCCGTGTGGTGATCGGCAGGAAGATGTACGTCATGAGCGGTGTCAGGATCACGATGTTCAGAAGTACCTGGAGCACCAGCGGCCAATCCTGAGTCAAGGGGTGGAGCAGGAAGTTGGCCAGCAGGCTGAGCGGGAAGAAGGGCAGGAAGATGCTGACGGCTTGCTTCCAGCGGGGTGGAACCACGGTTTCCGGAACGACCACCGAGACGTCGCCCGGCCGCGAAAACCAGCCTTCGATGCCGGTATGCCGCTCCACCCGGGTGGTCCTCATCATGTCCCGGGCGCTGTCGATCCACCACCGGCGCTCCTCGGATTGTTCCCAATCCCGCAGGGACGAGGCGTCCGCGAAACGGTACAGCATGTGCCATTCGTGGGAACCGGCGCCATTGCGGACCCACCCGGAGCCCAAGTAGCCCGGCCATTCGCGGGCGAGTTCCTGGCCGGCGTGGGCCCAAGCATTGGCCTGCCGGATGTACCCGGGGAGGATGGTGCGGGCAACAGAAACGGTGATGGGTTGCTCGTGTGACACGGCCCCAAACATACCCCGCGAGCAGTCGGACTACCCTTGTTTAGTGCCTGAAACCACAACCGCCCCCACGCGTTCGAACGCCCGCGAGATCCTGCGGCTTGCCGTGCCCGCCTTCGGTGCGCTCATTGCCGAACCATTGTTCCTGCTGGCCGACTCGGCGATCGTGGGGCACCTTGGCGTGGACCAGCTCGCCGGAGTGGGGCTCGCATCAACCGTCCTGCACACCGCGGTTGGGTTGATGGTCTTCCTGGCATACTCGACGACGCCTGCAGTTGCCCGCGCGATCGGCGACGGCAAGCTTGGCAGGGCTTTGGCGGCAGGGCGCGACGGCGTGTGGCTGGCTCTGCTGTTGGGCGTGGCCCTCGCCGTCCTTGGCTTCATCTTCGCCGAGCCGCTGGTTGGCTTCATGGGCGCCAGCGGCGACGTGCAGGGCTTTGCCGTGGATTACCTCCGCTGGTCCATGCCCGGGTTGGCCGCGATGCTCCTTATCTTTGCCGGCACGGGAGTCCTCAGGGGCCTGCAGGATACCCGGACCCCTTTGCTGGTGGCCACCGCCGGATTCGCCCTCAACATCGCCCTGAACTGGTTCCTTGTGTACGGCCTGCACTTGTCCGTGGCCGGTTCAGCGATCGGTACCAGCATCGCGCAATGGGCCATGGCCGCCGTATACCTGGTGATGGTCAGCCGCAATGCGCGGAGCCATGGCGTTTCCCTCAAGCCGGACTGGCACGGAATCCGAGCCATGACCAAGGTGGGTTCGTGGCTCATGCTCAGGACACTCAGCCTGCGGTTGGCCATCTTGGCGACCGTCGTGGTGGTCACCGCTCAAGGTGCCGTAAACCTGGCCGCACACCAGTTGGCCATGACCATTTTCTCGTTTCTCGCCTTCGCCTTGGATGCACTGGCCATTGCGGCCCAGGCCTTGATCGGTAAGGAGCTCGGTGCCAGGAACGCCGGGCGGGCCCGCGAACTGACCCGCACCATGGTCCGGTGGGGCCTCGGGTTCGGTGTCATCACAGGAGTCCTCCTGGCCGTGGCGGCTCCGTGGGCCGGCTACATTTTCACGTCGGACACCGGTGTGCACGCTGCGCTGACCGTTGCATTGTGGGTGTTGGCGGTTGGCCAGCCGCTGGCCGGTTACGTATTCGTCCTGGACGGAGTCCTTATCGGCGCCGGCGACGCGCGCTATTTGGCGATTGCCGGCGTCGTAAATCTCGCTGTCTACCTGCCGCTTTTGGCGGCCGTGCACCTGGCCAGGCCCGACGGCGCGGCGGGGCTGGTGTGGTTGTGGCTCGCGTTTGCGCTGGGCTACATGCTGGCGCGCGGGGTGACCCTGGGGCTGCGCGCCCGTACCGATCGCTGGATGGTGCTGGGTTCGCACTAAACTGTATGCGTGACTCTCCCAGCTGATTCCGCCCAGACTCCTTCTGCCCTCGTGGCCGATCTCTGGAAACCCATTCTGATCCGTGCTGCTGTTGCGCTCGTGTTTGGGGTGGTCACGGCATTCTGGAGCAGCCCCTCGGTTGAGGTTCTTGCCTGGGCCGCGGGCCTCTACCTCCTTGCTACTGCTGCGGCTGTGTGGATGTGGCGCGCGTTGCCCGTGTTTGTTCCGGTGGTGATCGCACTGGCAGGAGTTGCCGCGCTGGTGACCCAATCGGATGCCGGAGTGGCGCTCTCGGCGATTGTGGCATTGCTGGTCCTGGGTGCTTCCGAGCTGACCCGCGGTGTGATGAAGCGGGACGGGCTCGCGCGGGATTGGCTCATTTCGGGAGTGGTCGCTGTGGGTACGGCCGTCGCGCTGCCGTTCTTTATTTCGCTCGGTGCGCACGCCTTGCTTGGCGTTGCTGGCGGCGGTGCCATCATCACCGGCGTGCTGTGGATCCTGTCCGGCCTGACACTCCGTCACGATGCCCGGGCCGCTTCCTCGGCTTCTGTGCCGGGCGCTTCGCCCGAGGCCGTAAACTAGTAGTTGGACGTTCTACTCGTTGTAGAACTTTTGCAACCGGCGGGGAGCCCATCAGGCCCGCCATCATTGGAGGAATAACCGTGGCAGACCAGACACCAGGAGAACCGCGCAAGATGCGGACCTCGGTCAAGGGACCGCTCGTTTTCTCCGCATTCTTTGCTGTTTTGGCGTTCGTTGCCGTGCTGATTTTCGCCTCCGGCGGCAGCGCACACACGCCCCGCTTCGATCTCGCCTTCACGGGCGCGGGTATCGCGTTCATCGTGAGCCTCGTGGTCGCAGCCATGCTGTCCATGAGCTACAAGGAAAACGCCGAACACCTCGGAAAGGGCTCCGGCGTCAACCTCAGTTCCAAGCGTCCGCACGGCGGCCACGCGTCGCCGGACTCGCCTGACGAGCCTGAAACGCACGACGGCGGGCACTAGCTCCCAGCGCTTCTCCACTTTGGGTGGGGGAGCGCTTTTTGTTTGTGATCGGTCTGTGCGGGGTGGCTCCGGGGTAGTGTGGTCCACACCATGGTGTCTACTTTTGGGGGAATCATGGCTTCTAGGCGGGATTCCCCCATGCCCGCCATTATGCCCCGGCTTTAGTCGCCCTCCGCGGCTTTCCTTGCCCGATACGCCGCGACGTGCGCGCGGTTGGCGCAGTTGCCAGTGTCGCAGTAGAGCTTGGAGCGGTTGCGGCTGAGGTCCAGGACCACGGCGTCGCAGTCTTCCGCGGCACACACGCGCATCCGGTCCATTTCCTTGCTGCGGATCACGTCGATGATGGCCATGGCGGCTTCCGTGCCCATGCGGTCGGCCAAGGGAGCCTCGGGTGTGGTGGCGTGGAGGTGCCAATCCCATTGGTCGTGCTTGGCCAGTTGGGGAAGTGCTTTGGCGTCCGAGAGGAGCTTGTTGACGGACTTTGCCGCGGTGTCCTCATCCGCGGTCCACAGAGCGGCCAGCTCGCTGCGAAGCCGCTTGACGCTGCGCAGTTCCGCGGTGGTTTTGGTCCGCGAACCGGAGAAGCCCTCCGTCTCGAGGAAGGCGTCGAGCTCGTCCATGGTCGCCAACGATTCGTCGCCATTGGCGGCGGTATTGATCAGATTGACGACGCTGCGGAGCGCCACCTCGGTGTCAGGCGCAAAAAGCACTTTGACTCCTTACATCATTCGGGAGTACTGTCATGACCATAAGCCCACTTTACTCCTGACAGGAGGCTGCTGTGTCAGCAACAAAGACAATGGCTGATGCAAAAGGATTCCTGGCATCGGGACTAGGCATCGCCGTGATTTCCTCGGCAGTCTTCGGTACATCCGGCGCGTTTGCAAAGTCCATGCTCGAAACCGGATGGTCACCGGGCGCCGCGGTTGCCGTGCGCCTGACAGGTGCCGCGCTCATTCTGGCGATTCCCGCCGTCGTGGTTCTTCGCGGCCGGTGGCATCAACTGAAGGACAACTGGCTGACCATCCTGCTTTTCGGCCTCATTGGCGTCGCGGGCTGCCAGCTTTTCTACTTCAACGCCGTAGCTCGTCTGTCCGTGGGCGTCGCGTTGCTGCTTGAGTATTTGGCGCCGGTGATGATCGTTCTGTGGCTCTGGATCTCGAGTCGCCGGCGACCCCGCATGCTCACTTCCGCTGGCGCCTTGCTGTCGCTGGGCGGGCTGGTCCTGGTCCTGGACTTGACCGGTTCCGTGAAGGTGGACTTCATCGGTGTGCTTTGGGGCATGGCCGCGGCCGTCTGCCTGGTGATCTACTTCTTCATCACAGCCAAGGAGAACGACACCCTCCCGCCTCTTGTCCTTGCCTCCGGTGGCTTGGTGGTTGGCGCGGCGGTCATGTGGTTGGTTGGCGCCATGGGCCTGTTGCCGATGACGTTCAACACAGCCAACACGTCGCTGGGGCCCTGGACAACGCCGTGGTGGGTTTCGGCCGCCGGGCTGATCATCCTGGCGACGGTGCTTGCCTACGTCTCGGGCATCATGGCCGCACGAAGCCTGGGGTCCAAGGTGGCCTCGTTCGTTTCGCTGACCGAAGTGTTGTTCGCCGTCCTGTGGGCCTGGCTCCTGCTTGGCGAACTGCCCGGCCCGATCCAGCTAATGGGTGGGGTGCTGATTGTTGGCGGCGTGGTCCTGGTCCGCGTCGACGAACTGCGCGGTGACCGCCGTGCCGTCGGCCCTTCGACAACGGCGGACCGCGTTCTGGATCACGCGAACGACGTCGAGCCCATTCCCACGGGGCCGGTCGCCGAGGTGCGCCGCAACTGACGCGTTGCGAGGCCCGCTCTGCGTTCCATTCTTGGGGGATGGGACGCAAAGCGGGCCTCATAACGGAGTTAAAAGCGAATGGCCCGGACGCCTTAGCGTCCGGGCCATTCCCAACTGTCTTAGTTGGAAGCCTGCTGCTGCTGCTCAGCGTTCTTCGTCGCGCGGGAACCGGCGTCGCGAAGAGCCTCGGCAACCTTCTTGAGGCTGGAAGCGTGCTGGCTGTCCCACTCGCTGCGGAACTTGTCAGCGTCCGGGCCCTTCCAGTCGGTGCCGTCAAGGGCACCCTTCAGCTGAGAGCGCTGCTGCTCGATGGTCTCGGCACCGGCCTTCAGCTTGTTACCGAGCTGGCGAAGCTGATCAACGTCTGCACCCCAAATAGCCATGAGATATCTCCTTCTTTTTTCGGACCCGAGCTCTTCGGCATCCCCAGCGGCCTCCGGCTCATCCGGAAGATCCATGACTAAAACCTATCCCGGGATTCCAAGGGCCGTCGATGGGCACCCCTCCCCATGGAGGACTGCCCATAGTTAGCATGGGGTTATGTGCCGCAATATCAGGACCCTTCATAACTTCGAACCCCGTGCCACGTCCGCCGAAGTGGAGGCCGCCGCGCTGCAGTACGTGCGCAAGATCAGCGGAGCCACCAAGCCATCCAAGGCCAACGAGGAAGCCTTCGCGGAGGCGGTCCACGAGATCGCCCACATCACGCAACACTTGCTTGATTCGCTGGTGAGCCATGCTCCGGCGAAGAACCGTGAAGAGGAAGCCGCCAAGGCCCGGGCAAGGTCGGCCGTCCGGTTCGGAACAGCCTAGCCCAAGCCTCGGTATCCCCAAGTAGCTGGCAGTTGTTGTTTTGGGGGCTCAGAACAACAACAACTGACAGTCAGTCGTGGCTATTTGCCGAAGGAGCGGAGCCTCAGCGAGTTGGCGACAACCAGCACCGAACTCGCCGCCATCGCTGCACCCGCGATCATCGGGTTGAGGAGACCTAGCGCGGCCACCGGGATTCCGATCGCGTTGTAGAAGAAGGCCCAGAACAAGTTGGTCTTGATGGTGGACAGCGTCTTGCGTGACAGCTCGATCGCTTGGACCAGTTGATTCAGGTCGCTGCCCATCACCGTCAGGTCCGAGGCTTCGATCGCAACGTCCGTACCGGATCCCATGGCGATTCCCAGATCGGACTGTGCCAGGGCAGCGGCGTCATTCACGCCATCGCCCGCCATGGCAACGGTCGCGCCCTTCTCCTGCAGCTTCCGCACCGCCTCAACCTTGCCTTCGGGCAAGACCCCGGCGAAGACGTCGTCGGGTGAAATTCCGACGACGGCAGCCACCTGGGCTGCGACGGCGGCATTGTCTCCAGTTAGGAGCATGGGACGGATGCCGAGTTCCTTCAGTTTCCTGATCGCATCGGCCGATCCGGGCTTGATGGTATCGCGCAGGCTGACGATTCCTGCAGGAAGCCCGTCGACGGCAACCCAAATGGCTGTCGCCCCGCCGTTTTCCTGTTCTCCGAGGGCTGCCTTGTGCGAGGCATCCAGGCCTACGCCGTTTTCTTCAAGCCAACCGGAACGCCCAACTACGACGTTTCGGGAGGTGCCGTTCAGGACAACCGTTCCCCGGACTCCGCCGCCCGGTGCCGAACTGAAGTCCCCCACCGAGGGCAAATTTCCGGCGTCGGGCAGTGCGTCCATCGCTGCGGCGGCAATGGCATGCGCGATGGGGTGTTCCGAGGCCGCCTCAACGGCGCCGGCCAGCGTGAGGACATCCTGTGACGTATGTCCGTTAAGCGCGACCGTGCCGTCCACGGCGAGTTTGCCGCTGGTGACCGTGCCGGTCTTGTCCAGGAGGATGGTATCCACGTGCCTCGTGTCCTCGAGGACCTGCGGGCCCTTGATGAGGATGCCGAGCTGCGCACCGCGGCCGGTGCCCGTGAGGAGTCCTACAGGTGTGGCCAGGCCGAGCGCACAGGGGCAGGCGATCACCAGTACGGCCACGGCGGCCGTGAAGGATGCGTTGAGATCGCCGGAGAAGAACAGCCACAGCACGAACGTGATGAACGCGATGATCAGGACGATCGGCACGAACACCGCGCTGATGCGGTCAGCCAGCCGGGCGATGGGTGCCTTCCCGGTTTGCGCTTGGCTGACCAAACGACCCATTTGGGCAAGTGTGGTGTCTGCGCCAACCCGGGTGGCACGTACGAGCAGGCGGCCGGAGGTATTGATCGTGGCACCGGTAACTTGGCTGCCCGTGCCGACTTCGACCGGGACTGACTCGCCGGTGACCAGGGAAGCATCGACGGCGGATGCACCTTCCGTGACCACGCCATCCGTGGCGATCTTTTCTCCGGGGCGGACGACAAAAACGTCGTCAACCAGCAGTTGGTCAGCGGGTATCTTCTGCTCCCGTCCGTCCACCAAGACCGTGGCTTCCTTCGCGCCGAGGTTCAGCAGGGCCTTCAGTGCGTTGCCAGCCTTGGCCTTGGCATTCGCCTCAAGGTAACGGCCCAGGAGAAGGAACGTGGTGACGACAGCGGCGACTTCGAAGTAGAGCCCGCCGGACATGCCTTCCATGCCTGGGTGCTCGGTTATCCGTGGATCCGCCAACAACTGCCAGGCGGAGTAAGTATAGGCCGCGATCACGCCGATGGAGACCAGTGTGTCCATGGTGGAGGCGAAGTGCCGTGCGTTGACGGCTGCGGCACGATGGAACGGCCATGCAGCCCAGCTCACGACTGGCAAGGCCAGCGCGGCAGCGACCCAGCCCCAGTTGGGGAACTGGAAGGCGGGAATCATCGAGATGGCGAAAACGGGGACCGTAAGGATCGCTGCCAAGTACAGCCGTGGCCGCAGAATCGAGGCGGCAGGACCGTGGTCCATGTGGTTTTCGTGTTCGCCGGAGTCGTCGCCGTGGGCGGCATGCTCTGCATGCTCGCTGGCGTCGTGATCCGGGTGCTCGGCGTGGTGATGGGCATGCGCGGCAGGGGGTTGGCGGACTGTGGCCTTGTAGCCCGTGGCGTTGACCGTATCTACGAGTTGCTGATCCGTGACGGTCGACGGGACGGTGACATGGGCAGATTCCAGGGGAAGGTTGACGGTGGCCTCGACGCCTTCAAGCTTGCCGAGTTTCCGTTCCACTCGATTGACGCATGAGGCACAGGTCATGCCCTCAATGTCGAGTTCAACCACCCGGGTTTCGGGCTGGTTGAAGATCTCCTGGTTGGTCAAAAGAACTCCTAGGCTTCGTTGGCTACCACCACGTAGCCCGCTTCTGCGACAGCCTCGCCAATTTCGGACGGCGAGAGTTCGCTGGTGGAAGTGATGGTCACGGTGGACAGGCCGCCGGGGTTGAGGTCTACCGAGACCTCTTCGACGCCGCTGAGGGCCTCCAGTTCTTCACTCACGCTGGAGATGCAATGCCCGCACGTCATGCCCGAAACGTTGACGTTGGTGGTGATGGTTTGGCTCATGATGCGCTCCTTGGTGGTGAGTTGAATGGCGTGGTGTGTGCTTGAGGGATTACCGCAGCAGGCGCCCGATGGCATCGGTGGCCTCCTTGACTTTGGCGTCGATCTGTTCGGCGCGTGCATCCGGATCCGGCTCGGAGGCGGCACCGACCACGCAATGGCCGATGTGCTCTTCGACGAGGCCCAGGCTCACCGCGTGCAGCGCCTTGGTGGCGGCAGCCACCTGGGTGAGGATGTCGATGCAGTACTTGTCCTCCTCGACCATCCGGGCAATGCCGCGGACTTGGCCTTCAATCCGTTTGAGGCGGCGGAGGTATGCGTCTTTGTTGCTGGTATAGCCGTGCGGAGTTGCTGTCTCCAGCTCAACCTCAACGGTCGGCAGGTTCGGGTTCCCGAGGTTCAGGTCTACCGTGCTCACGAACCCAAACTATACCCATGGGGGGTATGGACGCAAGTACCCCCAGGGGGTATCGTGGTGACCTCCGATGCAAGAGGTCCAAGCCAACATCTGGACCGAATGCGTGGACTCGCCGCGGCGTGTGGCTGCCGAGGTCCGGTGCAAAGCTGGAAACGCGACTACGGGGCCGAACAATGCGCCATAGCGGGATAGGAAACCTAGTGACTACTGAAGGCAAGGACGCCCGGAACTCATCGTCCGGACGAAGTGGAGGGCGGGGCCACCGTCCGGACGGCATTGGGGGTGGGCTCACAATGAACCTTGATCCGGCAGCGTACTTCCGGGCCAAGCTGGAACTCGAAATCGACGTCATGGACGTGGCCGACGCCGAGCCGGGATCCTTGGTGGTGGTGGACACCCGCCGGCAGTCATCGTGGGACCACGGACATATTCCCGGAGCGGTACATATCCCTACCGCGCAGATTGCCGAGCTCGCAGGCGGCCTGGTTCCGGCCGGATCGCAGGTGGTGGTGTACTCCTGGGGCCCGGGATGCAATGGCAGTACGTTCGCGGCGCTCGCCTTCGCGGAACTGGGATATTCGGTGAAGGAAATGATTGGTGGGATCGAGTACTGGATCAGGAACGGACTCCCTGTGGAAAGGGCGGCCGGCATCCACGCGGAGCACCCCGATCCCTTGGTGACCGCCCACACGGGGTGAGCGCCGCCGTCGTGCGCCAATAGTGATGCACATCACATAAATTTGAGCGTGAGGAACCGGCCTTCAGCCTCGTCTTCCTTATGACGGCGCATACAGGCGCCCACGAACACGAGGAGTGAAGTGCCATGACCATCCAGACGCACACCCCGGCAGACGTCCCCGCCAAGAACGCCAAGGAGTCCGCAGCCAAAGCACCCCAGTTCAAAGGCAAGGACGGCCGCGGGCTCACCACCGTTGCTGATGGCGTAGTAGCCAAGATTGCCGGCATCGCCATCCAGGAGATCGACGGCGTCCACGCCTTGGGTGGCGGCGCAGCCCGAGCCATCGGCACACTGCGCGAGAAAGTCGGCCAGAAGGACCTGACACAGGGAGTCAGCGTCGAGGTCGGCCAAACCCAAGTGGCAGTAGACGTCACGCTTGTTGTCGAATACCCGCATCCCCTCCAGGACGTGGCGGACAACGCGCGGGACGCCGTATACACCGCAATCGAGGACCTTGTGGGGATGGAAGTCACCGAGGTCAACATCACCATTACGGACATCCACGTGCCGAGCGACGACGACTCGGATGGCGCCGACCATGAGCCGAGGGTCGCGTGAGCCCCACGGTAACCGGTCTCGCGGCAGGCGCCGTCCTGGCGGTAGTGGCCTTGTCCTTCGGCTTCTGGGGTTTCCTGGTCACGGCCCTGTTCATGGCAGTGGGCGCTGCCGTGGGCAGGATGGCCGAGGGAAGGCTTGACCTCGCCGGAGTGATGGACGCGCTGCGCGGCAAACGCTCCTCATCATGAGCGGCGGGACCGGGACCGTGACCGGCGTCCGCGCGGGCCACACCAGGATCACCCACGCGGCGCTCCGCAAAACGCTGGAGGCCGTCACAGCACAGGCTTTCCACGTCAGCCCCGGTGCCGTGGGCGCCGACCTGGAGGATGACCGGGGGCTCTTGGGCGTGAAAGTGACAGTGAAGCTGGCACCGCCACCGCTTCGGGGCAGGCAGGGAGGTCCCACGGTCTTCGAGCAGGCCCAGCGCGCACGGACGGCCATTGCGGTTCGGGGCTTCGCCCTCACAGGGAGGCGGCTGGGCAGGGTGGACATCAGGCTCACGGCTGCCAAGCGTGCCGCGAAGCCGGAAGGAAGGGTTCAATGAGTCACGTCCGAACCATCAAGAGGTTGACGCGCAGGGAAACCCATTCATCCAGGGCGCTGGTATCCATCGTCGTGGCAGCGTTGCTCGCGGTGGCGCTTCTCTGGGCCGCGGCAGAAACGGTCCTGTGGATTCTCGGGGACCGGCCCTTGCTGGCGGATCCTCCCCGGATCGGGGACTGGTTGGCCCACCTCCCCTCAACAACCATCCCGGGCGCCTTGGGGGCGTCCGGGGTTGGGGTTGCACTGCTGGGCGTGCTGGCCCTGGTCGCTGCCGCAGCCCCCGGACGGAAAGCCCGGCGGTCCCTCGGCAGCGACCGCAGCGCCGTCGTCGTCGATGACCAACTCATTGCGGCGGCCTTGTCCCGGCGGTGCCGGCTGGAAGCGGGACTCTCGCCCGGACAGGTGACCACCACCGTAGGTGCCCGTTCAGTGCGGGTGGTGGTGCGTCCGACGTCGGGCGTTCCACTGGAAGCGGAGGTACTGAGAGCAGCGGTCGACGGCGAACTGGCCGCCTTGGGACTGAAGCGGCGGGTTTCGTCATCGGTGCGCGTAGTGGACGAAGGGGCGGTTGGCCAATGAGGAACACTAACAGGGCACTGAACCGGCTGGTTCTGGCGGTTGTTGGGCTGCTCCTGGTGATTCTGGGAGCCGCGGTTTTCGCGGCCGGCCTCTTGCCCTCCGCTGCAACGACGTGGACTTCAACGGTCTCGCACGTCACCGAGGAGGCACGCCGGCTCCTGGAGTCCGCGCCGCTGGCCGGACCCCTCCGTAGTTGGTGGCTGGTGGCAGGGATCGCCGTGCTGCTCTTCTGCGCCGCCCTGTGCTTGGCATGGATTTCGCGCCAAGGCGGTGGACATACCCCGGTGATGGGCAGGCAATCGGAAGGCACTGATGGAACCACGGTCATTGACTCCGGCCTGGTTTCGTTCGCAGTCCAGGAAGCACTCGCGGACCACAGGCAAGTACTCTCGACGTCGGTATCGGCCTGGGAATCGCGGCGTGGAACCATGCTGCGGTTGGCGATCGAAGCCAGGCAAGGAGCATCTCCGCGGGAACTGGCGGACACAGTCGAGGAGTTGGTCAAGGAAATCGATGGCTGGATGGGCAATCCGATGCCGGTGCTGGTGCGAATCACCAGCGGTGGCAGGAGCAGCCTGGCCAAAAGCCGGCGGACCACATGACGTTTCAAGGGTTATCGCGAAGCCTCCCCGGGCTTCGCGGAAGCCAGGGAGGGAAGGAGTTGCGTGACAAACGCACAACGGGCCCAGCATCCGTTGGACCTGGTTCCGGACGCCATTCTTGCCGGACGGGCCGCCGATGGTGACACGGCAGCTTTTGAGGCCTTGGCCCGCAGGCATGGACCACTGATGCGGGCCAGCGCCCGCCGACTCACCGGATCCTGGGCCGATGCTGACGACGTGGTCCAGGAATCCTTGGTCCAGGCGTGGAAGCAACTGGAAAACCTGCGGGACCCTGCCACAGTGAGGAGTTGGTTGCTTAGGATCGTCGGCAGCCGGGGCGTCGACTACCTGCGCAAGCGCAGGAACCACGCACCCTTGGAAACGTCCGAGCCCCAGACGCCGCACCCCAGCCCGCAGGATCCGGAGCCGGCAGCACTTAACGGTTCCGGCGTGGAGGCCCTGAAAGCAGCCCTCGCCGAACTGCCCGAGGAACAACGACGCTGCTGGGTCCTCAAGGAATTCAATGACCAAAGCTACGAGGAGATCGCCGAGACCTTGAAGATCAGTCCTGCCAGCGTCCGTGGCCGGCTCGCCCGGGCACGCGTCACCCTTGCACGGAGAATGGAGGAATGGCGATGAGCACGTCCCCCGACACGCTGGAATGCGGTCATTCCTTGGCGGAGTTGAGCTCCTACCTGGACACCGGCGCTTTCAGCGACCCAGCACATCTGGAGACGTGCCCGGAATGCCAATCAGGTTTGGCCACCCTCCGCCGCTTGTCCGGCTTCGCAGGCGAACTGGTCCATGCCGACGTAGCCGAGGCAGGCTCTGGAGCCGACGACTGGATGCAGTCCATCCTGTCCAACCTGCGCCTTGAGCTTCGGCCAGGCCGGACCATCCCCCTGACTTCGGACAACCCGGCGGATGTCCTGTCGGAGACTGAAGGTGCGGTGACCGCGCTCATTCGATCCGTGGTGGACGCCATTCCTGGCACGGCCGCAGGGAAATGCCACCTCCTGGGCGACGTGACGGATCCGGAGGCTGAAATTACCGTCACCGTGGACATTGCGGTGGTGTACGGCCACCACCTTGAGGAACGGGCAACCCAGGTCCGCGAAGCCTTGGCAGAGGCACTGCGGACGCAGACCGAAATGAACATCACCGGCATCGACGTGACCATCACCGACGTCCTGGACCCAGGCCCGGATTTCGGGAACCCGCGCGAGGAGCAGTCATGACGGAACCAGTGGCACGTGCGCTCGCCGAGGAACTGACGCAGGTTGTCCAAGCCGTGGAAGGTGTCAGCGCGCTGTTCCCCGCGCGGCCGTTGTGGCAATCACTCGCCGGTGCTGCCATCCAGGCAGTGACGGGGGAGGCCCAGCCCTTGGTGGGCCTTTCGGAAAATCCGGACGGGGTCTCCGTCAAAGTACGTATCGGTGTTGAGGCGAGCCACCCCGCTCCGGCCGTGGCCCGGAAAGTAGCCGAAGCAATCAGGACCTGCCTCCAGGAGCCAGCTGCCGTCGTCGAGGTTTCCGTTGTGAAGATCGAGGGCTAGCCGAACAGCACCGCAGCCTCCTCATAGCGGTGCTGCGGCACCACCTTGAGTTTGCCGAGGGCCTCGTCGAAGCCGACCTGGCGGATATCCGTGCCCTTCAGGGCCACCATGGATCCCCAGCGGCCTTCCACCACCGAATGAACGGCGGCCATGCCCAAACGGGTGGCCAGGACGCGGTCGAACGCGGAGGGGACGCCGCCGCGCTGGATGTGGCCCAGGATGGTGGTCCGGGTTTCGATTCCGGTCAGGGCCTCGATCTCCGGGGCCAGCTGGTCCGCGATGCCGCCCATCCGGGGACGGCCGAACGTGTCCAGGCCGCGCTCCGAGTGCGGCGTTTCGAGGTGGTCGGGAACGAAGCCCTCGGCCACCACCACCAGCGGTGCGCGGCCGCGGGCGTGGGCCTCTTTGACCCACTGGCCGACCTGCTCCACGCTGACTTTCTGCTCGGGAATCAGGATGGCATGCGCGCCGGCGGCCATGCCTGCGTGCAGAGCGATCCAGCCGACGTGGCGCCCCATGACCTCTGCGATCATGCAGCGATGGTGGGACTCGCCCGTGGTCCGCAGCCGGTCCATGGCTTCGGTGGCAATGTGCACGGCGGTATCGAAACCAAAGCTGTAGTCGGTGGCGTCGAGATCGTTGTCGACGGTCTTGGGCACGCCCACGATCTTCAGTCCGGCGTCCGTTAGGCGCTTCGCTGCAGCGAGGGTGCCTTCGCCGCCGATCGCAATGATCGCGTCGATGCCCAGCCTCTCCATGTGGGCCTTGATGACCTCCGGGCCGCCGCCGTTTTCGAACGGATTGGTGCGCGAAGTGCCAAGGATGGTGCCGCCTTGCTTGGCGATGCCCCGGACCATGGCGCGGGGGATATCAATGACATCCCCCTCCACCACCCCGCGCCAGCCGTCGCGGAATCCCACGAATTCGTGCCCCTGGATGGCGATGCCCTTGAGGACCGCGCCCCGGATCACTGCATTCAATCCGGGGCAGTCGCCACCGCTGGTCAGGATTCCAATCTTCATGCTTCGGCTCGCTTTGCGTATGAGGGACAGGTTCTAGGAGCCGACGGCGGCCAGCACCGACATGGCTTCTTCCACCACATTCGCCGCGGGGAACGACGGCCGGTTCACGCCTGCCATCTCTTCCATGACGCGGACCACCTGGCAGCTGTAGCCGAACTCGTTGTCGTACCAGACGTAGAGGACCAGGTTCTTGTCAGTGGAAATGGTGGCCAGGCCATCGACGATCCCGGTGTGGCGGGAACCGACGAAATCGGTGGAGACCACTTCCGGCGAATCCATGTAATCGATCTGCTGCCGCAGATCCGAATGCAGGGCCATCTCGCGCAGGTAGGTATTGACCTCGTCCTTGGTAGTGCCGCGTTCCAGGTTCAGGTTCAGGATGGCCATGGAAACGTCAGGCGTGGGAACCCGGATGGAGCTGCCCGTCAGCTTGCCCTGCAGCTCCGGCAGAGCCTTGGCCACGGCCTTGGCGGCACCCGTCTCGGTGATCACCATGTTCAGGGCTGCGGAGCGGCCACGACGATCGCCCTTGTGGAAGTTGTCAATGAGGTTCTGGTCATTGGTGAACGAGTGCACGGTTTCCACGTGCCCGTGGATGACACCGTACTTGTCATTGATGGCCTGCAGGATCGGCGTGATGGCATTCGTGGTGCAGGATGCGGCCGTGACAATCCGGTCCTGGTCAGTGATGTCACCGTGGTTGATGCCGTGCACGATGTTCTTGAGATCGCCCTTGCCCGGTGCGGTCAGCAGGACCCGGCCCGCGCCCTTGCTGAGCAGGTGCTGCGAGAGCCCTTCGGCATCCCGCCAGCGGCCGGTGTTGTCCACGATCAGCGCATCCTTGATGCCGTACGCGGTGTAGTCGATGGTGGCCGGATTATCCGAATAGATCACCTGGATCCGGACGCCGTTGGCGGTGATGGTGTTGGCCTCGGCGTCCACCTTGATGGAGCCCTCAAAAGATCCGTGGACCGAGTCGCGGCGCAGCAGGCTGGCACGCTTGGTGAGATCGTTGTCCGCGCCTTTGCGGACAACGATCGCACGGAGCCGCAGGCCGTGGCCGCCACCGGCCTGCTCCACAAGGATGCGCGTCAGCAGACGCCCAATGCGGCCAAAACCATAAAGTACGACGTCGGTGCTGGCGCCGGCGTTGATGCCCTGCTTGCCCACCACTCCAGCCAGTTCGGTCCGAAGGAAGTCCTCGAGGGAGGCTCCGTTGCCCTTCTCTTTGTACTTCTGGTTCAGGCGGGCAATGTCGATGGCTGCCGAGCCGAGCTGCAATTCCGCCAAGGCATTGAGCAGGGGAGCAGTCTCTTCGAGAAGGAGCTCTTCCTTGCTGATCCGGCGGGCAAAGCGGTGGGCCTTGAGGATGCTCATGGTGGACTTGTTCACCAGGCTGCGGCCGTGGATGCTGGTCACCACGTTGTTTTCGCGGTAGAGCCGGCCAATCACCGGAATCATCGCTTCAGCAAGGGCCTCCCGGCCCATCCACGTTGCAAGACACGTATCTGAGGTTTGCATCGGACTGCCTTTCCAGAAGAGGGGTCGGTAGGTTTCGCTTCCAGCCTCCGGGATGCTTCAGGGGCTTAGCATCCATCGTCCGTCCCGGGCCATGTTCCGGAAACGCTAATTCGGGATGGTTTTAACCACTCTTTAGGGTGGGCGCTACGTGTTGATCAGCCGGTGGTTTTGGGTGGCCGGCGGTTTTAGGTGGTCATGGTGGCGAACATGAGGGCCATGGTGGTGGCGCCGGCGGCTTCGAGGCCGTGTTCGGTGCGGGTGTTTGTGGGGTGGTGGGTGTTGGTGTGGGTGGTTTGGGTGCGGTGGCGTAGGAGGAGGATGAGGAAGGTGGTGGCTGCGGCGGCGAAGGCGATGGTGAGGAGGGTGGCCAGGGCGGGGGTGTTGTGGAAGACCGATGCGGTGCCGGTTCCGGTGGCCGGGGTTGCGTGGTGGGTGTGGGCTGCTGCCGGGGTTGTTGTTGTTTGGGTGGGGGTGGTGTGGTTGGTCATCATGGCGATCATGATGGCTGCTGCTGCCAT